>CAYWZF010000078.1:0-13902 GCA_964461555.1 uncultured Robiginitalea sp. | reverse complement strand
GGCCGCCGAAATCCCCATGCCGGCCCGGGTAATGGCCTGAAGCCGGTTCAGGGTTTCTGGCAGGGCAACAGCGTAGCCCACCCGCAACCCGGCCAGGCCGTGTATTTTGGAAAAAGTGCGCGCCACGATCACGTTTTTGCCTTTTGCCACCAGGGAAACCACCGATTGGCGGGCGTCGGCTTCCAGGAAGCCCAGGTAGGCCTCGTCTACAAAAACGGGAACCTTGTCAGAGACCCGGTCGCAGAATTCGAGCAAAGCATCGGCCGGGGTGAGGGTTCCCGTGGGATTGTTGGGATTGCAGATATACACCAGTTTGGTATCGGCATCGATGGCTGCTTCCATCGCTTCCAGGTCGTGCGACCAGTCGGCCTTGAGCGGCACGGGCTTCCACTGCGCCCCACAGGCCTGGGCCACCTGAATCAGCGACATATACGAAGGGTCGGCCGATACTACGTTGCCGCCCTGGCTGAAAAGGACCATGGCGGTCTTTTCGAGCAGGTCGGAAGAACCGGGTCCCATGATGATATGTTCGGGGCTTACCCCTTCTGATCCGGCAATGGCTTCGATAAGCCCCATCAGTTCCCTCCAGGCATAGCGGTTGCCTGTGCCCGCTGCCCCGCGAAGGGCATCCAGGGCTTTTTCGGAAGGGCCGTACGGGTTCTCGTTGGCATTCAGCCGGGCGGGGAGGGCGTCGGGTTGCCAGGCCCCGGGAAGATATTCTGCAAAGAACGGGCTGTAAAGCGCCCGGCCGGCCCGGTCTATACGCACGGAGGTGCGTGGGGTTTCACAGAATCCCGACACCGGGAGCAGGCCGAGCCCGCCGGCGGTCAGGGCCGTGGTGCGAAGCCATTCCCTGCGGTGCATTTTGTTGGATTTCATAGGTTTCGTGTTTAGCGGTCGGTGCCGGTTTGGCTCCTTTTCCCCTGAAGTTCATAAAAAAAAGGGCGGCAGGCGAATCGCAGGCACATTTTTGCGGGGTTGGGAAAGTGGGGCTGCCCAATTTGTGAAACCCCCAATTTTTGGCCCTTAAAATTCGGCGGTTGCCAATTGGCCGTGCCGGCGCTTTTCAGGAAACAGGCCCGGCCCCATCCGGGGATGGGGAGGCGGGGGCAGCCTGGCGGGAAGCCTCTTTTGCCAGCATCAGCCGCTGGCTGGTCTTCATCTCGGCATAGCGGGGGTCTGGGATATAGTCCTGCTTTTCCATTTTGAGCACTTCGATGCTCAGAAAACCAAACTCGCTGACCACCTTCCCGTAGGAACGGTAAATGCCCCGCCCCCTGAAGCGGTACCGGGCCGCCACGGGCGGAAAAAGCACCGTGTCGAAAACCTCCCCGTACAGGTCTATGAAAGTGGCAAAGTACATGCGCTGGCCGGTGTGCGTCTGGGTGTTCTTCACCGTGACCAGGTAGCCGTAGATGTCAATGAGCCGGCCCAAAAAATCGGGCAGGTGGCGGCTGCCGTTGCGGTTGGCCACCGGCTTCTCCAGCAATTCAAAGGGGCTGCAGAGGCAGAACCCCAGCAGCTCCAACTGGGTAAAGGCCGTTTCGAGCCGGGTGCCTTGCAGCTCCGGGATGCGGAAATTCGTGCGCTGGGGCGGGAACAGGCGGGGGTGCTCGCTCACCTTGCCCCGCGAGAGCAGCATATGGGCCTGCCAGAGCAAGCGGTGCTTCTCGGCCCCCGTGCTGCGGAAGGCATCGATGCGGATCAGGATGCCGAGCTGCTCGATGGAGATGGGCACCCGGTCGAGAAAGTCTTCCAGGCCGGTGTAAGGCCCACCCAGCTGCCGCTGCCGCACAATGCGGTCCATGACCCGGGCTTCGAGCTCCTTCAGGTACAAAAAGCCCAGGTAGATGTCTGTGCCGTCGATGCGGTTGGCCACCCCGGAATGGTTGATGCAGGGCGGGTGAACCGTGGCCCCCAGCATGCGCGCCTCGTGCACATAGCTCTCGGGGCGGTAAAAGCCGCCCCCGTTGTTGAGCACGGCCACCATGTATTCCAGGGGGAAGTAGGCCCGCAGAAAAAGGCTCTGGTAACTCTCCACGGCATAGGAGGCAGAGTGCCCCTTGGCAAAGGCGTACCCTGCAAAGCTGGCCACCTGGTTCCAGATCTCCGAGATCAGGGATTCGGCATAGCCTTTTTGCCGGCAGTTGTTCATGAAGACGGCCCGGATGCGCTCAAACTCGTCCCGCGACCGGAACTTGCCGCTCATGCCCCGGCGCAGCACGTCGGCTTCGCCCAGGCTGAGGCCTGCAAAATAATGGGCCACCTTGATCACGTCTTCCTGGTAGACCATCACCCCATAGGTGTCGGGCATGATGTCGAGCAGCACCGGGTGGGCCTGTTTGACCCGCTCCGGATCGCGGTGGCGCAAAATGTATTCGCGCATCATCCCGCTTTTGGAAACCCCCGGCCTTATGATGGAACTGGCGGCCACCAGGCCGAGGTAATTGTCGACCTCCAGCTTTTTGAGCAGCATGCGCATGGCGGGTGACTCCACGTAAAAGCACCCCATGCACTGGGCGGTTTTGATCAGGTTGTTCACCAACGGGTCGGCCTTGATGCGGCGCAGGTCGTGGATGTCTACCCCGGCGTATGCCTCCGGCTGGTTGCAGCGGGCGATCTCGAGGGCTTCCCGGATCTTGGCCAGCCCGCGCTGGCCCAGGATGTCGAACTTGTACAGGCCCACGTCTTCGGCAATGACCATGTCGAACTGGGTGGTGGGGAAGCCCTTGGGGGGCAGGTGGGTGGCTGAAAACCATTGCAGCGGCTTCCCGGCGATGAGGATGCCCCCCGAATGGACGCTCAGGTAATTGGGCATCCCCTTGATGAGCTGCCCGTAGCGGAGCACCAGGCGGGCCACCCCGTCGAGGCGGGAAGATTCGTACTGCCCCGCGCAAAGGGCATCGATCTCGGCCTTGGGCAACCCGAAGACCTTGCCCAGTTCGCGGATGATGCCGCGCTCCCGGAAGGTCACGTAGGTGCCCAGCAGGGCAACGTGCTCGAAGCGCCCGAAAATATAGCGGGTAATCTCGTCCCGGTCCCGCCACGAGAAGTCGATGTCGAAATCGGGCGGGTTGGCCCGGAACAGGTTGATGAACCGCTCGAAATACAGGTCGAGCTCAATGGGGTCCACATCGGTGATGCGCAGCAGGTAGGCCACGATGCTGTTGGCCCCGCTCCCCCGCCCCACGTAGAAGAACCCCCTGCGCCGGGCTTCGCTCACAATGTCCCAGTTGATGAGGAAATAGGAGACGAACCCCTTCTTTTGGATCAGGTCGAGCTCCTTCTCGAGGCGGCGGTGGATTTCCGGGCCGGGATCGCTGTATCGGTAGGGCATCCCCTCCCGGCAAAGGCGTTCGAGCAGGGCCTCGTCTTCTTCCCGGCTGCCGGTATAGGTCTGCAGGTTCTGGGGCCTGCGCGCCTCCGAGAAATCGAAATGGATGCCACAGCCATCCATCAGGGCCTGCGTGTTCTCGAGGATGAAGGCGTATTCCGAAAAGGCGGCCGCCAGGTTGGCCACCGGGTACATGCAATCGTCGGGGTGGGCCTGCTCCGATTCGGGCAGCTTGCTGAGCAGGGTGTTGTTGTCGATGGCCCGCAGCAGGCGGTGCGCGTTGAAGTCGCGCTTGTCGCGGAAGGTCACCGGCTGCAGCACCACCAGCCGGTCGCGGTATTCGACCAGGTGGGAAAAGGGCAATCGCCTCAGGTCGCGCACCGAGATCCCGATGTACTCGTGGGGGGCAAAATCTTCCATTTCGGCCAGCAGCACCGCCTCAAAGGGGTAGATCGCCACGGCGTCCGAAAAGGCCGGGGCCCGCTGCGGCAGGGGCCGCTTCTCGTGCAGGTGGGCAGACAAAAAACGGTTGAGCTCCAGGTACCCCTCATTGTTGCGGGCGATGCCCACAAAGCAGGGGGCAATGCCGTTGCGGAAGTCGATCCCCAGCAGGGGCCGCAGGTCGAACTCCGGGGCCCGGCGCACAAAATTCAGCCCGGCCGAGGTGTTGTTGATATCGGTGAGGGCCAGGCAGCGCACCCCGCTCTTTTGGGCCAGTTCCAGCAATTCCAGCTCGGAGAAGGTGCCGTAGCGTAAACTGTAATATGTATGACAGTTCAAATACACAAATTCCAAATTCCTGAGGGGAGTTAGTACGCTTGGAATGATTACCTGTTTTCTATTATTTCGGTACGTTTCACAATAGCAGAGAATATTTTTCTGAGCTCAGTGGCTTCGCCGAGCAACGCCTCGATGTGTTCAGCATATTTACCATTGCAGTCTTTCAAAAGCCTGAGCCAATAGCCGGCTTCTTTGACTTCTTTACGGGCAATCTTAAGCCGCATAACCAGATCTTTGTTCCCTAGTTTCTCATTGGCTTCAATGTAGTTGGCTCCTACCGAGCCAGACGATTTAACCAGCTGTTTTGCATCTTCGAGATTGCTGATGGTCTTGGGGAGTAGCCTGACCAAAAAGCGACAGTCTCTGGCGAATTGATAGGTTCTTTCTTCCAGGTTGTAAACTTTTTCATTTCTCATACTCTTTGGAATTTGGAATTTGGAATTTGGAATTTTCTCATTGTTTTCGATGAGCAAGCACCGCAGGCGGCTGTCCGTTGAAGGGGTTGTGCATCCGCCCGATGGTGCGGGCGCCCATGCCCGAGGCCCGCAGCACGCTCTTGTCGCCGAAGCGCTCGCGGATGCGGTCCATGGCGGCATAGAGGCGCAGCGCCTCCTCGGTATCTTCGAACAGGTTGATCTGGTAATGGCCCGGCACCAGGTCGCTGAAGCGCACCCCGATCAGGCGCACCAACAGCCGCCGGTCGTAGAGGCGTTCGAACAGGTCCAGCACCAGGGGGATCAGCTTGTGGTCGGCCGAGGTGTACGGGATGTGCAGCTGTCTGGAATAGGTATTGAAATCCGAATAGCGGATCTTCACGGAGATGCAGGCGGTGAGCTTGCTGCCCCGGCGCAGCTGGAAGGCCAGGTTCTCGGCCATGGCGATCAAAATGCCGCGCAGGCGCACCACGTCGATGGTATCCCGGTCGAAGGTGCGTTCGGTGGAGATGGATTTGCGCTCGCAGAAAGGGATCACGGGGCTGTTGTCGATGCCGTTGGCCCGCTTCCAGATCACCGTGCCGTTGGCCCCGAGCACCCGCTGCATCACTTCGAGGGGCATTTCCTGGAGGGTGCGGATCTGCCGGAGGCCCAGGTTGCGCAGGGTCTGGTAGGTCTTGTCACCCACCATGGGGATCTTCTTGATCGACAGCGGCGCCAGGAACGGTTTCTCGTAACCGAAGTCGATCTTCAGCTGGTTGTTGGGCTTGGCCTCTCCGGTGGCCATCTTGGAGACCACCTTGTTGCCCGAAAGCCCGAAGGAGATGGGCAGCCCGGTTTCCCTGATGATGCGCTGGCGCAGCTCGGTGGCGTAGCGGTAGCAGCCGAAGAAACGGTCCATGCCCGAAAGGTCTGCATAGAACTCGTCGATGCTCGATTTCTCAAACAGGGGCACCTGCTCCCTGATGATTTCCGTAACCTCGTCGGAATGCTTGCCGTAGGTGCCGGCATTGCCGCGGATGACCACCGCCTCGGGGCAGAGTTCCCGGGCCATGCGCATGGGCATGCCCGAGTGCACCCCGTAGCCGCGGGTCTCGTAGCTGCAGGCGGCTACCACGCCCCGGTCGCTCAGGCCCCCGACCAGTATGGGCTTATGCTTCAGGCGGCTGTCGAGCTTGCGCTCGACCGACACGAAAAACGTGTCAAGATCGAGGTGTAAAATGGTTCGTTGCATCTCGCTTTTCGAAAAAAGGGGGATGCTAATTTATGGATATTTTCCGTTTTTTTGGAATATTTCCCAGTTCTGAAATGTTAAATCTTCCCGGGGCGGAAGGAGGCGCAGAAAGGTGTTGGGAGGTTGCAGGGCGGGGGGCTAAATTGAACCCGGGGAGGGGGGCACAGCCCCCTTCCCAAATCCCCTCAGGCCCAACTTAATTCCAGGCCACAAACCAGCCCACCCCTGCCGCATACCCCAGTAAAGCCAAAAGGCTGATCCGCTTCAGGTACCAGATAAAATCTATTTTTAAAAGGCCCATGGCAGCCACCCCGGCAGCCGACCCGATGACCAGCAAACTGCCCCCCGTACCGGCACAAAATGCCAGCAGGGTCCAGAATTCATGGTCTGGCGGGTACAGTTCAAGCGGGTACATCCCTACCACCCCGGCCACCAATGGCACGTTGTCGACCACGGAAGAAAGGATGCCCAAAAGGGCATTCGAATAGTGGAAGTCAGGAAAAACCGCCGCCAGGCCATCGCCCAGCACCTGCAGTGCACCAATGGCTTCCAGGGCGCCTACCGCCAAAAGGATACCCAGGAAGAAGAGCACGCTGGGGGTGTCGATCCGCTGCAATACCCCCGCTACCGAGAATTGCTTCTTCAGCTCTTCGGTTTTTCTGCGGTGCAGCAGTTCGGTACCCAGCCAAAGCACAGAGAGGCTGAACAGCATCCCCATAAAAGGAGGTAAATGGGTAATGAATTTAAACAGGGGCACCCAAAGCAGCAACAGCACTCCCGCCATCAGTACCGCCCTGCTTTCCGGGTTGGGCACAACTTCCTGCTTTTGATCGCGCACCAGCGTGCCGCGGAGCTCTACGGGGGGGCGAATGGTAACCCACAACAGGGGTACCAGCAACGAAATCAGGCTGGGTATGAACGTATCGCTCACAATGGCCCCCGTGCTGATATGGCCGCTGTTCCAGAGCATGATGGTGGTAACATCCCCAATTGGCGACCAGGCCCCCCCGGAATTGGCGGCTATGATCACAAACCCCGCGAAGTACAATTGCCCGGCCCGTGAATTCAGGAACTTTTTGATCAGGGCAACCATGACAATAGTTGTTGTAAGGTTATCGAGAACGGCCGACAGGAAGAATGTAAAAAAGGCAAAGACCCACAAGAGCTTGCGGGGATTAACCGTGCGAATCTCCCGCTGGATCCAGCTGAACCCGTCATGGGTATCGATAAGTTCCACTATGGCCATGGCCGCCAGCAGGAAGAACAGCAGCTCGGCAATCGATTCAAAGTGGTGGGTCAGTTCTTCGTGCGCCACCGGAACCCCCAACAGGCCCAGCACGGCCAGAACCCATAAAATGACGCCTGTAAACAGGGCTACCCCCGATTTGTTCAGGTGCACAACGTTCTCCAGGGCAATCAGCAGGTACCCTGCCGAAAATAGGATCAATGCCAGTGTGGTTCCCATGATTGGATGGTATTATTTGATCAGGCCGCCGCCCGGATCGGTGTCCGGGGTGCGGCAAGGCTTAAAATATGGTCTTTCCAGCGCTCGGCACGCTGCCGTTCGAGGTGCTCGCCATAGGCGTCGCTTTTTTGATAAAACAACAACCGAACGGGTTCTTTTTTGTGCCCGAACCGCAGTTCCAGCTCTACCCGCTCCAGCATCTCTTCGCTTCGGTTTTTTGTGCGGTAGGCGCGCTCCTGGGTCACTACCCGGCAATCTTGCAGCCCCGTGAGTGCCAGGCGCTGCACGGTTTGGCCCTGGCCTGTCGCGCTGATGTAGAGCAGCACGTTTTTCTGGCTGTCGATGCCGATCAGGAAATTGGCCCATTGTTCGCTGGGAACCAGCTTCAGGTCAAGGTCTTTCACCGTTTGCCGGAACTGGCGTTTCATTGCCCGGGTTCCGGATTTGCCCATGGTTGCGGCCCAAAAAAAGGGGCCGAATATGACGACTGTTAAAAGCAGGGAAACAATTCCCATAGTAATACTCATAATACAGACAATTAAGGGTGTAAAAAAGGGTGCATTGGAAGGTGCTCCGTGCACGTAATCAGTGGATGCCGTTCGGCTCAGAAAAATCGGGAAGCTTTAGAGGAAGAAATGGAAGGGGAAGAGCATCTGCCATTCTCGCAAACCATTGATTTGGAGTGCTTTCTGAGATTGCCATCCCATGACGGGAAATGGAGAAATGGCCTGGGCCAGGCCCGAAATCGCAGGGCTTGTTGCAAAAAGGTTATCACGGCTTCGAGAGGACGGAAAGCAGGGGGTGAGCTGTATGGCAGGCGTTTCGAGGGCCGGAAATTCAGGCGAAAAATCCTGGCTGGCCAGGCAACACGGCTGCGGGCTGCGTGAGGCAGCCGGTAGTGAGCCATCCACGGAATCCCATGCTGCCGCATTCCAGAACAGGAGTACCGCAGCAAAAAGGTTTAGAACCACAACAGTATAATCTCAAAGTAAATGTACGTACAAGTAGCGTTAACGGATTGCCAATTTTCAGGGCACCCAAAAAAATAGTTCAGGGGTTCCGATAGGGGCCACTCATTTTCTTTTATACCTTCACCCGGCAATTCTGCCGCCATGCTCACGCTGGGTTTTTTAGGATTCCTGCTGGCTTCCTATGCCGTTATCGCCAACGACGTTATACAGACACTGGGCACTTTTTTATCATCCAACCACACCAGGTCCTGGCTTTTGTTATGGGGGTTTGCCGCTGGCATCCTCACGGCCACCCTCCTGATCAGCTGGTATTTGCACGGAGGCGATCCGTCCTATGGGCGCCTTGGCCATATCCCCCTGCCCGAAACCGTACACTGGTGGTACCTGCTGGCCCCATTCTCGCTGCTGATCATTACCCGCCTGGGCATTCCGGTTAGCACCACCTTTATGATCCTCAGTGTTTTTTCCTCGGGCCAGCTCATAGAAAAAATGCTGCTCAAATCGGTTGTCGGGTATTTCCTGGCATTGCTCTTCTCTCTGGGCCTGTATTACCTGATCGCACGCCGGCTGGAGTCAGGGGCCGCCCTGCGCCTGATGGACATCCGCAAACAGAAACATTTCTGGCTGGCCGCCCAGTGGGGCTCCACCGCCTTTCTCTGGACCCAGTGGCTCATACAGGATTTTGCCAATATTTTCGTGTTCCTGCCCCGGTCGCTCACCCTAACCCAGCTGCTGATTTCCCTCGGGGTGATTCTGGCCATCATGGCCTACATCTTCAAAGCGCGAGGCGGGAAAATCCAGGAAATTGTCAATAAGAAGGCCAACACACAAAACATTCGGTCTGCCACCCTGATCGACCTCAGCTACGGCGCCTTGCTATTTGTATTCGGCAACCTGACCACCGTACCCATGAGCACAACCTGGGCCTTTATAGGCATTTTGGCGGGAAGGGAAGTAGCCCTGAAATACCGCCTCAACAAAAAGGAACTCCGGGCCTCCTACAAACTCGTGGCAGGCGACCTGGCCAAAGTGAATATTGGCCTGGCGATAAGCGTGCTGCTGGCCTACCTGATAGGCGCCCTCAACGCCTGACCCTGTTTTGAATTTCGGCATGCATTCTGAAAATGAAAAAAGCCGGACCTAAAAAGTCCGGCTTTCTTCCCATAGCAGTTCCGGGATCAGGCTTCGCAACTGGTGCACTCCTTCTTCTGACGGAACTTTTGCGCAGCGTTCATGCTGTGTTGGTAATACAGCGACTTAAGCCCCAGCTTCCAGGCCGTGACGTGGATCTTGTTGATCTCCTTCACCGGCATATCGGGGTGTACCAGAATGTTGATGGATTGCCCCTGGTCGATGTGGTTCTGGCGGTTGGCCGCCTGGTAAATGATCGCCAGCTGGTCGATTTCGGAATAGGTGCGGAAGACGTCCTTCTCATGTTCGGTCAGGAAGTCGAGGTGCTGCACCGAGCCGTCGTTGTCGCGGATGCTGAGCCATACCTCGGGGGTATTCTTCCCTTTTTCCTCGAGCACCTTCTCCAGGAAGGGGTTTTTGATGGTCGTCTTGATCTTGGCGATGTCTTTTACGTAGACATTCGACCAGATCGGTTCGATCCCCTGGCTTACCTGCCCCAGAATAAAGGCCGAGGAGGTGGTGGGGGCGATGGCGTTCAGGGTGGTGTTGCGACGGCCGTAGCCCTTGAGCACCTCAGGCTCGCCAAAGCGCTCTGCCAGCTCGGCAGAAGCCTTGTATGACCGGTCTTTGATGGTGCGGAAGATCTCGCTATTCAGGTCGTAGGCCTCCTGGCTGTCGAAGGGGAGCATCTTGGATTGCAGCAGGGAGTGCCAGCCCAGAACCCCCAGGCCCAGGGCCCGGTTCGCCTTGGCAAAGTTGTAGGCCCGCTCCATGAAGAGGAAGGTCTGCCGGTCTTCCCGGTCTTCCGAATCGCGGAACGATTCCAGTTTTTCAATGAATTCGGCCAGCACGGCATCGAGGAAGTACACCATGGTTTCGACCGCATCGGTGTTTTTCCATTTGTCGTAATACAGCAGGTTGACAGACGAAAGCACGCAGACAAATGACCACTGGTCATTGGAGGGCAGCATGATCTCGGTGCAGAGGTTGCTGGCGTGGATCTGCAGGTTCTTCTCGCGGTATACCTCAGGCGCCCCGTTGTTGGCGTGGTCGCGGAAGAAGATATACGGATATCCCATTTCGCCCCGGCGCTGCAGCACTTTGGCCCAGATGGCCCGCTTGGCCTCGTCGCCCTCGATCATTTCCTCCATCCACTTATCGGTAACGGTCACCCCATGGGTAAGCTGCTGGATGGTATTCCCCTCGGTGCCTATTTCGAGGAACTCATGGATATCGTTGTGCTCCACGGGCAGGTAGGGCGAGAAGCGGCCTCGGCGCACAGAACCCTGGCTTACCACATCTACCATGCGGTCGAACAGCTGCATGATATGCACGGCCCCCGAAGCGTAGCCGTTGTTCTTGACCGGGGCCCCGCGGTGGCGGATCTTGCCGAAAAACCCGGAAGTGCCCCCGCCCAGCTTCGACATCATGCCCACCTCAGACTGGGTGTACAGGATGTTGCCCATATCGTCGTCGATGTGCGAACCAAAGCAGCTGATGGGCAGGCCCCGCTGTTTTCCGAAATTCGACCAAACCGGAGACGCCAGGGAAAAGAAGCCTTCGCCCATATACCGGTAGAATTTGTCGGCATACCCGGGGATCTGAAGGATCTCTTCGGCCCGGTTGGCTATTTCGCGGATGCGCTGCTCGGCGGTCACCCCCTCGGCCAGGTAGCCCGAGGCGAGGAATTTGCGGCTGTTTTCAGTGAGCCATTCAAAAGCCGGTTCTGCAGGCTGGCTTCCCGTCTCCCGGAGGGTTTCCTTCCGGGCCTGGATGAGTTGGTCTGCTTCGCCTGTCCTGGTTTCTTTCAGTTGCTGCTGGGTGGATGTGTTCTCGTGCATGGTTTAGAATAAGTCTTCGCTGGTTATACTTTGGATACGCTTGCTGTAGTTGATGGATCGCTTGACAAAGAAATCCCCGTGTTTGGTGCCGATGATCTCGTCGTCGAACCACTCGGTCTCTGCCAGGGCAGCCGGGTCTACTTCGAATATCTTTTCGATGCCGATGCTCTCCAGCGACTTGTTGAAGCGGTTCTTGATGAATTCATTGATGACCCGCTTGGACAGGAACTCGAGTTCCCCGGCCTCGAAGATCCAGTCTACCACTTCGCTCTCAGCCTCGAAGGCCAGGCGGCAGAGCTCCTGGATTTTGGCATCGTAGCCTGCGCCAAACCAGTCGGGGTTCTCCTCTTTGATGATCTTGATCACGTCGATGCCGAAATCGCCGTGGATCTGCTCTTCTTTGGAAGTGGCCTCCACAGCATTGGAGATTCCTTTGAGCAGGTTCTTGTATTTGTTGAACGCCATGATGATCAGGAACTGCGAGAACAGGGACACGTGCTCGATGAAGAGGGAGAATAGCAGCATAGATTCGGCGTACTCCTGGTTGTCTTCGCTCTTGGCGTTTTTCAGGGCGGTTTCCAGGTAATGCACCCGCTTCATGATCACGGGCTTCTTCTTCAGGTCTTTGAACTCTTCATTCAAGCCGAGGATTTCAAGCAGGTGCGAGTAGGCGTCGTGGTGGCGCACCTCGCTCTCGGCAAAAGTAGCCCCCACCGCCCCGATCTCGGGCTTGGGCATGCGGTGGTAGATGTCGCCCCAGAAGGTCTTAACGGCCACCTCGATCTGGGAGATGGCGAGCATGGTGTTCTTAATGGCGCTGCGCTCCACGTCGTCGAGGCGCGTCTTGAAGTCTTGCACGTCGCTGGTGAAGTTGAATTCGGTATGGATCCAGTACGAGTGGCGGATGGCGTTGGTGTACTCGTACAACTGGGGGTATTCGAAGGGCTTCAGGTTCACGCGTTTCTCGAAAATATTCGAACGGCGCTTCAGGGCCTGCTGGTTCCTGTAGATGATATAGGCCTTGGCCACATCGTGGAACGCACTGCCCATCAGCTTGTCTTCCACGATGTCTTGCACCTGCTCTACGGTAGGTGTATAAGCTGCATCCAATTCCTTCCTGCCCAGCAGGGTTTCATATACCTTCATGGAGATCACTTCCGCATCCTTCCGGGAACCATGCCCCACAGCCATCATGGCCTTCTCCACGGCATTGGTGATTTTTTCCAGATCGAAAGGACTCGTGCTGTAATCTCGTTTGATAATATGCGTTACTTCCATTGCCCCAAATTTTAATTCTCTATATATCAGTTAATTACATTGTTCTTTTTTTCGCGCAAACAGAACAAATCACCGTTCCAGATAGGCTCTGAAAAAATCATTTGCTCGTCAAAATTGAATGGGTGATCAAAGACCTCTGTAAAGGTTAAACTTTGTTCGATAAAATCGTACCCCCCCTGAAAGAGCTTTTCAACAGTTTTTTCAACGATGCCAAAACGGGGCGCAAAACACCCCCTCAACCGGCTTTGAACTCCCATGCAGAAATGCCTTGGCGAGGATAACAGAAGGGCATGGCGGCATTCTTTTTTTCAATGGACTGTTGAAAACTCAGGGCCATTTGGGGGGTGATTTCTCGTTACGTCAAGGTTAGGAAGAGATTTCGGGAACTTTATGTGCGGCAGAACAACGCGCAAACCGATCGCCGGGCCGGCAAAGGGTGGCAACAAACATGATCCAACGGCATCCAACTCCCATGGCGCAAAGGCAGATGCTGCCGGCAACAGGTTATTATGGGGCAAAGAAAAGGGGCTGCAATGCGCAGCCCCTTTGATCAGATCCCT
The DNA here is from genome assembly GCA_964461555.1 of uncultured Robiginitalea sp. Classification (GTDB taxonomy): domain Bacteria; phylum Bacteroidota; class Bacteroidia; order Flavobacteriales; family Flavobacteriaceae; genus Robiginitalea. Next base: position 874 of record CAYWZF010000078.1, on the reverse strand, counting down.
GTAGTCAGATTGCCTCATTAAAAGGCAAATACCAGGGGTTATGGCCCCCGGAAAGACCGGGGTATATTTCAAAATGCCGGGAGGCAATTTAGTATAGGGTGGGCTATTACCAGTCCCTGCAGGCTCAGGATTTGTAGTCGGCATCGTATTCCCCTTCCCCTACAGGCTCGAGTCCGGTTCTGAGGAATCCCTGGTTCAGTTCCTGGGAGTATTCAAAGAATACAGGCTTTTCGTTGCGAAGTATGTCCATGGCATGCACGTACATGGATAGCGGATACCGCAGATATACGAGTTTGTTCCTCTTGTCGTAGTGGTTTTCAGGCAATTTGGTGCCGTCAGGATAGAAAGAAAGCTGCAAGACATAGTTCTCCCCGTGATAGCATTTTATAAGAGCACTCGGATATTTGTGCTTGCTTTCTGCATGTTGGGCCTGGAAGTGAATCCAGTACTGGGTTATTTCACTTTCGATGCGTTTCATTGTGGTTTGCTTTGGTTTTTTTACGGGATTAATTTAAAGATAATTTTAGACATAGGTGTTTCGGGGGGCAGAATATATTCTTTTGATATCCCGCATGAAGAGGCGCGGCATCCTTATGAGGCTCAGGTTCCGGAGGGTGTCTTCGACTCAGGTGCCCAAACAGCCATTGGTGGAATGAGTGGGAATAAATTACTTAGAATGAAATGCCCCGCCAGGATGGCCTGTTGGTAATGCCATCGATATCTGATAAATCAAATCAGCTGCTCCCTACCACCGAAATGGCCGGAACCCTACACCAAATTCGACCCAGTCTGCCGCAAACCCGAGGGTTTTGAGCCCGACCTGTGCATAGGCCCATTTGTTGATATCGTAGCGGATGGCCGGCCTCAGGAAGAG
>CAYWZF010000077.1:0-14217 GCA_964461555.1 uncultured Robiginitalea sp. | reverse complement strand
ACCGTTGAGGAATTAAACCATCGACCGGAGGCCATGCCAGATGATGGCGTTAAAGTGGTATCGCAAAACCCTTCCTGTGGAATGTCGGGTTCCCAATCCAGAATTCGCCCGTTCTGATTTTACCAACCGCCCTCGGTATCGTAATACTTCATGAGTTCTTCGAGGGTGCTTGCCCGGTCGTCCCACAATTTGCGGAACGGCTGCACAAAATCTGCGATCTCCCTGACCTTGTCAGGGTTTAGCCGGTAAAAGATCTGCCGGCCGTTTTTCTCCTGTAGCAGCAATTCACAATCAACCAGTATTTTGATGTGCCTCGACACCGTTTGCCGGGTGGCCCTGAAGTGTATGGAAATGGCGCCGGGCGTCATGGCCCTGTTGGCAACAAGGGCCAGGATTTCCCGTCGTGTTGGGTCGGCAATCGCCTGAAATACATCTCTTCTCAAGTCCATAACGCTCCTGTAGAACGCTAAAAATACGTGAAGCTATATAGCTGCACATCAATTTTTAGACGAACGACAGCATTCAGGGTCAAACCGTCATCCAACCCGAAGGCCGTCGCCGCGAAATTTGCCGGAACCCCTGTTGGCATTCCACAGGATTCCCGATTTCCGGGAATTTGCACCACAGCTCCAATATGAAGCCGGATGGCTGCATGAATTCAGGCGCCAAATGTACCCGAAATCGATCAGCGGAGCCCTTCTATGACCCCCAGAGCCCGGTCTATTTCTTCTTTGGAATTGTAGATGTGCACCGAATGCCTGATTACGTCAGACCCCACGGAGCGCGGCTGAAGGCGCTCCCTTTCCCACATGGTGCGCTGCAGGTCGGGGCCTGAAATGCCTGCCACCGAATACGTGGTGATGCCGGCAGCCAGTTCTTCGTTGGTCGAGGAATGAATGGTCACGTTGGGCAATTCTTTCAGGCCATTTCGGAGGTAAACGCCCAGTTCCTTGATGCGTCCGATCCATCGGTCTTGCCCGATGGTATTGAAGAAGTCCACAGCCGCATCATAGCCGGTTATCTGGGCAGGATTGCCGGTGCCGTACTGCATAAGCCTGAAGCCCGGATCTTCCTGGTTGTCCCACTCGTAACTGGCCAGGGTGGTCCAGACCTTCCCCACCACGTCTTTGTTCACATAAAGCAGGCCGCTTCCGGGCGGGGCGAGCAACCATTTGTGCAGGCTGGAATAATAGGCGTCGCACCCGATGTCTTTAAGGTCTACAGCTATGTGGCCCACGCACTGGGCGCCGTCAAGCACGGTAAATATGCCCCGCTTGCGGGCCTCTGCGCAAATTTCCTTCACCGGCATGACCGTGCCGAAACCCGAAACGATGTGTGGGACCGCGATGACCCGGGTCTTCGGGGTGACCTCCCTGAAAATGGCCTCCACGATTTGCCGGGGGTCGTTTGCCGGTTCGGGCAGGGTGGCCTGCCTGTAAACGCATCCCCTGCGCCTGGCCAGCAGCTGCCAGGCGGCAAACCCGCCCCCGTGTTCCTGGTTGGTGTTCAACAGCTCGTCCCCTGCTTTCAGGTCGAGCCCCATCCCTACCATGTTCATCCCGAAGGTGGCATTCTGGGTGATGGATAGTTCCCGGAAGTCGGCATTCACAATTTCGGCCAGCTTTTTTCGCAGTTCCTCATAGGCGAAATACCCGCTTAGCAATTCAGGACCCGACCCGTTCTTGTAATCGACCGTAGCCGCCTCGGTATTCCAGTACATCATGTGGTGCATCATCTTATCGAGGACGTATCCGGGCGTGGGCCCCATCGTGCCATTGTTGAAATACGTCTGGCCGGCCTTGAGCGGGAACTGTTTCCGCACCATTTGCCAATACTCCTCCCCTTCTGCCGTCGCCGCTTTCAGCGGGTTGAGCGACCAGTTTTGCCTGGGGTCAAAGGAGATGAAAGGAGCCGCGAAAACGGCCAGTGAGCTGTTTTTAAGAAAATCCCTGCGGTGGGTCATGGCGCGTGCATTTGGTTTGTCTACCCAAGGTACGGAATTTCACCCTGAACCCGGTTCGGATAAAAGGAAAAGGGCCCTGACCTCCTTTTACAGGGATCCAGGGCACCTTTTCTTGCATGTGTTACACCGGCCTTTCTAGTCCTGCTTCTGCACCAGGCGTTGCTGGATGTTGTCTGGCACTACCTCATAAGAAGAAAATACCGATTGGAAGGTCGATTTGCCCTGGGTGAGCGACCGCAGGTTGGTGGAATAGCCGTACAATTCCGCCTCAGGGGTGGCGCACTTCAGCACCTGGTAGTTATCGGTACTGTCGATGCCCAGGATGATAGACCGGCGCGATTGCAGGTCGGTCATCACGCTGCCCACCATGTCTTCCGGAACTTTGACGGTCAGCTCGCGGATCGGTTCAAGCAGGCGGGGGCCGGCATTGAGGAAGGCCGCCCTGAAGGCATGAGCCCCGGCAATCTTGAAGGAGATGTCGTTAGAATCGACCGTGTGCATCTTTCCGTCGTAAACCATCACACGCACGTCTCGGATATAGGAACCGGTGAGCGGCCCCGACTCCATGACCTCCAGGATCCCCTTCTTAATGGACGGCAGAAACCGCTGGTCGATCACCCCGCCCACAATGCAGTTGTAGAAAACCAGCTTGCCGCCCCAGGGCAGGTCGATTTCTTCCTTGCCCCTGATGCTGAAGCCTTCAGGATCGGGCATGCCTTCGTACCAGGGTTCTATCTTCATGTGCACCTCGGCGAACTGGCCGGCCCCTCCCGACTGTTTCTTGTGGCGGTAATTTGAGGTGGAAGACCGGTTTATAGTCTCCCGGTAGGCAATGCGCGGTTGTTCGAAATTTGCCTTTATGCCATACACGTGTTCAAGCATCCAATCTATTGCGGCCAGGTGCAGATCACCCTGGCAGCCCAGTATCTGTTGTTTCAGTTCATTCGAATAGCTCACCACAATGGTGGGGTCCTGGCTGTGCAACTTCCTGAGGGCATCGCTCAGTTTCTCTTCCTCGTTTTGCTGCTGGGCAGATACGGCCTTTCGGGTCCGGGGCTCCGGAAACGCTATTGGCCTGATGGTCACTTCGTGGTTTTCGGCCCTGAGGGTATCGTTGGTTTCGGTGTATTTCAGTTTGATGGTGGCCCCGATATCGCCCACCACCAGTTTATTGACCGGGGTACGGTTCTTCCCGTCCATGATGAAAAGCTGGTGCAGGGTTTCCACCTCCCCGTTTCGGGAATTGACCAGTTTGTCGTTGGCGCTGACGACCCCCGATTTTACCTTGAAAAAGGTTATCTGGCCCACGTTGGGCAGTTGCAGGGTCTTGAACACGAACAGGGTCGTCGGGGCTTCCATGGTGGGTTCCACGATCTTGCCCTCTACGCTTTGTTCCGGCTTCAGTTCTGCGGCTGCGGGGGCCACGTTGTCGATAAAGCCCATCAGACGGCCACTGCCCATATCCTGCAGGGCTGAAACACAAAATACCGGGAAAAGTTCGTGGTGGAGCATCCCGGCCTTGATGCCCCGCCGCATTTCGTCTTCCGAAAGGGTTCCTTTCTCGAAATACAGCTCCATGAGGGCTTCATCATTTTCAGCAGCCTTCTCCACCAATTCGTTGTGCAGTTTTTCAGCCAGCTCTTGCTGATCGGCAGGGATGGGCAGCTTCTCAGGCTTCCCTCCTTCAGGGGGGAATTTATAGAGCTTCATTTTCAGCACGTCTATAATGCCCTGTGCCCCACTTACCACCACCGGGTACTGTACTTTGACCGCATTGTTCCCCACCAGCCCCTTGATGTCTCGAAAAGTGTCGTCAAAGCGGGCGTTCGGATGGTCAATCTGGTTGATCACAAACAAAGTGGGCTTGTTGTATTTGTCAATGTAATTCCATATGATCTCGGTGCCCACCTCTACCCCGTTTCGGGCATTGAGCACCGTAACGATGGTATCGGCCACCCTGATTGAGGAAAGGATCTCCCCGATAAAGTCATCAAGGCCGGGGGTGTCGATAATGTTTATTTTGTAATTGCTCCATTCGGTATGGAGCGGTGTGGCGAAAACTGAAGTGCCCCGCTCCTGCTCCAGTTCGTGGTAGTCAGAAACCGTGTTCTTGTTTTCTACTGTGCCCCGGCGGTTGATCAGGCCGGCCTCGAAGAGCATGGTTTCGGCCAGGGTGGTTTTGCCGCTTTCGTGGGCTCCAACAAACACGATATTCTTGATGTGCTTCTCGTCGTATACTTTCATGGTTCGTATTGGTCTAGGTTATGGAAATGGATCTTGAATTAGGGGTAAATTTAGGAGCCCCCATGTACTCAAAACATGATATTATACCATATTCAGCCGATCTGAACCCCGGAGCCTCAAAGATGCAGGCAAGCCTAACTGCCGGCGCCATCCGGGGGCATGTAGGTAACCCGGTAGATCGCATCGGCCACATCGTCGGATATCAACAGGGAACCATCTTCCAGAAACAAAAGGTCAACCGGACGGCCAAAGGCTTCCTGGGTTTCTTCGTCGAGCCAGCCTTCTATGAAGGCTTCATACCCGGTCGGGGTATTGCCGTCGAGCGCCACCCTTGAGACACGATAGCCCGATTTGCGCGTCCGGTTCCACGATCCGTGCTCGGCGATGAGGGCATCATGCCTGTATTCCCCAGGAAACATGGCACCCGCCGAAAACTTCACCCCCAGGGGCGCCACATGGGCCCCCAGGGCCTGTACCGGCGGCACGAACTCATCGCAGGAGTGCTGATCCCCGTATTCGGGGTCCCTGATGGTGCCTGCATGGCAGAACGGATATCCAAAATGCTGCCCTGCCTCGCTTACCCGGTTCAATTCGCAGGGCGGGATGTCATCCCCCATCAGGTCGCGGCCGTTGTCGGTAAACCAGAGCTCCCCGGTCTGCGGGTGCCAGGTAAACCCAACGGTATTGCGAACCCCGTGGGCGACGATCTCGCGGTTGCTCCCGTCGGGGTCCATTCGGGTGATGCTGGCATAGCGCTCATCTACCACCGCCGAGTCGCAAATATTGCAAGGCGCGCCGACCGGCACGTACAATTTATCGTCGGGCCCGAAGGCGATGTATTTCCAGCCATGGTGGAACTCGGTGGGATAGTCTTCATAGACCACCACCGGGGCCGGCGGATTGTCAAGCCTGGTTTCGATGCTGTCGAAGCGCAGCAGCCGGTTTACCTGGGCCACATAGAGCGACCCTTTCCTGAAGGCCACCCCGTTGGGCACTTCCAGCGTAGTATCGAGCACTGTGATATGATCGGCCTTGTAGTCCTGGTCAAGGTCTTGTATGGCGTAGACGGTTTTGAGGTTCCGGGTACTGACGAAGAGGGTGCCATTATCTCCCATGGCCATGGAGCGCGCCCCGTCAACACTGTCGGCGTATACTTCGATTTTGAAACCCGGGGGGAGGGTCAACCGGTCAAGCGGCAGGTTGCTCGGGGCTTCCTCGTATTGTACCAGTTCCTTTACAGCCTCTTCCCCTCCCTGCTCCTTACAGGAATAGCCCAGCGCAATCAGGAGGACCGAAAGCAGAAGCCTTGCTTGCTTGTAGTTTTGAGTCATATGTGCAGTTGCTTTTAATTTTATCCCTTAAAAATAGGGATAACTGCACAACGTCGGAAAAGAAAACGAATAAGGTCCATGATTTTCCGGGGAATCCCGGCCAATTTCAGTACATTTAAATAAAAGAATCAGGATGGCACCAATCCGATTCCTGCTCCAGGCCCTGGCGGCTGCAGTCCTGACCTGGACAGGCCCGCTCCAAGCCCAGATGCGCGATGCCGAACGCTTTGACCTGGAAAAAGATCTCCTCCTGGCCCAGTTTGATTGCAAAACCGATGTAGACGACCTGCACAGTGTTGCGGCCCTGTCTACGCTGCTTGGGCATCCCGACTATCGATCTGTAAAGGCATATGCCGTTGCAGGCGCCTATGGCACCCAAGAGGGCCTTTATGTGCCCCCGAACGCATTGTTCGAGGCGGCCTTCCCGGGCCGTTGGTCTGATGCGCACTCCGATTTCGGAAGGGCCCTGCTGGAAGTATACGCCGTGGTGACCGAAACCCTCGATTCCGGGGGCAACGTTTGGATTGCCGAAGCCGGGCAGTCTGACTTTTCTGCAGTGCTGGTCAGGGAAATTCTGCAGAGGAGGCCGGCGATTAACACCCGAAACCGGATTCATCTGGTGCAGCACAGCGACTGGAATGAGGAAGTCACCTCGGCAGGCAGCCTGGACTATGTGAAGCAATTTTCCAATTACCATAAAATTCCGGATGGGAACGCAACGGGAAACGGGACACCCGGTTTCCGATCGGATGAAATAATTAAATGGAAGGATTTAATAAGGGATCCTAATCTATTAAAAGTGTGGAAGTTGGCTATCGATTTGGCTAATCAATACAACGGGGTGGACGGACGTTACCTGAACACTTCCGTTGCGGCCGGGGGCCTTGATTTCTCAGATGTTTCGGAAACCTGCTGGATTCTGGGCCTGGCCGACATTGTTGATGCCCAAGACTTTTTTGACCGGTTTGCCCACTGAACCGCAACGCCCGGTCTTTGACCGCAAACAGAACCGCTTGAATCATGAAAGTTCCCCGCTTTCCTGGAAAAAGATGGGTGACGGCTTTTCTTGCCATGGGCTGGCTTTGCGGGGCCAGCGCCCAGACAGACAGTTTGATGCCCATTGCCCGGATTACGGGAGTAGTGCTCGACGGACGCGTCGATGAACCGGCCTGGGACGCCATCCCTCCCCTGCCCCTGGTACAGTACGAGCCGAATGCCGGGGAGGCCCCCACCGAAAAGACTGAAATCAGGATGGCGTATGACGATACGTATTTCTACGTCTCGATGCGCGCCTACGACAGCGATCCGAACGGGGTGAGGGCCACCTCTCTCTACCGGGACCGGATCGCCGGGTCTGACCACCTGGAGATCATGATAGACAGTTACAACGACAACCAGTCGGGCTTTATATTTACCACCACGCCTGCGGGCATCCGGAACGACCTGACTGTCTACAACGACGCAACCGGGGGCACCATTTCGTCTTCCGACTGGGCCAATCGTGACTTCAACACCTTTTGGGATGCCGAAACCACCATTACCCCGCTGGGGTGGTTCGCCGAGATGCGCATCCCGTTCAGCAGCCTTAGGTTTGAGGATACCGATGGCCGGGTGGTCATGGGGGTCTCGGTACAGCGAAAGGTGGCCCGCAAACGCGAGCGGCTGGTCTTTCCACCCATCCCCCCGATTTCCAATTACGCCTTTTTGCGCCCCTCCCTGGCCCGGAAAGTGGTCTTGTTTGGCATCAAGCCCAGCCGCAAGCTCTATGTAACTCCTTATGTGCGCCTGGGCGATGAGCGCAGGCAGGAGCTCAATGAAACGGGCACAGCTTATGTGGCCAGGGATGAATTCAAAACAGCCGTGGGGGGTGATGTGAAGCTTTCGATCACGAACAACCTCACTGCAGATTTTACAGTAAACACCGATTTTGCGCAGGCAGAGGCAGACGACCAGTTGGTGAACCTGAGCCGTTTTTCGCTTTTCTTCCCCGAGAAACGACAATTCTTCCTCGAGCGCGCATCCATCTTTGATTTCCGTACCGGCGGCCAGAGCCGCCTGTTCTTCAGCCGGCGCATCGGCCTGACCGCCACCGGAGACCCGGTTCCGATCTACGGCGGGGTTCGGCTTGTAGGCCGCATGGAATCGTGGGATGTCGGCCTGCTCGACATGCAGACCCAGTCGCTAGATTCCCTGCCTTCCGAGAACTTCGGGGCCCTGCGCATGCGCAAGCGGGTCTTCAACCAGAACAGCTACATCGGGGGCCTTTTCACCAGCCGGCTCGATACGGAAGGGCACGCGAACCTGGCCTATGGGATCGACGGGGTGGTGCAGGTTTCGGGAGACGATTACCTCACCCTGCAATGGGCCCAGACCTTTGACAATGACAAAAGCGACGGGCATACTGACGGTTTTAAGAGCGGCCGGCTGGCGGTGGAACTCAACAAGCGGCGCCGGCAGGGGTTTGGCTACACGGTGGGTACTATTCTCTCGGGCCCCGATTACAACCCGGGCATCGGCTTTGTAGACCGGAATGACTTCAAATTCGGGTCGGCTGCTTTCTCCAATACCTGGTTGCGGCCCAAAGGGCCGTTTATCTGGCACAAGGCTGAAATTGCCGGGAATACCTACCTCGACAATTCAGATAGGGCCGTATTGTCTTCCGAAGTTGGCGGCAGCTGGACCTTTTCAGCCCGAGGCCTCGATTCGGGGGGGCTCACCCTGAAAAAGGCCTACGAACGGCTCAAGGAAGACTTTGCCCTGGCAGGCGATGCGGTGATCCCGGTGGGGAGCTACGATTTCTGGAGGCTCAGCGGGAATTATACCATGTCGGTAGACAAGAAGGTGCGAACGGGCCTGGCTGCAGAAACGGGGACCTTTTACGACGGCTGGCTGCATACCCTGACCCTGACACCCTCCTGGTACCTCTCGCGCTATATACAGTTCGACCTCGAATACGCCTACAATTACGGCACCTTCAAAGACCGCGGGCAGGAGCTCAGTTTCCACCTGGCCCGGCTTCGCGTGGGTACAGCCCTGAACCGTGAAATCTCTACCAATGCCCTGATCCAGTACAACGGGGCCGGGGACTTATTTTCCATGAACGTGCGCTTCAGGTGGAATTTTCGTGAAGGCCAGGACCTTTGGATCGTCTACAACTCTGGCCTGAACACCCGACGGTTCGACTCCACCCCGGTGCTGCCAGCCGTGGAGGCACGTGCCTTTTTGCTGAAATACACCCATACATTCATCTTCTGATCCCCGTGGGACTTCACTTTCCGCAGGCATCACGGCACAGGGAAAATGGGAACCGGGGTTAAAGATTATGAACTATATTAGCCGCCTACCAACCCAACTTAAGATGAGCTTCAGAAGTGCGGCCTCTTTGGTCTTATTCGGACTTACAGCAGCCTTTTCGGCACGATCGCAGCAACCCTCCCCTGCCGATACGGTGCCGGGACGTCCGCATTACCAGGCTGTAAGGCTTGAGGCCGACCCGGTTTTGGACGGGGATATCCTGAACGACCCCATATGGCAGGCCGTGCCGGCCATCGACCAGCTCGTGCAATTCCAGCCCAATTACGGGCAGCCCGCCTCAGAGCCCACCCTTATTCGGGTGGCCTATACCAAGACCACCTTTTACGTCGGGGTGGTTTGCTATGACTCAGAACCCGAAAAAATCGTGATCTCCGATTCCAGAAGGGATGCCGACCTGAACGATGAAGACAGTTTCCTGTTTATTATCGACACCTATAACGACCGACAGAACGGGTTTCTGTTCGGCACCAACGCCCAGGGCATGGAATACGACGCCCAGATCAACAACGAAGGGGTTGGCGTGGTCAATGCCAACAGGCAGCAGGGAGGTGTGATCGGGGGTACCAACCTGAACTGGGACGCCTCGTGGACTGTTAGGACCGAGGTCAAAGAATACGGCTGGAGTGCCGAATTCGCCATTCCGTTGCGCTCCATCCGCTTTGCTACCGGGCAAAACAAAACCTGGGGCATGAACTTTCAGCGCAACATCAGCAAGCGGACCGAGACGGCTTACTGGGCCTCCCTCCCGCTGCGGTTCGACATGAAACGCGTGTCGATGGCCGGCAAGCTCACGGGGCTCTATCTGGAATCACCCGGCAACCTTACCCTGATCCCATATGTGCTGGGGCAGGGAGTGAACGACCGTTCCGTTGACCCTGCAGAGACCGACACCAATTTCGAATTCGGGGCAGATGTGAAATACAGTATAACCCCCAGCCTGACCCTCGACCTGACCTACAATACCGATTTTGCGCAGGTAGAGGTCGATGACCAGCAAATCAACCTCGACCGGTTTAACCTTTTCTTTCCGGAGAAGCGTGCGTTTTTCCTCGAAAATGCCGGGCAGTTCAGCGTGGGCAGCCCGGGTGAGGTGGATTTGTTTTTCAGTCGTCGCATCGGCATAGGGGAAGACGGCAGCGTGGTTCCCATCATCGGAGGGGCCAGGTTATCAGGAAAGGTGGGCCAGACCAACGTGGGGCTGCTCAGCATGTTCACTGACGACGTGGAAGAGGCCGGAATCGAGAAGAACAACTATTCGGTGGGCCGGGTGAACCACGACTTCAGGGGCACCCGTTCGTCCCTCGGGGGCATTTTCATAAGCCGGGCCGGGCTGGGCACTACAGAGGATGACTACAACCGCGTCTATGCCATGGACGGGAAATGGGGTATCGGCAACAAAGCGACGATTTCCGGATTCATGGCCAAAAGCACCACCCCGGGCCTCGATGGGAACGACCATGCCTTTAAATTTCTTGCCAATTACAATTGGGACGGGTGGGATCTCAATGCCGGATATACAGAGGTAGCCGAAAATTTCAACCCCGAGGTGGGCTTTTTGCAGCGCACGGCTTACAGAAAGCCTGAATTCCTGTTGTTCAAGGCATACCGGCTCAAAGGGGAAGGTGCCATGATGGAAATCAGGCCCCATGCTTCCTACCGGGGGTTCTGGAACTTTGACGACCAGCAGGTGACCGGTTTCCTGCATGTAGACAACCACTGGGTCTTCCGCAGCGGCCTGGAGATCCATACCGGTATCAATTTTACGACCGAACGGGTCCTGGAAGCCTTTTCCATCTCAGATGTTATCGTACCTGTGGGCCTGTATAAAAACGAAGAATTACAGCTGGTTATCATCACCAATCCAAACAATGCCTTTAATATCAACACCCGTACTTTCATAGGTGGTTATTTCGACGGGAAACGCATCACCAACGCCGGAACAGCCAACTTTCGGGTGGGTGACCGGTTCAATACTTCGTTTACCTTCAGCCACAGCGATATTTCCCTGGGCAACGGGGATATCTCAGCCTTTGTGGGCGGGTTGCGCCTGTCTTACTCCTTCACGCCCCGAATATTTGTGCAGAGCCTGATCCAGCGCAACAATGTATCGAATATCACTTCCGTGAATGCGCGGTTTGGCTGGCTGCAAGACGCCAACACCGGCCTGTTTGTGGTCTTCAATGTGGTAAAGGACTACGATTTCGAAGATGGGCTCAACAACCAGGTGCTGACCATTAAATACACCCACCGCTTCGACCTGGTCAAATAGGGGTCAAATACCTTTGCGCCGGAAACGCACCAGCTGCCTCCAGTTCTTGTTGGTACTGATGAAGTATACTCCCGTAAGCAGGATTACCGCAGCGATAATGGCCTGCAGGCTCACGGGTTCCTTGAGGAAATAGCTGCCCAGCAGCATGGCCACGACCGGGTTTACGTAGGTATTGGTCGAGACGATCTCAGGCGATACTGTTTTTAGCAGGAAATTGAAGGAGGTAAAGGCCACAATGCTGCCGAAAAGGATAAGCAGCAACATGCACCACAGGGCTTCGGCACTCCAGGTTGCCGGGCTGGTCCAGGTCTCGCCGAATGCCAGGCTCATCAAAGCCAGCATGATGCCTCCGGTGAACATCTGATACCCCGTACTCACGAAATAGTTTTTCGGAAAATCTGCCTTCCCCACAAAAAGGCTTCCATATGCCCAGGCCAGCATGGCTGCGAAGATCATGGCGATCCCGAGCCACGCATTTTCGTTGTTCAGCACGGTATCCTGGCTCACGAGCAGGTAAATGCCGGCTATGCCCAGCACCACTCCAAAGAGGGACATGGGCCGCAGGCGCTGGCCCTGAAACAGCCACATCATGACCATTACCATAAGGGGCTGTGCTGCAATGATCAGGGCAGCAAAATTGCTGTCGACAAATTTCAGTGCCCAAACAACCACACCGTTGCCAAAGCTCAGGAAGAGAAACCCCGAAACCACTGAATTCCAAAGCTGCCGGCCTGTAATGCGCAGGCTTTTGCCCATCAGGGCTGACAGGCCGAAGATCAGCCCTCCTGCCGTTATGAAGCGGATGGTGGCCAGCATGAAGGGAGGCAATTCAGCTACTGCCACCTTGTTTAGCATGTAAGTGGCCCCCCAAATCACATAAATAGCGATAAAGGCAGCAATGATCAGGGGCAGTTGAGGACGCGATTCCATCAAATACGTAGCGGAATTATTCCGCAATATTAGTGCATTCCGCCCGGGTGCGTACCTAAGGCAGAGATACTTTTATTCACAAAACCACGATGGCCCCGGGCCCCTGAGAAGTGCTTCAAGCAATCAGGCCAGGCTCGCAGACAGGCTTATTTCGGCTTTGAGCAGACTGGATATCGGGCAGGTTCGCTTGGCGTTCTCAGCAGCCCGATTGAAGTCATCGGCGTTCATGCCAGGCACTTTGCCCATCAGGTCGAGGTGTACCCGGGTAACGGCCCCGTCTTCAAAAGTAACCGTGGCCTTTACGTCAAGGCTTTCAGGGGTAAATCCCTCCTCCCCGATCAGGAAACTGAGCTTCATGGCGAAACAGCCTGCATGGGCCGCTCCTACCAGTTCTTCGGGGTTGGTTCCCTTTTCATCGGTAAACCGGGTGTTGAACGAATAGGGTGTTTTGTCCAAAACACCACTGGCAGTGGTGAGCGTGCCGCTGCCTTCCTTGCCGGATCCTTTCCAGAGGGCGCTCGCTTTACGGGTGAATTTCATGAGGTAGAATTTTTGCTGTTTCGATTGGTGACCTGGTCCGGTTCAGGTTCGCGGACCTACCCCGCAAAGATACGATTTGAACCTGTTTTAAAGGGGGTGCGACCGGGTAAAATCCTTGGGATTTTTGATTATTTCCCGACAGGAAACTCACCAAACCCGTAACAGCCAGGGCAATCCTTCGTCTTTAAGAAAAAGACCCTGATTATGAAAACCCTTGACATGAACCGCGACAAAAGGCGCTTGTCTTACGATCGGGATACCGGCTGGAAGCTGGGCCGGCGTTTCGAAATCCAGATCGGGTAAAATGCGGAACAGGTAACTGTCAACAGATGCCCTGTCATTCCCTTCACAGCCCGTGCAGGCTGCCCATAAATCATTTCAAATACTACGCGATACACCGGCTGCCCAAAAAAAAATACCGCCCTTCGAGGGGCGGCATTTCCTTTTCACAGCGGCCGGCGGCATCAGATTTCCAGCGCGCCCTTGAGGCGCTCCTCAACCTTCCGCTTAATGGCTGTCAGTCGCTTCATGACATCCATTAAATGCTGGTCCCGATTCTTTTTATATACTTCATTGATGTCGAGGATCAGTTTTTTAAGATCCCGGGAGGCCTGTATCCGGTCGCTTGTCGTGATCCCAGACCACTTCCGGCTCTCGAATTCTGAAGCTTTTTGCAATAGGTCCATAGTATGCGAATAATTCTGGTAAATGTGTTTGTCCAATCGACCGGCCAGGGGTTGTGGCCCCACCTCACGCGAGCCGGTCGGTGCATCCAAATTACAGATTCCATCTATTTTCCGATTGTGTATTAACAAAAGTTTATGCACCCGGAATCAGAAATTTTCGCAGCGGATCGGCCTGCGAGATCTGGAGCCGCCTGCCAACCTGGTCAGTGCATGTAACTGCCGGCGTTCATGTCGATTACGGTGCCGGTGGCGTGGTCCATTTGCCCGCCACAAATAAAAGCAGCCAAAGGGGCGATATCATCGGGGGTTGTCAGTTGTTTCAGGGCAGTTTCATCGAGCAAAGCCTGCCCCATTTCTGCAATGGCTGTCTCTGCCATGGCGGTACGGGTAAAGCCAGGGGCTATGGTGAAAGCCTTTATCCCGTATTTGCCATAGGAGCGCGCTACTGTGCGCGCCAGGGAAGTAAGGCCCCCTTTCGAGGCGGCATAGCCAAGGTTATCCTCCGTTTCGCCCCGGAAGGCCGCCCGGCTACCGATATAAAGCAGCCTTCCGCCGCCTCGGGCCTGGAAATGTTCAAGGGCCAGCCGGGTAAGCAAACCAGGGGCATCCAGGTTTATGGCAAGGACTTTTTTCCAGATGCCCCACCATTGGTCAAGGGGGGCGCTGACCGGATGCGGCAAAAAGACCCCCGCATTCAGCACCAGGGCATCAAGATGGCCTAAGGCCTGTACGCTTTGATCAAACAAAGTTCTGACTTCTTCAGGGTTTTCCAGGTTGGCAGGCAGGGCCACGCCATTCTGGCGGCCATAGGCTTCAAGGAGTGCTTCTGCCCCTTGCCGGCTGCTGTGGTAATGGACGGCCACCCGCGCGCCGCCTTGCATGAGTTTGGCCGCAATGGCGGCCCCGATGCCCTGGGAGGCCCCGGTTACCAGGATATTT
>CAYWZF010000076.1:0-14482 GCA_964461555.1 uncultured Robiginitalea sp. | reverse complement strand
CCGGCAAACGTTACAGGAAGCCCCCATTTTAACACTCCAGGCCCCGGGAGCGGAAGGGGCCCAAAGCAGGAACCCCGGCGCTCGGGCCGGGGTTCCTTCATTGATAATCCATACTAAACACTAACCATTAACTATAAAAATACGGCATTATCAATCATGCCACACTGGGCTTTTCTTTTAAGGACGCCTTTGGGCTCTCTTCGTTACAGGATTCCCTGATAATTAACAAAATGAAGGCACAAGGCACCGGTGCAACTTGAGGCCCTTCCCGAAAATCGCAGATTGTGATGGTAAAGAAGCCGGATTTTGATATATTTGGGGGTTAACCAATCTTTGAAAAGTAGCGAATTATGAAAAATTTATTCTCTTTGATCCTTGCAGCAGGGTTGTTTTTTGCCCTGACCGGTAACTTACAGGCCCAGGAAAATTACGGGAATGCTTTGAATGCCTTCCTTAAATTTGGGGACAATTCAAGCATTTCGGCCAACTACGAATTCCAGGTGGCCCCTAGCCTGACCCTTTCGCCCGAAGCCCGCATCTGGTTTAGCGGGGATAACAACCTGGCGATCGGAGGCCGGGCCGACTACTATTTTGACAGCCTCTTTGGCCTTGTAGAGCCCTGGGATATCTGGGCAGGTGTAGATGCTGGTTTTATTACCGGCGACGGGGATGATTTCAGCCTGAATGCACACCTGGGGGTTGAATACAAGATCAATGACTTCATAGGAATAATAGCCGAATTCGGAGGGGGTACAACCACGGCCGGAGGAATCGGCGTCGGGTTCCACTTCTAGGTATCCGCGAATATGCAACGCAGAAGCCCGGCACTAGCCGGGCTTTTTGTTTGGCTCTGGGGTGGGGGTGGAAGTTTCATGTATCCCCGGCCCCTGGGAGTTACGCAACATCCGACCCCTTTTTGCGGATCAACAGCAAACCGAGAAAGGTGAGCAGGCCGTTGAGGGGGAGCAGCTCGTACCCGATCTGGTACCCGCCCAGCATTTCAGGGGGGAGGTTGGCAAGCAGGGCAACCAGGAGCACCACCGCAACGGCCACCACCCATACCAGGGAATCCCTGACCTGGTACCGGGTCAGTATCCCGAAAGAGAACAAGCCCAGCAGGGGGCCGTAGGTGTAGGTCGCCACCGTGAGCAGGCCGTCGATCACGTTGCGGTCGAGCACGTATTTAAAGATGATGACCACGAGCATTAACAGGCCGCTCATGACCAGGTGCACCCGTTTGCGCAGCTGTTTCCGTTCTGCCACGGGCCTTTTGTTGATGCCCATGAAATCGACGCAATACGAGGTGGTCAGGGAGGTCAGTGCGCTGTCGGCGCTGCTGTAGGCGGCCGCGATGAGCCCCAGCATGAAGGTGATGCCCACCACAGGACCCATGCCGCTGTTCAGTGCGATTTCGGGGAAGAGGAGGTCCGGTTTCGGGCTGCCGTCCATCAGGGGGAGGGCGATATGGAACCGGTCGGCGTAAATGAACAGCAGGGCCCCCAGCAGCAGAAAGGCCACATTGACCACCACCAGCACCACGCTGAAAGAGAGCATGTTCTTTTGGGCGTCGCCCAGGCTGCGGCAGGTGAGGTTTTTCTGCATCATATCCTGGTCGAGGCCCGTCATGCAAATGGTGATGAACATGCCCCCCAGGAACGATTTGAGCAGGTGGTTCTTGTCGGCCAGGGAATCGAGGTGCCAGATGCGGCTGTAATCTTTGAGGGCATCAGATGCCAAAAAATCAGAAAGATCCCAGCCCAGGCTCTGGTTGATGAAATAGATAGACAGGCCCACGGCCAGGAGCATGAACAGGGTTTGCAGGGTATCGGTCCAGACGATGGTCTTGATCCCGCCCCGGTAGGTGTAGACCCAGATCAGGGCTATCGAAAGGGCTACGGTAGCCTCGAAGGGCACGCCCCAGGCGTCAAAGACGAACTGCTGCAGCACAATGGCGACCAGAAAGAGCCTGAATGATGCCCCGAGCACCCTTGAGACGAAAAACGAAAGGGCCCCGACCCTGTAGCTCATCCACCCGAAGCGCTGCTCGAGGTACTCGTATATGGAGGTTACCCCCAGGCGGTAATAGAGGGGTAGCAGCACCAGGGCGATGACCACATACCCGGCCAGGTAGCCAAAGACCACCTGCATATAGCTGAACTGAGAGCTTTCGACCCACCCGGGCACCGAGATGAAGGTGACCCCAGAAAGGGAGGCCCCGATCATGCCAAAGGCCACCAGGTACCAGGGAGACTGTCGCCCCGCCTGGAAGAAATCCTCATTCGAATCTGATTTGCCGGTGAAGTACGAAATGAGCAGCAACAGGCAGAAATAGGCCCCGATCAGGAGCAGAAGATGCAATGCATTCATAGGTGCGGAGGGTTGCTGCGAGCCCTGCCGGGCCCTCCAGTCAATTCGGAACCAAAGTACGAAAAAGTCCAAAACCTAAAATTCGGGCATGTATACGGAAAACTCAGGCCAGGTTTGTAATTTTGCGCCTATGGAAATTACGTCCAAACTGCTCGAAAAGGCGGTGGAAGAGGTCTCCCTGCTTCCGGGCATCGGCAAGCGCACGGCCCTTCGCCTGGCCCTGCACCTGCTCCGGCAACCCGCTTCCCAGACCCAGCGCCTGACAGATGCCCTCCAGGCCCTGCGCGGGCAGATCCGTTACTGCCGCCAGTGCCATAATATTTCAGACGCCGAAAGCTGTGAGATTTGCAACAGCCCGAAGCGCGACCGCTCGACCCTTTGCGTGGTAGAAGACATACGAGATGTAATGGCTATTGAGAGCACCGGGCATTACCGGGGGCTGTACCACGTGCTGGGCGGGAAGATCTCCCCCATGGAAGGGGTGGGCCCCCACGACCTGACCATCGATTCCCTGGTGGAGAAGGCCCGGGGCGGAAGCCTGCGGGAGGTCATTTTTGCCCTCAGCGCCACCATGGAGGGCGACACCACGAATTTTTATATTTACAGGCAGCTGCAGGGGCTGCCCCTGACCCTCAGCACCATTGCGCGCGGGATCCCGGTAGGGGATGAACTGGAATATGCCGATGAGGTAACCCTGGGGCGATCCATTTTGCAGCGCATCCCGTTCGAAGGATCGATCAGGCCCCTGGGCAATTAAAATATTCGAATAAAGCGGGATCAATTTTATTAGTTTTGCAAAAAATAGGTTGAAAGAAGCCTTCAAGCTAACAATATGTCAAGGTTTGAGTTGAAATTGCCCCAGATGGGAGAGAGCGTGGCCGAGGCCACCCTGACCTCCTGGCTCAAGGAGGTGGGAGACCCGGTAGAGGCCGACGAGGCGGTGTTCGAAATCGCCACCGACAAGGTGGATTCGGAGGTGCCCAGCGAGGTCGACGGCATCCTGGTCGAAAAAAGGTTCCAGGTAGACGACGTCATCCAGGTCGGGCAGGTCGTGGCGGTGATTGAACGCAATGGGTCAGCCCCTGCCCCTGGGGGGGGCGCCAAAGCTGCTGAGGCAACCGAAGCACCAGAGCCGGAACACCCGGCCGCGGCAGAAGCGGCCCTCCGCGTCGAGCAGGCCCGTGAGGCGACAGCCCCTGCCCCTGCCGTAGCTTCTTCCTCTGACCGGTTCTATTCCCCCCTGGTGCGCAATATGGCCCGGGAGGAAGGGATCTCCCAGGACGAACTCGACCGCATCCCCGGTACGGGCAAGGATGGGCGCGTGACCAAGAACGACATGCAGGCCTATCTGGAAACCCGGGGTACTGCGGCGCCTGCTGCCACCCCTGCTCCTCAACCAGCCCCTGCCCCGGCTGGCCCTGCCCCTGTTGCGCCCGCCCCGAAAACCGAAGGGGCGCGGCCCGAGCCTGCCAAATCTGAGATAAGCCTGGCCGAGGGCGATGAGGTTATCCCCATGACCCGCATGGGCAGGCTCATCGCCAAACATATGGTCGACAGTGTGTCTACCTCGGCACACGTGCAGAGCTTTGTGGAAGTCGATGTGACCAAGGTGGTCGCCTGGCGCGAGAAGGTCAAGGCTGAATTTGAGCGGCGTGAAGGGGAGAAGCTCACCTTTACCCCCATCTTTATGGAAGCCGTGGCCAAGGCCCTGAAGAAATACCCGATGATGAACATCTCCGTAGACGGCGACCGGGTCATCAAACGCAAGCACATCAACCTGGGGATGGCAGCCGCCCTGCCCGACGGCAACCTGATCGTGCCGGTCATCAAGAATGCCGACCAGCTGAACCTGGTAGGCATGGCGCGGGCCGTGAACGACCTGGCCTCCCGGGCCCGCAACGGGGCCCTGAAGCCCGACGAAGTGATGGACGGCACCTATACGGTAACCAACGTGGGTACCTTTGGCAGCGTTTTCGGCACCCCCATCATCAACCAGCCCCAGGTCGGGATCCTCGCCCTGGGCGCCATCCGGAAAATGCCCGCGGTGATCGAAACCCCGGCAGGCGATTTCATCGGGATCCGCTCCAAGATGTTCCTATCCCACAGCTACGACCACCGCGTGGTGAACGGTGCCCTCGGGGGCATGTTCGTCAGGGCGGTGGCCGATTACCTGGAGGCCTGGGACAGCGAACGGGATTTCTGATACCCCCCTGGTCCGGGCCGGTCCCGGGCAGGGCATGGCCGGCAGCGGCCATTCATCCGTACCGATATGGAACTGAAACTGAGTAAACCGATCTGCTTTTTTGACCTGGAAACCACAGGTACCAACATCGCTACAGACCGGATCGTCGAAATCGCAATCTTAAAGGTATTTCCCAACGGGAACAAGGAAAGCAAAAGCTGGCTGGTCAACCCCGGGGTGCCCATCCCCGAGGAGGCTTCAGCCATCCACGGCATCACCGACGACAAGGTAAAGGGAGAACCCACCTTCAAGGAACTCTCGCACGAAATCTACCAGATGATGCGGGGTTGCGACCTGGCCGGATTCAACTCCAACCGTTTCGATATCCCCCTCCTGGCAGAGGAACTGCTGCGGGCCGGGGTAGACTTTGACATGAAGAACGCCGTGGCCGTCGATGTGCAGACCATTTTCCACAAGATGGAAAAACGCACCTTAGAGGCCGCCTACAAATTCTATTGCGACAAGGACCTGAGCGACGCCCACAGCGCCATTGCCGATACCCTGGCCACTTATGAGGTTTTGCTGGCGCAGCTCGGGCGTTACCCCGGGCTGGCCAATGACGTGAAAGAGCTGGCCGCCTTTTCTTCCCACAACGATACTGTCGATTTCGCCGGCTTCATCGTGCGCGACGAGGGCGGGGATGAGGTCTTCGGGTTCGGGAAGCACAAGGGGCGCAAGGTGGTCGAGGTGCTGGAGCAGGAACCGGGCTATTTCGGGTGGATGCTCAACGCCGACTTCCCCCTTTACACCAAGAAAGTGCTCACCCAGATCAAGCTCAGCAAATTCAACAACCGCCTCAGTTGAGGCCCGGAATCGGGCCGCCGGTTTGCGGCCCGGTCAAACCCGAGAAAAAATGAAACTCGTTTGCGTCGGTCGGAACTACGCCGCCCATATCGAAGAGCTGGCCAACCAGCGTCCCGAATCGCCCGTCCTGTTTATCAAGCCTGATTCTGCCGTGCTGCCCCGCGAACAGGATTTCTTTATCCCCGATTTTTCGGACGATATCCATTATGAGGTGGAATTGCTGGTGCGCATCTGCAAGGTGGGCAAGCATATCGACCCCGAATTTGCCTCTACCTACTACGACGCCCTTACGGTAGGGATTGATTTCACGGCACGCGACCTGCAGCAGAACCTGAAGGAGAAAGGCCTGCCCTGGGAAAAGGCCAAGGGCTTCGACGGCTCGGCCGTGATCGGCACCTGGGTGCCAAAGGAGCGGTTTGACGGGGCCGGCAACCTGAGATTCGGCCTGCAGAAGAACGGGGAGTGGGTACAGCAGGGCCAAACCGACCACATGCTGTGGAAGGTAGATGAGCTGGTCTGTTACGTCTCCCGCTTCTTTACCCTGAAAAAAGGTGATATCCTCTTTACGGGCACCCCGGCCGGGGTTGGCAGGGTAGCGCCAAATGATTACCTTGTCGGGGTACTGGAAGGAGAGGAATTGTTTTCCGTAAAAGTGAAGTAATGATTTACAGTCTTGACAAAATCAAGGAAATGGCCGAAGGAGACGAAGAGTTTGTGCTGTCGGTCATTTCCGTTTTCCTGGAAGAGGTGCCCATGGACCTGAGTGACCTGGAGGAGGCTATTGAAGCCTCCGACTATGACCAGGTTTACAAGCTGGCGCACAAAATCAAACCCAATGTAGACCTGCTGGGCATGGAACAGACCCGGGCCATCGCCCTGGAGATCGAGACCCTCGGCAAGAACGAGGGGAACATGGGCCTGATCAGGGAGCGCTTCCCGCTGCTCAAACGCGATGTGCAACAAGTCGTTTCGGAACTCCGGAAAGATTTCGACCTCTGATGCGCGCAGAGATCATCACGATAGGCGATGAGATCCTCATCGGGCAGATCGTTGACACCAATTCGGCCTACCTGGCTTCGGAGCTGAACAAAATCGGGGTCTCGGTCTTTCAGATCACCTCGGTCCAGGACGACCGCAGCCATATCCTGGAGGCCCTTGCGGCCGCCGAGGCGCGGGTGGAGCTGGTGCTGATCACCGGGGGCCTCGGCCCCACAAAAGACGATATCACCAAGCGCACCCTTTGCGAATACCTGGGCGATACCCTGGTCGAAGACCCCCAGGTGCTCGCCCATATTGAATACCTTTTCAAAACCCACCTGAAGCGCCCGGTCACCGAGCTCAACCGGCAACAGGCCCTGGTGCCCAGCCGGGCCACGGTGCTGCCCAACCAGCATGGCACCGCCCCCGGCATGTGGATGCAGGGAAAACGGGCGGTTTTGGTGAGCCTGCCCGGGGTGCCCTACGAGATGAAGGAGCTCTTCCGGGAACAGGTGGCCCCCCGGATTACCACCGCCTTCAGGCGCCCGGTGTTGCTGCACCAGACCCTGATCACCTATGGGATGGGCGAAAGCACCATAGCCGAACGCCTCGAAAGCTGGGAAGACGCCCTTCCCCCGCATATGAAACTGGCCTACCTGCCCAACCTGGGCAAGGTGCGGTTGCGCCTTTCGGCCCGGGGCGAGGACCCGGTCGAACTGCGGGCCGAACTCGCCTCGCGCATTGCCAGCCTGAAAACACTGATTTCAGACATCCTTTATGGGGAAGAAGACGGGGTGCCGCTGGAGGTGAGCCTGTGCGACCGTTTTGTGGCCAAAAAGGCCACCCTGGCTACCGCAGAGAGCTTTACCGGGGGCGCCATCGCTTCCCTGCTCTGTTCGGTGCCCGGCGCCTCGGGTTATTTCACCGGAAGCGTCGTGAGCTATTCCACCGGGGTGAAAACCCGGGTGCTGGGGGTGCCCCAGGCCCTGATCGATACCCACTCCGTGGTAAGCGGCGAGGTGGCCCGGGCCATGGCCGAAGGGGTCCGCCGCCTGATGCAGGCCGATTACGCCATTGCCACCACCGGCAACGCCGGGCCCACCAAGGGGGAGTCTGACGCCCCGGTCGGCACGGTCTACCTGGCTGTAGCAGGGCCCGAAGGGACCGGGGTACACCCCTTCAGCATGGGGGGGCACCGCGAACGGGTGGTGCAGAAATCGGTCAACAAGGCCCTTGAAATCCTCTGGCGCGAAATAGGCCGTTTTGATCCGGTCAGGCCATAGGAAGGCCAGAAGGCACCCGGCCCAGGCTATTTCCCCCCGGAATGCCGCCCCCAGCCCCGGTTGGTGGGCGGGTTTACCCGGGTATTAAATTTCTGGAAAAGAAGTTTGGGGGTCCGGTAAAAATGACGTAAATTTGCAGCCTGTTTCGAACCAAGTAAAAGAAGCGCAATGGCAAAAGTCTGCGAACTTACCGGAAAAAAGGCACAATACGGGCATAACGTATCTTTCTCCATCAACAAGACCAAGAGGAGGTTCGACGTTAACCTCTCCAAGAAGCGTTTTTACATTCCGGAAGAGGATCGCTGGGTAACCCTGCGCATTTCGGCCCGGGCTTTGAAAACCATCAACAAGAAAGGGATTTCCGCTGTCCTGAAAGAGGCCAAACAGAACGGAACCCTCATATAAGTCATCTGATATTTAAGCGTAGCGACCATGGCTAAGAAAGGCAACAGAGTACAGGTAATCCTGGAATGCACCGAGCACAAGGAGTCTGGCATGCCCGGAACTTCCCGGTACATCACCACCAAGAACAAGAAAAATACGCCCGACCGGATGGAATTGAAAAAATTCAACCCCATCCTCAAGCGGATGACCATTCACAAAGAGATAAAATAACGAATCATGGCTAAGAAAACCGTAGCATCCCTCCAGACATCTTCCAAAAGGCTGACCAAGGCCATCAAGATGGTCAAGTCTCCCAAAACGGGGGCTTATACCTTTGTGGAAGCCGTTATGCCGCCCGAAATGGTCAACGACTGGTTGAGCCAGAAATAAAATACCGCAAACCGCGAAGCGAACCGCCCCCCATGGAGGCGGTTTTTTGTTTTCAGGGCTGTTTGAAAGGCGGGTGCCGCCCCTGCGGAGTTGTTAAAATCGTATCTTTGCATATCAGCACGCGTACCGATGAGTTTTTTCAAGAAATTGTTCACCCCAGAGAAGAAGGAAACCCTCGACAAGGGCCTCGAAAAGTCCAAGACCAGCTTTTTCGGGAAGCTCTCCAAGGCAGTGGTCGGCAAATCACGGGTAGACGACGAGGTGCTCGACAACCTGGAGGAAGTTCTGGTATCTTCTGATGTGGGGGTGTCGACCACCCTGAAGATCATTGAGCGGATCGAAGCCCGCGTGGCCCGCGACAAATACCTGGGCACCGACGAGCTCAACGCCATTTTGCGGGAAGAAATAGCCGGCCTGCTCTCAGAAACCCACACGGGTGAAGCCACGGAACTGACCCTGCCCGAGGTCACGGGCCCGTATGTGATCATGGTGGTCGGGGTGAACGGGGTGGGAAAAACCACCACCATCGGCAAACTCGCCTACCAGTTCAGACAGCAGGGGAAAAAAGTGGTGCTCGGGGCGGCCGACACCTTCAGGGCTGCGGCCATCGACCAGCTGGAGATCTGGGCCCAGCGCGCCGGGGTGCCCCTGGTCAAACAGCAAATGGGCAGCGACCCGGCTTCGGTGGCCTATGATACCCTGAGCTCCGCCCTGTCACAGCATGCCGACGTGGTGCTGATCGATACGGCCGGCAGGCTGCACAACAAGGTGAACCTCATGAACGAGCTGGGCAAGATCCGCCGGGTCATGCAGAAGGTGGTGCCCGAGGCGCCCCACGAAGTATTGCTGGTGCTCGACGGGTCTACCGGGCAGAATGCCTTTGAGCAGGCCCGGGCCTTTACCCAGGTAACCGACGTGAATGCCCTGGCCGTTACCAAGCTCGACGGCACGGCCAAAGGCGGGGTGGTCATCGGCATTTCGGACCAGTTCCAGATCCCGGTCAAGTATATCGGCGTAGGGGAGGGGATGGAAGACCTGCAGGTCTTCAACAAATACGAGTTTGTGGATTCATTTTTCAGTCATTCCCGGTAGGGGATGTCAGGTCTTTTTATATACGGGGGCAGCATCCCGCTTGAACCGAGAGCATTAAACATACAATATGGTCCAGAAACACACTTCCCGCCAGGGGCAAACACCGCCAAGTCGGTTCCTGCCCATTCTCATCCTTATCTTGCTTATCTCATCGTGCAGGCAGTTTGCGGAGAAGGCCCCGGAAGTTGCGGGGCCCGAAGCAGCCGAAGATTCCCTTCCCCCGGCCACGGCGACCATGCCGGAGACCTCCGGGGCCCTATGGACGCCCTACGACGATTCCCGGGAGGTGGCCGCCAATGCCGACCATCCGATCCCGCGCATGCGATACAAGCTCATCCAGTCGCGGGTGCTCGATAAAAACGAGGTATTCGCTCCGCTCTACCCCGAAGTGGAGAAAATGACGGCCTCAGAATACACCCGCCTGAAACCGCTGATCCTGGAGCAGCCCATTCCTGTGGTACAGGAGCACATCCGAAACGGCGACCTGACCTATGAGGACCTGTGCCGGTTTTTCCTCTACCGGATCTATACCTACGAACTGGACAACCGCACCACGCTGAATACCGTGATCGCCCTGAACCCGGATATCATCCGGCAGGCACGTGAGCGGGATGCTGCCCTGCGCGCAGACCCAAAGGCCCCGCGCCACCCGATCTTCGGCATGCCGGTCCTATTGAAAGACAACATCAATACAGAAGGCATGCCCACCACGGCCGGAGCCATAGCCCTGGAGAAGAACCGCACCGGAGATGCCTTTATAGTGGCGCGCCTGAAGGAGAAAGGGGCGCTGATCCTGGGCAAGGCGAACCTGAGCGAATGGGCCTACTATTTTTGCGACGGATGCCCCGTGGGCTACAGCGCCATAGGGGGGCAAACGCTGAACCCGTATGGGCGCAGGGTCTTTGAGACCGGGGGTTCCAGTTCGGGAAGCGGCACGGCCATGGCTGCCGGGTATGCCATGGGGGCAGTAGGAACTGAGACTTCGGGTTCCATTCTTTCGCCGGCCAGCCAGAATTCGATCGTTGGGTTGAAGCCCCCCGTAGGGCTGCTGAGCCGTACCGGCATCGTCCCCATTTCCGGGACCCTTGACACTCCTGGGCCGATGACACGGAATGTCACGGATGCAGGCATTCTCCTGGATGCCATGATGGGGTATGACATGACCGACTGGCAAGCTTTCAAAGCAGGGTGGGAAGAAGGCTGGTACCTGCCGGGCCAGGGTAGCCTCAGAGGCCGGCGGCTGGGGGTTTTCCAGTCGCTGCTCGAATCGGATTCCCTGTACCGGGCCATGGCAGACCGGCTCAGGATGGCGGGGGCCGAGATCGTGGCATTTACCCCGCCTGAAGTGGAACTGGAAGGGTTCCAGACCTTGCTGAATATCGACATGAAGTACGACCTTCCCAACTACCTGGGTACCCAGCTGGCCGATACGATGGCCGTGCAGGTACGCTCGGTGGCTGACGTGGTCGCCTTCAACAAACAGGATTCGCTGCTTCGGATACCCTACGGGCAGGCCCGCCTGGAAGGCATACTGGCAGATACCACCAGTGCTGATACCCGTGATGAAGTTCGTGCTGCACTCATCAGTGCCGGCCGGGCCTACCTGGGGGAGCCCTTCAAAACGCACCGTCTGGACGCCATCCTTTCGGTGGGCAACACCCACGCGAGCTACGCTGCAGTGGCCAAATATCCGGCCCTGACGGTTCCGATGGGGTATCGGGATTCAGGGGAGCCCGCCGGCCTTACTTTTATCACGAAGCCCTTCCAGATCCCGGAGATGCTGTCTATGGCACACGCCTTTGAACAATTGCAGCCGGCCCGCCGCATGCCGGAAGCCTACCGTGACTGAGAGTACTGATTACCTGGCATTTTCGCGCCAGCCAGCGGTGGTTCGCCCCGCATGTTGTATTTTTGCGCCCCAAACCGTTGTATGCGTACCAAATCGCTCAAAAAGAACCGAATCAATGTAGTCACCCTGGGGTGCTCCAAGAACCTCTATGATTCCGAAGTGCTGATGGGACAGCTGCGCGCCGGCAACAAAGACGTGGTGCACGAAGGCCAGGGCAATATCGTGGTGATCAACACCTGCGGGTTTATCGCCAATGCCAAGGAAGAGAGCGTGAATACCATTCTGGAATACGTGCGCCAAAAGGAG
Source organism: uncultured Robiginitalea sp. (assembly GCA_964461555.1). GTDB lineage: Bacteria > Bacteroidota > Bacteroidia > Flavobacteriales > Flavobacteriaceae > Robiginitalea. The sequence goes on along the minus strand of CAYWZF010000076.1, from coordinate 2,787 downwards.
GCCGGGCAGGTAGACAAGGTTTTCGTGACCGGTTGCCTGAGCGAGCGCTACAAACCGGACCTGGAGCGTGAAATCCCCGATGTGGATGCCTACTTCGGCACCCGTGACCTCCCCCGCCTGCTCAAGGCCCTGGGGGCCGACTACCGGCACGAGCTCGTCGGCGAACGCCTGACCACGACCCCCGCGCATTACGCCTACCTAAAAATCGCGGAGGGCTGTGACCGGCCCTGTTCGTTCTGCGCCATCCCGCTCATGCGGGGCGGCCACCGCAGCCAGCCGGTGGAAGACCTGGTCAGGGAGGCAGAGGGCCTGGCCGCCAAAGGGGTGCGCGAACTCATCCTGATCGCGCAGGACCTGACCTATTACGGCCTCGACCTGTATAAGAAACGCGCGCTGGCCGACCTGCTGCGCGCGCTGGTGCAGGTGGAAGGGATTGAGTGGATCCGCCTGCACTACGCCTTCCCGGCCGGCTTTCCGACTGACGTGTTGGAGGTGATGCGGCAAGAACCCAAGATCTGCAACTACATCGACATCCCGCTGCAGCATATTTCGGACCCTATCCTCAAGAGCATGCGGCGGGGCACTACCCGCGAGAAGACCACGCGCCTGCTCGAAACCTTCCGGCGCGAGGTGCCCGGCATTGCCATCCGGACCACCCTGATCGTGGGGTACCCGGGCGAGACCGGGGAAGATTTTGAAACGCTGCGGCAGTGGGTGGCAGAGACGCGGTTCGACCGCCTGGGCTGCTTTACCTACAGCCATGAAGAGAACACCCACGCCTATCAGCTAGCCGACGACGTGCCCGAGGAGGTCAAACAGCAGCGGGCCAATGCCATCATGGAATTGCAGGCGGGTATTTCTTGGGAGCTGAACCAGGCCAAAGTTGGCAAAACCTTCCGGTGCCTGATCGACCGGGCAGAAGGGGGGTATTTCATCGGGCGCACCGAATTTGATTCCCCCGATGTCGACAACGAAGTGCGCATCGATGCCTCAGCCCATTACCTGAGGTTGGGCGAATTCGCACAAATCCGCATCACGGAAGCCTCTGACTACGACCTCTTCGGCGTGCCCGAAGACTGATAGGGCTTATTCTTCTTCCGGGGCATCGGCTTCATCTTCCCGGTGCAGATGGTTCCGCAAAATGTTGAGCTTTTTGAGCTTGGCCTTCCATTCGGCCAGGGTTTCCTTGCGCCGCTCTATGTTGGCTACCACTTCCCTGACCAGCGGGTTCTGGTCGCTGGGGTCTGAAAAGAATGCCAGGTTGTTCTCGAGCTGGCGGATCTCGGTTTTGAACTCATCGATCTTCTTCCGGATGAACTGCCGTTCCTGTTCGATGGCCCGCTCGTCTTCTTCCCCGGCCAGCTGCTGGATCCGGTTGCCGTATTTGACGACCTCGGCCTCTTGCTTGCTCAGCCCCAGCTTGCGCAGCAGGGCGTCGATGATCTTGTGGAACTTGGCGTTCAGGTGCTTCTTGTGGTGCGGCAGCTGCCCGATTTCCTTCCAGGCCCCCAGGAATTCCTGGACCTTTTTCAGGTCTTTGTCCTTGTTGCCGCTCAGCTGGAAATCTTTGAGGGTATCCAGCAATTCGTTGATGTGGTCGAGGTTCTCGCGCTGCTGCCCCTGCGCCTGGTTGCGCCGGGCGTGCAGGCGGTCGAAGTAGTGGTTGCAGGCCTCCTTGAACTGCTTCCAGATCTTGTCGGAGTACTTGCGGGGCACGTGGCCGATCTGTTTCCACTCCTGCTGGATGCGCTTCATTTCAGGGGTGGCGGTTTCCCAGTCTTCACTCTCTTGCAGGGCCCGGGCCTGTTCGAGCAGGGCACGCTTTCGGTCGAGGTTGTGCTGCTGTTCCTTCTTCAGGTCTTTGTAGAAGGTATTCTTGGTTCGGTTGAAGCTGCGCACCGCCGCCTTGAAGGCGGCCCAGGTGGGTTCGTTGTCTTTCTGGGGCACCTTCCCGGCCTGGAAGAAGCGCTCGCGCAGGGCTTCGACCTCCTGGATCTGCTGCTGGATGGTGCGGTGGTTTTCGGCCACATGGGCCGCGATTTCCTCGATCTGGCCGATGATTTTGCGCTTGGCTTCCAGGTTGACCTCGTACCGCTTTTCAAGTTCCTGCAGGTGGTCCTGCCGGCGCTGGTGCATGGCCTTGGTGGCGGCGCTGAAGCGCTCCCAGATGGCATCCCGGTTTTCCTTGGCCACCGGCCCCACCTCTTCCTTCCAGATCTTGTGGAGCGTCTGGAGCTCGCGGAAGGCTTTGTTCAGGTCGGGTTCCGAGGCCAGGGCCTCGGCCCGTTCAATGAGCTTTTCCTTCTCTTCGAGGTTGTGCCTGAAATCCAGGTCGCGCAGTTCGCGGTTCAGGTGCAGGAAGTCGTAGAAGATCTCCACATGGTGCTGGTAGGTGCGCCAGACATCGTTGTAATGGGCCCGCGGGATGGGCCCGGCGTGCCGCCAGCGCTCCTGCAGCTCCTTGAAGCTCTTGTAGGTGCTGGTCATGTCTTCTTCCACGTTTACCAGCCCTTTGAGCTCTTCGATGATCTCAAGGCGGTTGGCCAGGTTCTGCCTCAGGTTTTGCTCGAGGTTCTTGTAGTACTGGTTGCGCTTTTCGCGGTACTCGGCGTAGAGCTCGTTGAATTCCCGCTTGGTCACTGAAGTATAGCGGAAATCAGACTCCAGGCCGCCCCGGTCGATGAATTCTTCCTTTTTGTGCTCGATGAAATCCTGGTACTTCTCGTCGAATTCGTGCTTGATGGCATCTACGTGCCGGCGGATGGCCTGCACCTTTTCGTTGCGCAG
>CAYWZF010000075.1:10885-14604 GCA_964461555.1 uncultured Robiginitalea sp. | reverse complement strand
AGAGCCGCGGCGCTGGATCACAACGCCCCGGAAAAACTGGGTACGTGTTTTTTCACCTTCCTTGATTTCGTAGTAGACGGTGATGGTGTCTCCGGCAGAGAATTCCGGGAAATCCTTTTTGCTTACGAATTCGTTTTCAACAAAACTTACTAAGGAATCCATGTCGATAGATTAGAGTTTTTTCGAACCAACATGCACGTACCTCGTCAGAGGTTGATCCAAAATCGTGTGCAAAAATAAGCGATTAATCACAAAAGGCAAGGAAATTCCCTGAAATTTGAAGCTCAGGGGTGGTCCAGTAGGTCCGGACGGCGTTCCCGGGTCCTTTTCAGGGCCTGTTCTTCGCGCCAGGTTTCGATTTTTCCGCTGTGCCCGCCCAGGAGCACCTCCGGTACGCTCAGCCCCTTGAATTCACGGGGGCGCGTGTATACAGGGGGCGCGAGCAGGTTGTCCTGGAAGGTGTCGGTAAGGGCCGATGTCTCGTCGCTCAGCACCCCGGGAAGCAGGCGGATGACCGCATCGCAGAGCACGGCTGCCCCCAGTTCCCCTCCCGAAAGCACGTAATCGCCAATGGAGATTTCGCGGGTAATCCAAAGGTCGCGGATGCGCTGGTCAACCCCTTTGTAGTGCCCGCACAAGATCAGCAGGTTGCCCATTAAGGAAAGGCGGTTGACCGCCGCCTGCCTCAGGGGCTCCCCATCGGGGGTCATGTAAATGATCTCGTCGTAAGCCCGTTGGGAGGTCAGATCGGTCATGCAGCGGTCTATGGGCTCGGCCATCAGCACCATGCCCGCCCCCCCTCCGAACGGGTAGTCGTCTACCTGCTTGTAGCGGTTGGTGGCATAATCCCTGAGGTTGTGCAGGTGGATTTCGACCAGCCCTTTGTCAATGGCCCGTTTCAGGATAGATGCCTCAAAGGGGCTCTTGAGCAATTCCGGCAAAACGGTGATGATATCGATGCGCATGCTGGGTATCTTAAGGCAGGTTCTTCTGCCGGCAGGTCCAAAAATAGTGAAAACAATGGGTATCCTGCTCCCAGCCCAGGCGCTCGTACAAATGCCGGGCCGGGTTTCCGGTGCCGGTTTCCAGGGCCAGGCCCTTGCAACCCGTGTCGGCACAATATTCCTGTGCCTTTCTGAGCAGGGCCTCGCCCCATCCCTTGCCACGGTACTCCGGAAGCACGTACAGGTCGTTCAGGATCAGGAGGGGCTCCAGGCTCACCGTTGAAAAGGAAGGGTAAAGCTGGGTGAACCCCACGGCCTGGCCCGAATCCAGGGCCAGAAAGAGGGCGGAATCTTTCAGACGCAGCCGCTCGCCCAGAAATCGGCGGGCCGCCTCCGCATTGCCGGCCTGCCCGTAGAAAACCCGGTACCCGTCCAACAATGGGATGAGAGCTTCCAGATGTTCCGCACCGGCCTGCACGATTTCCATGGATGAAAAAAATGCCCCCGGAACGGGGGCGCTGGTATTATTTGGATTTCTTGTATTTGTTGATCTCGTCCTGGAGCTGCCGGCTGATGCGCTGCTCGCGCTCGAGGGCCTTGCGGCGGTGCTCTTCGTATTCTGCCTCCAGGTCGGAAAGCTTGGCCTTTGCTTCCTGGGTGAGTACGTTGCTTCGCCGGAACCGAAAGACAAACAGCAGTAATAAGAGCATCAGGCTGATGATAATGGTCCAGAGCACCACGTTGTAGGTCGCTTTGGACACCCCGGCCCCGAACAGGGACATGCTGTCCTTTTCATTGGAAACTTCGCTGAGTTTTCGGGTGGTTTCTTCCAATCTGGCATTCAGGTCGTCGATCGTGGACTTCTGGCTGTTGATGGTGGCGTTCAGCCCGTTGAATTCGGCCCGGGAGGCCTTCAGGCTGTCAAGTACATTGTCGCGGAGCTTGTCGAGCGAGTTGGCCCGTACCACTTCATAGCGCTTCCCTTCCGCATTGTAGTTTCCGGAGGCCTTGTAAATGTACTCGAACTGGCTCTCGATACTCCCGCTGTCGAGGGAAAGTTCTTCTTCTGCTTCCTGGGCTGTGGCAATGCCATAGCACAGCAAGAAGGCAAGCAGGGGAAGAATTCTGTTTAGCTTCATTGCTGGTGGTTCTTAGGTTAAAAGATTCAAGGTGAGGCTAAAGTAGTTTATTCATGCGAAAATAGGAAACATCGGGCCAAATACCCTTCCCTGCAGGGGCATTGCGCAGCCCGCTGCTGCCGGGCACATGCCCTTAGTAATAGGTATAACGCCGAACCTTTGCCAAATATTTTGCCAGGCGGATCACCTGGTGGGCGTAGCCGAATTCATTGTCGTACCAGACATAGAGCACCACATTCTTGCCGTCGTCTGATACAATGGTGGCCCGGCTGTCGTAGATGGCCGGGGCTGAGGTGCCAATGATGTCGGTAGATACCAGCTCATTGCTCAGCGAATATTTGATCTGTTCCACCAAATCCCCTTCCAGGGCGTACTTCTTCAGGATGGTATTGATTCCGTCCAGGCTCGTTTTCTGACGGAGCTCCAGGTGGAGGATAGCCAGGGATCCGTTGGGGACAGGCACCCTGATGGCATTGGAGGTAAGCTTCCCGTCGAGGGAGGGGAGGGCTTTGGCCACGGCTTCTCCGGCCCCCGTTTCGGTTATTACCATATTGAGCCCGGCGGCCCTTCCCCGGCGGTATTTGCTGTGCATGTTGTCGACCAGGTTCTGGTCATTCGTATAGGCGTGTATGGTTTCGAGGTGCCCTTTTCGGATGCCCAGGGAATCTTCGACCACCTTCAGCACCGGGGTAATGGCGTTGGTGGTGCACGAAGCTGCAGAAAAAAGGTCTTCCGAATCAGGGTTATACTCCCGGTGGTTGACCCCGTGCACAATGTTGGGGATGCCCTTGCCGGGTGCCGTGAGCAGCACCTTGGCCACCCCCTGGGCGCTGAGGTGCCGCCCCAGGGCGACCTTGTCGCGGTAAACCCCGGTATTGTCGATTACCAGGGCTTCTTTGATCCCGTATTGGGTGTAGTCGATTTCTTCGGGGCTGGAGGCGTTGATCATGTGCACCGTAGTGCCATTGATCAGCAGGGCCTTGTTTTTGCGGTCTACCTCCACGGTGCCTGAGAAGGGGCCGTGCACCGAATCGGTGCGGAGCAGGGCTGCCCTTTTTTCAAGCACCTCGGGGGTAAGCCCTCCCCTGGTGACAATGGCCCTGAGGCGCAACTGGTTGCCCTTGCCCGTCTTGGCCATCAGTTCGCGCGCCAGCAGGCGGCCGATGCGTCCGAATCCGAAAAGCACCACATCTTTGGGGGCAATTTCAGGATAAGAGCGGGCATCTTTGAGCTTATCCAGGATGAATGCCTTGGCATTGTGGAAATCGTTGTTTTCTTCGGAGTGGTATTCATAGGTAAGCTTGCCGATATCCAGCTTGGAAGGTGGCAGCTGTATATCGCTGATGGCCCGCAGCAGTTCCACCGAGTCGAAGATGGAGATGGGTTTCTGCACGAACTGCCCGGCGTACTCATGCAGGTTGATGATATCGCTGACGTTTTTGTCGATGATCTGGTTGCGGAACAGCACCACCTCGATCGCCTTGTCGTACCAGAGATCGCTAATGAGCTTGATGAATTCGGTGGTGGCCTTGCGGCGATCGGCCTGGAAGGCCAGTTCTTTTTCGTAGTTCGATGGGTTCATGCAGCGGTAGATTGTTTGGTTACAAAATTATGTATTTCGAATATTTTGGGATAG
>CAYWZF010000075.1:0-10875 GCA_964461555.1 uncultured Robiginitalea sp. | reverse complement strand
CATTCTCATACAAATAAAAAATCCCGCCTGCTTTGGCGGGATTCTTTGATGAATTCGCAAAATTACTGGAAGATTATGCGCTCGCGGGAGCCTTTATCGTCAAGCAGGGTGATGCTCGTATTCCCGTAGCGGGAAATACGCGCGGATAGCTCACGCGCCTGCTCGATATCGGTGATCTCCACATCGTCTATGGCCAGGATCACTTTGCCTACCAGGCCATATCGGCTGTAGGCCTCAGGCACGGCGATGATCTTGACCCCATTATCGGTACGGTAGGTTTTACGGTCCTCTTTGGAAAGGTTCTTGACTTTCATGCCCAGGTTCGGGAGGTTCAGGCTCTGGCGCTCCCGTATTTTCACAGGCATGATGAGCTGGTCTCCGTCGCGTTCCACGGTAACCTGTACCTGGTCGCCCGGACGTTTGGTGGAAATATAGCCCACCAGGTCGGCAAACTTCCGGATCTGGATGTCATCTATCCTTTGGATGACATCTCCCCTTTGCAGGCCCGCTTCATCGGCCCCTGAATCTTCTTCCACGCCATCGACATAAACCCCGTCGATTTCATCCAGGCCATTTTCCCGGGCATAGTTGGTGTTCAGGCGGGGGGCTTCGATACCCAGTACCCCTTTTTGCACATCCCCGTATTCGAGGATGTCTTCCACGATTTTCCGGGCAATGTTGCTGGGCACGGCGAAAGAATACCCGATATACGCCCCGGTTTGGGAGGTGATGGCCGTATTGATCCCGATCAGGTCGCCATTGGTGTTTACCAGGGCACCCCCGCTGTTGCCGGGGTTGACGGCCGCATCGGTCTGGATGAAGGACTGGTTTCGGCCCAGGTCGCGCGCCTTGGCGCTTACAATGCCAGCGGTGACGGTCGAGGTCAGGTTAAAGGGGTTGCCGACGGCCAGCACCCATTCCCCGAGCCGAAGGTTGTCGGAGTCGCCAAAGGCCAGGTAGGGCAGGGGGCGTTCAGCCTCGATCTTGAGCAGGGCGATATCGGTATTCGGATCGGTGCCCGCCACGGAGGCTTCATAGGTTTTGTTGTTGTTCATGGTCACCGTGAGCTGGCTGGCATGGGCAATCACGTGGTTGTTGGTCACGATATACCCGTCGGGAGAAATGATTACCCCCGAACCCGTCCCGATCTGTGGGCGGGCCCGCTCTTCATACCCGTACAGGAATTCAAGCAGGCCGCCCGACCCGCGGCTCAGGGTGAGGTTTTTGACGTGCACCACGGCATTGACCGTAGTCTCGGCCGCCATGATAAAGTCAGGCTGTCCGGCCTCGGTCCCGGGCAGGGAGGTGCGCAGGGTGCTCGTCTGGAAAACAGGGAGGGAATCTTCCTGTTCGTAGTACGGGTTGGCCCTGGGTTCGAAAAATAATTTATAGGCCCCGAGCGTAATGGCACCCGAGGCGAGCGCCATCAGAAAAAGTCCTGCCAGTCGCTTCATAAACGAGAATTTTTGATTGTTAAAATTACAAGTTTCAACCCCAATTAATTTTGGTTTAACGTCCATTTAACAGGTTCCCGGGCCTATTTAAAATGTATCTTTGTGCATCGCAGCCATGAAGACCACCTTCTACAAATACCAGGCCACCGGCAATGATTTTGTTATGATCGATAACCGCGACAGGCATTTTCCGAAAGGGGATGCCGACCGGATTGCGGGCCTTTGCCACCGGAGGTTCGGGATCGGGGCTGATGGCCTGATCCTGCTCGAAGAAGACCCCGAAGCCGAATTCCGCATGGTGTACTTCAATGCCGACGGGCACAAGGGAAGCATGTGCGGCAATGGCGGGCGGTGCGCGGTGGCTTTTGCCGCCTTTTTGGGTTTGGTGGGCGAAACCTGCCGCTTTGTGGCGGCCGATGGCCTGCACCGGGCCAGGATGCAGGGCGGCCTGGTCTCCCTGGAGATGGCCGAGGTGAGGGAAATCCATGCCACGCCCCGTTACAGCTTCCTCAACACCGGCTCTCCCCATCACGTACAGCAGGTAGACGACCTGGATGGCCTCGATGTGTTCGGTGAAGGGAAACGAATCCGCTATGGCCTCTATGGGCAGGAAGGCAGCAACGTCAACTTTGTGGCCCCCATAGGGGGTGACCGCCTCAGGGTGCGCACCTATGAGCGGGGCGTCGAAAACGAAACCTATAGTTGCGGCACCGGGGTAACCGCCTCGGCCCTGGCCCTTTACGAGGCAGGGGTCCTCACCCGGCCCGTGGTGCAGGTCGAAACCCTGGGCGGAGAACTGGAAGTGCGGTTTGCTCAGAAGTCCCCGGGGCAGTTTGCCGATATTTGGCTGACCGGCCCGGCCCGGCTGGTTTTCAAAGGGGAATGGCTATGATCCGGTTAAAGGGGGAAAAGATCTATTTGCGGGCACTGGAGCCCGAAGACCTCGAGTTCCTGTACGCGCTGGAGAATGATCCGGCTATTTGGGAGGTCAGCGGTACGCTTACGCCCTATTCGCGGAAGGTGCTCACCCAGTACCTCGAAGGGGCGCATCGCGACATCTATGAGGTAAAACAGCTCAGGCTGGCCATCTGCACCCCAGACCATACCTGTGTGGGCTTCATCGATCTCTTTGACTTTGACCCGCGCCACCTCAGGGCCGGCATCGGGATCGTCATTGCCGAAGGGGCCGACCGGAACAGGGGTTATGGCAATGAAGCCCTCTCCCTGATTTGCGCCTATGGCTTCAAGGTGCTTGGGCTGCATCAGGTATATGCCGGGGTAGGGCAGTCCAACGCGGCCAGCATCAGCCTGTTCCGCAAGCAGGGGTTCCGCGAAACCGGGGTCAGGCAAGACTGGATCCGCACGGCAAACGGGTTCGAAAACGAAATCCTGTTCCAGAAAATCAACGGGGATGTACATTAAGAAGATCCTGCTTATCACCGCCTTTCTGGGGCTCCTTTTTGGGGGCGCTTTTGCCTTTATGGTATACCGCACCTTTTTCAGCCCAAATACGGCTTTTGAGAATCCGCAGGCTTTTATTTATGTACCCACCGGGGCCTCCTATGAGGAAGTCCGCGGGCAGCTCCAGCCCTTGCTGGCAGACCCCGATGCCTTCGACGCAGTGGCCAGGCGCAAGAAATATACCACCAACATCCGCCCCGGGAAATTTCCCATCGACAAGGGCATGAACAATAACGAAATCGTAAATGCCCTGCGCAGCCGCAACACCCCGGTGCGGGTTTCGTTCAACAACCAGGAGACCCCGGCCGCCCTGGCCGGGCGCATAGCTTCGCAGATCGAGGCCGACAGCCTTTCCCTGCTGCAAGCCATGACCGATGGGGCCTTCCTGCGCGAGAATGGCCTGACCGAAGATCAGGCCCTGGTGCCCTACATCCCCAATAGCTATGAATTTTTCTGGAACACCTCGGCCACAGATTTCCGGGCCCGCATGGTGCAGGAATACGAGCGCTTCTGGAATGAAGACCGGCGCCGGAAGGCCAAAAAACTGGGCCTAAGCCCGGCTGAGGTGATCGCCCTCGCCTCCATTGTTCACAAAGAAACCGCCAAGGCAGATGAACGCCCCCGGGTAGCCGGGGTTTACCTGAACCGCCTGAGGCGGCAGATGCCCCTGCAGGCCGACCCTACCGTAATCTTTGCCATAAAGAAGGAAAGCGGGGATTTCGACACCGTCATCCGCCGCGTGCTGTACCGCGACCTGGAGCTGGATTCCCCTTATAATACCTATAAGTATGGGGGCCTGCCGCCGGGCCCCATCTTTATGCCTGACATTTCGGCTGTGGAAGCCGTTCTGAACCCCGAACAACACAATTTTCTCTATTTCGTTGCCGACACGTCCAACTTTGGCTACCACCTTTTTGCGGAAACCCTTACGCAGCACAACCGAAATAAAGCGCAATACATCCGGTGGGTAGATGCTCAGAAAATTCAGCGATAGGCCGATTATCCTGAAAATCAACCCATTTATCCGATAAAATGCCCATTTTAAGATATTTTTGGCAAATCCACTCCGGGGTCGCCGTATCTTTGACCTGAGAAATTTAAGCAAGGGTCCCCAAATCCTGTAAGTCTTAAGAAAACAACTATATGAAAAGATGGATCGGCCTTCTGAGTCCTCTTATCATGATCTTTGTCTTCACGAGTTTTGACCTGGATTCTCACGGTTCTGCCGACAGGGTGCCCGAGTCGCTGCGCGTGAATCAACCTACTCCCGCCGTCTACCCGGCACTTCCCCAAGAAATGACCCCCGTCCTGATAAGCCCGCCCTTTATCGGTTCGTCCTATATTGGCTTTCGCGAGGCGCTGGCTTTCAAGGAATCGCGAGGCAATTACTTTACGACCAATACCCTGGGATACCTCGGGAAATACCAGTTTGGCATCGGTACGCTGCAGCTGATGGGCGTGTACAACGCCTCGCAGTTTCTGCGAACGCCAGAATTGCAGGAAAAGGTATTTGCCACCAACCTGGCCCGCAACAAGTGGATCCTGCGCAGAGACATCCCCAGGTTTGTGGGCAAGCGGATCAACGGCACCGAGATCACCGAATCGGGGATTTTGGCGGCCGCCCACCTGGCCGGGGCCGGGAATGTCAAGAAATACCTGCGCTCAGGGGGTTCCCTGGATGTGGAAGATGCCTATGGCACGAGCATTGCGCATTACCTCCGGAAATTCAGTGGGTACGATATTTCGGCAATCCCCCCTCAAAAGAACCCCAAAGTAGCCCATTAGGGCCGGGTTTACCCGGAGCGCTACGCCTGGATGACAAAGATGGCCGGCCGCTTGTTCAGGTCAGGCTGCTGGCTTTTCCACTGTTCCACCGTAAGGGTTCGGATGAATTCCGTTTTCAGGGTCAGGTCGGCTGCCACGCAGAGACGGGTGTCTTTCCGCAGTATTTGCAGCAGTTCGGCAAAGAGCTTGTCATTCCGGTACGGGGTTTCCATGAACAACTGCGACTGGCCCAGTTCTGCTGAGCGTTTTTCCAGTTCCTTGATCCGCACGCGCCTTTCGTGGAGGTCTATGGGCAGGTAGCCGTTGAAGGCAAAGTTCTGTCCGTTCATCCCACTGGCCATCAGCGCCAGAAGCAGGGATGATGGGCCCACCAGGGGGATCACCTGTATGCCCTTCTGGTGCGCCAGGCGCACGATCACCGCCCCGGGATCAGCCACGGCCGGGCATCCGGCTTCAGACAAAACGCCTACTGAACGCCCTTTCAGGCAGGGGGCGAGGTATTCGGGAAGCAATTCGGGTTCGGTATACTTGTTCAGCAGGAAGAGCTGCAGCTGATCCTGCGATTTGCGGGGGGTCAGTTTCTTGATGAAGCGCCGGGCGCTGCGCTCGTTTTCCACTATAAAAAACTCAAGCCCCTCGACCACTCGCTTGATGCTCAGGGGCAATACCTCGAGCGGTTCGGTTTCGCCCAGCAAAGTGGGGATCAGATAGAGCTTCCCGTACGAAGGGTTTGTGGCTTTCATGAGCTGGCCATTATGGGATGAGGTCGCGCCGTATGCGTCGGCAGGCTTCCCGGATGAGCGCGAAAACCTGCTCGAACCCCTCCGGGCCCCCGTAATACGGATCGGGTACCTCTTTTGCGCCAAAGCCCCCGGCCTCCAAAAGCAGGGACACTTTTGCAAGGTCGTCCCGGTTCCGGGCCATGCGCCGGATATGGTCGAGGTTTTCGTGGTCCATGGCGAAAATATAATCGAACCGATCGAAATCGGCCACTTCGAATTGTCTGCAGCGCTGTCGGCTGATATCGATCCCGTAGGCAGCCGCAACCCGAACCGACCTTTGATCGGGTGGCTTGCCCACATGGTAGCTGGCGGTTCCGGCAGAATCGACCTCGCACGTGGCGGGATCGGCCAGGCCGGCCAGGATGCCTTCGGCAAGGGGCGACCTGCAGATGTTTCCCAAACAGACCATGAGCACCCTTACAGGCATGGTGGTCAGGAGAATTTCTTGGTTAGGTCGTCGATGTATTTGCGGAACTGTTTGTCCGTTTCGGCCAGGTTGTCTACGGTCTTACAGGCGTGCAAGACCGTGGCGTGGTCGCGTTTCCCAATCTGGGAGCCGATGCTGGCCAGGGAGGCCTTGGTAAATTTCTTGGCAAAGAACATGGCCAGCTGCCGCGCCTGCACGATATGCCTTTTGCGGGTTTTTGACTGCAGGGTGGCCACATCCATTTCAAAATAATCCGAAACCACCTTCTGGATATAATCGATGGAAACTTCCCGCTTGGTGTTCTTGACGAATTTTTCGACTACCTGCTGTGCCAGGTCGAGGGTCACTTCCTTCTTGTTGAAGGAAGACTGGGCGATCAGGGAGATAATGGCCCCTTCCAGTTCCCGGATGTTCGTCTTGATGTGCTTGGCCACGTAGTCGATGATCTCCTCGGGCATTTCCACCCCGTCGCGGTACAACTTATTGCGCAGAATGCTCACGCGGGTTTCGTAATCAGGGCTTTGCAGCTCAGCCGAAAGACCCCATTTGAACCGGGAAAGCAGCCGCTGCTCGATATCCTGCATGTCTACCGGCGCCTTGTCGGAGGTCAGGATCACCTGTTTGCCGTTCTGGTGCAGGTGGTTGAAGATGTGGAAGAACACATCCTGGGTGCCCGACTTGCCCGAAAAGAACTGTACGTCGTCTATGATCAGCACGTCGATCAACTGGTAGAAATGGATGAAATCGTTCCGCGTGTTCTTTTTGACCGATTCGATATACTGCTGGGTGAATTTCTCAGCAGAGATATACAGCACGGTGCGCTCGGGATACTTGTCTTTGATCTCCACCCCGATGGCATGCGCCAGGTGGGTCTTGCCAAGCCCCACCCCCCCGAAGATGAGCAGGGGGTTGAACGAGGTGCCCCCCGGTTTGTTGGCCACGGCCATACCGGCTGAGCGGGCCAGGCGGTTGGAGTCCCCTTCCAGGAAATTCTCGAAATTGTAGTTCGGGTTGAGCTGTGACTCGATCTTGATGTTGCGGATCCCGGGGATGACAAAGGGGTTTTTCAGCTCCGGGTTCTTGGATTTGATCGGCACGTCCATTTCCTGGGGCGACAGCTGCCCGCGGTTGGCACTCGGGATTTTCTCGGTAAAGGGCTCCCGGTTGCCATAGGTGTTCTCCATCTTGATCACGTACACCAGTTTGGCGCCTTCCCCCAATTCGCGGGTCAGGGCCACCTTGAGCAATTTCACGTAGTGCTCTTCGAGCCATTCGTAGAAAAACTTACTCGGAACCTGTATGCTCAGGGCCTTTTCAGCCAGCTTGACCGGCCTGATAGGAACGAACCAGGTTTTGAATGCCTGCGGTTGTATGTTGTCTTCGATAAAAGCCAAACAATTCTTCCATACGGAATCAGCAGTAACACTCATTGGTAAGATTGTCTTTCGGTCGGTTGATGTGAGTTAGACGGTAGAAAAAAGGACAGCATTTCTGTCCTTTAAAAGTGAGACAAATATGTGCACAAAAAACCTAAAAAAAAAACGGCATCAGGGTTGAATTTTTGCTTTTTTTTTCAGAAGTTCCGAGCCCTCACGTCTACCTTTTAAATATACTATTTTTTCCCTGCAATCCGAATGTTTGAACATGAAATTTCGTTAAGGGTCCGCTATGGCGAGACTGATCAGATGGGGGTGGTCTATCACGGAAACTACCCGCAATATCTGGAGCTGGGGCGTGTAGAATGGTTGCGGAGCCTCGGAATTTCCTACAGGGACATGGAAAAAAACGGATGCTTTTTGCCCGTAATTTCACTCTGCATACAATATAAAAAACCGGCCGTTTACGATGAGCAGATCACGGTCGTAACCCGGCTTAAAAAAATACCTACCGTTCGTATTGAATTTGAGTACGAAATTCGCTCTGAAACGGGGGAAATTCTGGCCACCGCAGAGACCGATCTGGCCTTTATGGACTCCGTAACGCGCAGGCCTGTTCGCTGCCCATCGTACCTGATGGAAAAGCTGAGCTGACCCGGCTCAGTTCGCTCCGGGTTCGGCCCATGTCGCCCTGACCCCCGCCAGGGCCCGAAACAGCCCCATCACGGCTTCGGCCCGGTGTTCTGCTACCTGCAGTTGTATTGCGCAACGCAGTTCCATCTGCTGGCTTTGGGGGGAGAGCTGGTGCTGGGAAAGGGTTCGCATGACGGCATCGAGGGAATCATAGCCAAACTCGAGATGCAGCACCCGAACGGGTTCCCTAACGATCACAGGGGCCTCTTCAAGGCACATTCGGGCGGTTTCGCGATAAGCCTGTATAAGCCCTCCAACCCCCAGCTTGGTCCCCCCGTAATAGCGCACCACGCATACCAGCACATCGTACAGGTCAAAGGATTCCAGTTGTCCAAAAATGGGGGCCCCGGCCGAGTAGGCAGGCTCCCCGTCGTCGTTCATCCGGGTTTCGGGCTGCCGGTGCCCGATGCGGTAGGCGTAGCAGATATGGGTGGCGTCAGGATACCTTTGCCAGAGGGCTGAGAGGTGCTCACGGGCCCCCTCCCCAGATAGCACCGGAAAGGCATAGCCCAGGAATTTGCTCTTCCGTTCCCTGAACAGCACGGGGCCGCAAGGCCCTGAAAGGGTTTTGTAGGATTCCGTCATAACATGCCCACCAAGACGATGCTTACCACAGCCAGGCCCACCCCGAGCCAGTTCCGCCCGCTGAGGCGCTCCCTGAAAAGGACGATCCCCAGCAAGGTAGTCACCATCACGATGCACACGTTGTTCAGGGTGAACAGGGAGGCGCTGTTCAGCCCGGGGTATTGCAGGGCCCGTAGCAGGAAGAAGACCGAAAAGAAATTGGGGATGCCCAGGGCGACCCCCCCAAGGACGTCTTTCGGCCGCAGCCCTGGAGTGGGTTTCCCCCTTCGGAGCCCGATGAACAAAATGCCGCTCAGGGCTGCCGACAGAAAAATGCTGGCCGAAAAAAGCGGGAATTCCCGATCGGGAACCCGGGTTTCCTCCAGGTATTTCAGGCTGCCATCGATGATGCCCGACCCCAGGAAAACCAGGGCGGGCAGGTAGAGGGTGCGCACCTGCAGGCGCTGTTGCCCCGGCCGCAGCGAGGCAAAGAAAACGGCGGCCAGGGCAATAGCCACGCCCAGGATTTTAAGGGCCCCCAGGGTTTCCCCGTAGAGCAGCACCCCCAGGAATACCGGAATTACAAGCGACATTTTGGTTGCCACGGAGGCAACAGACACCCCCAGGGTCTGGGAGGTTTGGGCCATCAGGTTGAAGATGAAGATGAACAGCATGCCCAGGGCCCCTGCCGGGAGCAGCCAGCTGCTGCCCATCCATTCAGCAGGTGCCACAGGGCCTTCGAAAAGGAAAAAGCCGACTGTAAATGCCGTCAGATAGTTTATGACGATGGCGTACAGGGTGTGGATCTTATAGGTATCGAACAGCTTAAAAACCACGAAGATCAGCGTGGAACAGACAATGCTCCAGATCAGGTCCCACATCTCAGATCCGTTTTGGCAGTTCCAGAATGGTTTCGCTCCCGACCTGCAGATGCCAGGTGTGGATACCCAGGGAAGACGCCCCGAGGATATGCTCGAGGGTGTCGTCGATGAAAAGTGTTTCCCCGGCCTGCAGCCCGTGCCTTTGCAAAACATGGGCGAAAATCTCCGGTTCCGGTTTGCGCAGGCCCATTTCATGCGAAAGGTAGAAGCCTTCGAAACAGTCCTGGAAGCGATCGTACTGGTAAGGGCCCATCTGGGCTTCCACAAACGCAATGTGCAGGGCGTTGGTATTGCTCAGCAAAAACATGCGGTGGGTGCCGGCCTGTTTCAGGGATTCCAGAAAAACGAGCCGTTCTTCAGGGAAATCGCGAATGGTCTGGTTCCAAAGGGTGACAAGCTTTTCGGGCTTGTTTTCCTGCAATATTTCACAGGCCTCGCCTATAAACCGGTCGGTGCTGACCTGCCCTTTTTCATAGCGGCGGGCCAGGCTTTCGAGCCGGCCGTCGAGCGCCC
This sequence comes from uncultured Robiginitalea sp., assembly GCA_964461555.1. Lineage (GTDB taxonomy): Bacteria > Bacteroidota > Bacteroidia > Flavobacteriales > Flavobacteriaceae > Robiginitalea. The sequence goes on along the minus strand of CAYWZF010000075.1, from coordinate 939 downwards.
TGGGGCCGTAGGCTGCCAGCCCCTCGGGCACAGCCCGTTTGTCGAGGTTGATCAGCACATCCCCAAAATCAAAGATAAGGTTCTTAATCATGTTGCCAGATTCGTAAAATGTCTTCGCCCACCTGCCTTTGCTCCAGGAGGGTTCCGGTTAGCCGGGGTGCCGGAATACCCCCGCCCAGGGTCTGTCGCCCTTCAAAGACCCGGGCTTCATCCCAAAGGCCGCTGCCCAGAAAGGCCGCAAGGGTGCGGGCACCGCCTTCAACCAGCAGGCTCAGGATATGCCGTTGGTGCAAGGCGGCGCAGAGCCGCCCTTCGAAGCCCGGCCCGAAATTGAGGGGAAGGTAGTCTACCCCGTGCCGGGAAGGCTCTTCGCGCCCCGGTTCGCATACCACCAGCGTACTGGCCTCCCCGCTGAGCAGGTGGGAGTGGGGCGGAACCCGCAAGGTGCGGTCAATGAGAATGCGCAATGGGTCGGCCCCCTGCCAGTGGCGGCTGGTCAGCCGCGGGTTGTCTGAGAGGGCCGTTTCGGTCCCTACCAGGATGGCCGCTTCTTCGGTGCGCCATTTGTGGGCCAGCTGGCGCGACCGCCTCCCGCTGATCCAGAAAGGTTGTTCCGGCTTGCGGCGGGCCGGGTCGGGCGCCAGGAATCCGTCCGGGCTCTGGGCCCATTTCAGGATGATAAAAGGCCTTCTTTTTCCGTGAAAGGTCAGGAACCGCCTGTGGTGGTGGCGGCAGGCAGCTTCCAGCACCCCCACGGCCACCTCGCACCCGGCGGCCCGCAATTGGGCGATGCCCTGCCCCGCTACTTTGTCATGGGGGTCCTGCAGGCCGACCACCACCCTGGGAATGCCGCTTTGCAGGATCAGGTCGGTGCAGGGGGGCGTCTTTCCATGGTGGCAGCAGGGTTCCAGGGTAACATATAAGGAAGCCTCCCGCAAC
>CAYWZF010000074.1:0-14813 GCA_964461555.1 uncultured Robiginitalea sp. | reverse complement strand
GGGAAGGGTTTGCCACCGGCCTGGGCATGGGCATGGGTCGCCTGCCCGAAACGCGGCAGGCCTTCCTGGAATGGCTGGCCCGCCAACGGCAACCGCTGCTGGTCGACGCAGACGGCCTGAACCTGCTCAGCGAACAGCCTGAGGCCCTGAAGGCCCTCCCCGCGGGCAGCATTTTGACCCCCCACCCGGGAGAGCTGAAGCGCCTGATCGGACCTTGGGCAGACGATTTTGAAAAACTCGCAAAGGCCCGCGATTTTGCCACCCGCCTCGGGTGCGTGCTCCTGATCAAAGGCGCCCATACAATTGTATTCTACGAGGGCAGGGGGTATGTGAACGAGAGTGGCAACCCAGGCATGGCCACGGCCGGCAGCGGGGATGTTTTAAGCGGGATGATCACCGGGCTGCTCGCCCAGGGATATGGGCCGCTTCAGGCGGCCCTGCTCGGGGTGTTCCTCCACGGACGGGCGGGTGACCTCATGCTGCCCCAGACAGGGCTTGAAGCCCTGACGGCTTCCGGAATCATTGAAGGGATTGGCCCGGCCTTCCGGGAGCTGGCCGCGCATGCGGGCGCAACCGGGGGTGCCGGTGGCATCGACGTATAGAAGGGGTCAATTCTGGCTCAGGCGCCTGCGCACCCAGTCAAGGCCGTTTTTGTAATCAATGAAGAACTTCATCGGCTTTTTGAAGAACATCTTTTCGATCGGGAAGTTGTGCATATCCACGTCCTTGGAAGAAACGATGGCGATGGCCTTCAGGTTTTCAAGCTCCCTCAGGTAGGTGTACACGAGGGGATCGATGGCGAACGAATGCGTGCGCAGGCTGATCAGGCCAAAGTGCTTCTCCCTGAAATGGATTTCAGAGATCCCGATGATTTGATAGGCGCGTTCCAGGGTCAGGGTGGCGCCCTCGTCAAAGGCGGCTACCATGTAGTTGTCGTAGACCTGGATTTTTCCGACATCGAGCAGGTACTCCCTGACGATGACGGTCCGTTTGGCCGGTCCGTAGTTCATTCCCAATTTCTTTAGTGTGTCTCGGTTACGAAAGTAGGCCGATGGCCCTGCGGGCTGAAAAATAATAGACGATCGGCTCAAATATCGTTCAAGTGGCACGGGGGGTGCGAAACCTGTGTTTTTATTCCTACGCCTTTTGCGCGCAGCCCTAAAAAAAAAGAGTCGTCCGAAGACGACTCCCATGTTTGAAACGCTGTAGGGCCTCAGGCTTCCTTCGATGACTTACTCCCCTTTTTGATGGAGATGGTGAGCTTGTCGTCAGCCTCGTCGAGGTCCATGGTAATGCTGTCTCCTTCGCTGAGCTTGGAGTTGACGATTTCCTCGGCCAGGGCGTCTTCGATATACTTCTGGATGGCGCGCTTGAGCGGGCGAGCCCCGTATTGCTTGTCAAAGCCTTTCTCTGCGATGTAATCGCGTGCCCTGTCGGTCAGAATCAGGTTGTACCCGATCTCCTTGATGCGCGAGTAGAGCTTCTTGAGCTCGATATCGATGATCAGGTGGATATGCTCCCGCTCGAGCGGGTTGAACACGATCACGTCGTCGATCCGGTTCAGGAATTCAGGGGCAAAGGCCTTTTTCAGGGCGTTTTCGATCACCGTTTTCTGGTGGGTGTCTTCCTGAGATTTCCGGGCTGAGGTGCCGAATCCGACCCCCTGTCCGAAGTCCTTGATCTGCCGGGCCCCGATATTGGAGGTCATGATGATGATCGTATTGCGGAAATCGATCTTCCGGCCCAGGCTGTCGGTCAGGTACCCGTCGTCGAGCACCTGCAGCAGCATGTTGAAGACATCCGGGTGGGCCTTTTCCACCTCGTCGAGCAAGATCACGGAATAGGGCTTGCGGCGCACCTTCTCGGTGAGCTGCCCGCCTTCTTCGTACCCCACGTATCCGGGAGGGGCGCCCACCAGTCTCGAAATGGCGAATTTTTCCATGTATTCGCTCATGTCGATGCGGATCAGGGCGTCTTCTGAATCGAAAAGCTCCTTGGCCAGTACCTTGGCGAGCTGCGTCTTGCCCACGCCGGTCTGGCCCAGGAAGATAAAGCTGCCGATCGGCTTGTTCGGGTCTTTGAGCCCGGCCCGGTTCCGCTGGATGGCCTTGGCCACCTTGGCCACGGCCTCATCCTGCCCGATCACGCTGTTCTTGATCAGGTCGGGGAGTTTGGCCAGCTTGTTGCTCTCGGTCTGGGCAATCTTGTTCACGGGGATGCCGCTCATCATGGAGACCACATCGGCCACATTGTCTTCGGTGACGGTCTCACGGTGCAATTTGCTGTCTTCCTCCCACTTTTCCTGGGCGGTGGCGAGGTCCTTTTCCAGGCGCTTCTCATCGTCGCGCAACTTGGCAGCCTCTTCGTACCGCTGCTTTTTGACCACGCTGTTTTTCAGTTCCCGCACCTCGTCGAGCTGTTTTTCGAGCTCCAGGATCTGCTTGGGCACATCCATGTTCACGATATGCACCCGCGAGCCGGCCTCGTCCATGGCATCGATGGCCTTGTCGGGCAGAAAGCGGTCGGTCATGTAGCGGTTGGTCAGCTTCACACAGGCCTCAAGGGCTTCTTCGGTGTAGTATACGTTGTGGTGGTCTTCGTATTTGCCCCGGATGTTCTTCAGGATCTCGATGGTTTCCTCTACCGTGGTGGGCTCTACCATGACTTTCTGGAACCGGCGCTCCAGGGCCCCGTCCTTTTCGATGTACTGGCGGTATTCATCGAGGGTAGTCGCCCCGATGCACTGGATTTCTCCCCGGGCCAGGGCCGGCTTGAACATGTTGGAGGCATCGAGGCTGCCCGTGGCGCCCCCGGCCCCGACGATGGTGTGGATCTCATCGATAAAGAGGATCACGTCGTCGTTCTTCTCCAGTTCGTTCATCACGGCCTTCATGCGCTCCTCGAACTGCCCGCGGTACTTGGTGCCTGCGACCAGCGAAGCCAGGTCGAGGGTTACCACCCGCTTGTTGTAGAGGATGCGCGAAACCTTCTTGTTGATGATGCGCAGGGCGAGCCCTTCGGCTATGGCGCTCTTGCCCACGCCGGGCTCCCCGATCAGCAGGGGGTTGTTCTTTTTGCGACGGCTGAGGATCTGGGAGACCCGTTCGATCTCCTTTTCGCGGCCCACCACGGGGTCGAGCTTGTTTTCCTCGGCCAGGCGCGTCAGGTCGCGCCCGAAATTGTCCAAAACCGGCGTCTTGGATTTTTTGCTCCCTTTCTGGGCGGCCCCCCCGGCGCCAAAAGAACCCTCCTTGGCCTCCCCGGTGTCGTCCGGATCGCCCTGGAACGATTCTGAAGTCGGGCTGTCTGTGTAATCGTCTTCGCTGGTGATCATACTCTTGAATTGCTCTTTTACCCCGTCATAGTCGACTTTCATCTTGTGCAGCAACTTGGTGGTGGGGTCGTTTTCGTTTCGCAGGATACAGAGCAGCAGGTGGGCTGTGTTGATGGAAGAACTCTGGAACAGCTTGGCTTCCAGAAAGGTCGTCTTCAGGGCCCGTTCGGCCTGCCGGGTCAGGTGCAGGTTCTTCTTGTCCTTGGGGTGGGCACCGGCATTCGGGTTGGCGGGGCTGAGTATTTCCACCTTCCTGCGCAAATGATCCAGGTCTACCTCCAGTGCATCCAGGATGCTGATGGCCTTCCCGTTCCCATCCCTCAGGATACCCAGCATCAGGTGCTCGGTGCCGATGAAATCATGGCCCAGGCGCAAAGCCTCTTCCTTGCTGTACGCAATTACGTCTTTAACTCTTGGTGAAAAATTATCGTCCATAAATCCTCCGAATTCAAACCTAAAATTAGTAAATCTAATCGAGAGAACGTCAAATACCGTTCCCTTATTCGACAAAGCAAACCGAAATGACGAAAAAAACACCTGATTACAAAATATTTAACAGGCGTTTTATGAACGTTTGACCCCCCTTTTTGTGTTGATAAATTCTTTAATAAAACCGACCAAAAATGGCTTAAAAGGCTTGTTTTTGCGTATATTGCCCTGATTTTTTAACCTCTAATTTTCAGCTAAAATCACAGTATGGCGGAAGGAGAAAAATTGATCCCCATCAACATCGAGGACGAGATGAAATCAGCCTACATCGACTACTCGATGTCGGTCATTGTGTCACGTGCCCTGCCCGATGTCAGGGACGGCCTCAAGCCCGTCCACCGCAGGGTACTTTACGGTATGCACGAATTGGGAGTGCGCTCGAGCAGCGCGTATAAAAAATCAGCCCGTATCGTCGGGGAGGTGCTCGGAAAATACCACCCGCACGGCGATACCTCGGTTTACGACACCATGGTGCGGATGGCCCAGGACTGGAGCCTCCGCTACATGCTGGTAGACGGGCAGGGCAACTTCGGCTCCATCGACGGCGACAGCCCGGCGGCCATGCGGTACACCGAGGCGCGCATGCGCAAGATCGCCGATGAGATGCTGGCCGACATCGAAAAGGACACCGTAGACCACCAGCTCAACTTTGACGATTCCCTCCAGGAACCCGTGGTGCTGCCCACCCGCATCCCGAACCTGCTGGTCAACGGCGCCTCGGGGATTGCCGTGGGGATGGCCACCAACATGCCCCCCCACAACCTCTCGGAAGTGGTTGACGGCACCATCGCCTATATAGACAACCGCGAGATCGGCATCGACGAGCTCATGCAGCACGTAAAGGCCCCCGACTTCCCGACCGGGGGCACCATATACGGGTATGACGGGGTGAAGGAAGCCTTCCACACCGGCCGGGGCAGGGTGGTGATCCGCGCCAAGGCCCACAACGAGGAGGTTCAGGGCCGCGAATGCATCGTGGTCACCGAGATCCCCTACCAGATCAACAAGGCCGACATGATCAAGAAGACGGTCGACCTGATCAACGAAAAGAAAATCGACGGCATCGCCTCGATCCGGGACGAATCGAACCGCAAGGGCATGCGCATCGTGTATGTGCTCAAGCGCGATGCGATCCCGAATATCGTGCTGAACATGCTGTACAAGTACACGGCCCTGCAATCGTCTTTCAGCGTGAACAACATCGCGCTGGTTGAGGGCCGGCCGCAGCTGCTCAACCTGAAGGACCTCATCACGCATTTCGTGGAACACCGCCACAGGGTGGTGGTGCGCCGTTCGGAATTCGAGCTGAAAAAAGCAGAGGAGCGGGCGCACATCCTGCAGGGGCTGATCATTGCCTCCGACAACATCGACGAGGTGATCGCCATCATCCGCGGCAGCGCCAATGCAGACGAGGCCCGGGAGAACCTCATCAAGCGCTTTGAGCTGTCTGAGCTCCAGGCCAGGGCCATCGTGGAGATGCGCCTGCGCCAGCTCACCGGCCTGGAGCAGGACAAGCTCCGTTCCGAATACGAAGAGGTGCTTGCCAACATCGAGGATTTGAAGGACATCCTGGCCCGGGAAGAACGCCGGATGGAGATCATCAAGGACGAACTGCGGGAGGTGAAGGAAAAATACGGCGACCCGCGCCGCAGTGAGATCAACTACGCCGGGGGTGACTTCAGCATCGAAGACATGATCCCCGATGAGCAGGTGGTCATCACCATTTCGCACGCCGGCTATATCAAGCGGACCCCCCTGACGGAATACCGCACCCAGCAACGGGGCGGGGTGGGGCAGAAGGCCTCTGCCACGCGGCAGGAAGACTTCCTGGAGCACCTCTTCGTGGGCACCAACCACCAGTACATGCTCTTCTTTACCCAGCAGGGGCAGTGCTACTGGCTGAGGGTCTTCGAGATCCCGGAAGGCAGCCGCACCTCAAAGGGGCGGGCCATCCAGAACCTGATCAACATCGCCCAGGATGACAAGGTCAAGGCCTTCATCTGCACCCAGGACCTGAAGGACGAAGACTATGTGAACAGCCATTACGTGATCATGGCCACCAAGAAGGGCATTGTGAAGAAAACTTCCCTGGAGCAGTATTCGCGCCCCCGACAGAACGGGATTATCGCCATCGGCGTGCGCGAGGGGGATGAACTCCTGGAAGCCCGCCTCACCACCGGCACCAGCCAGATCTTCCTGGGGCTCCGGTCTGGGAAGGCCATCCGTTTCGAGGAGAGCAAGACCCGCCCGATGGGCCGTGGTGCCTCTGGGGTGCGGGGCATTACCCTGGCCGACGATGCCGATGAGGTGATCGGAATGGTCTCGGTGAACAATTTCGACGAGGATATTCTGGTGGTTTCCGAAAACGGATACGGCAAGCGTTCCAACGTGGAAGATTACCGCATCACCAACCGGGGCGGGAAAGGGGTCAAGACCATTTCCATCTCGGAAAAGACCGGGGGCCTGGTCGCCATCAAGAACGTGAGTGACTCCGACGACCTGATGATCATCAACAAATCGGGCATTGCCATCCGCATGAGCATGGAAGACCTCCGCACCATGGGGCGGGCCACCCAGGGCGTCAAACTGATCAACCTGAAGGGGGGCGATTCCATAGCCGCCGTGGCCAAGGTGATGAAGGAGGAAGATAACCTGGACGAGACCGACATCCGGGACCTCGATGTACAGACCGATGAAGATGGCACGGCTCTTGATACAAACGAAAGCGAAAACCAAGAGTAACTTAATTACGTATATCAGTTAAACACTATTTCATGAAAACCAAGATTATCGTACTGGCAGCCTTACTAACCGGGGCCGTCGGTTTTGCACAGAAAAACGAAATCAAGGAAGCCGAGAAGGCGCTCAAGAGCGGCGATGCGGCTTCTGCCAAAGCGACCCTCGAAGGAGCCAGCGGCCTGATTGCCGCTGCCGATGACCGCACCCAGGCCCAGTATTACCACCTGCTCGGGAGAACCTATACCGACCTGGCCGAGAAGGGCGACGGCAATGCCTTCAACCCTGCTGCCGAGGCTTTCAAAAAGTCGAATGCCATCGAGGCGCAGAGCGGCAAGACCAAGTATACGGACGAAAACAAGCAGTACCTGCTCAAGTTGTCTCGTGACCTGGTCAACTCTGCCGTAGACGATAACTCCAACAAGAATTTCGATTCCGCAGCAGACAAGCTTTACCTGAGCTACCAGCTCAGCCCCGCCGATACCGTTTACCTCTACTACGCCGCCAGCAGCGCCGTAAACGGGGGTAATTACGAAAAGGCCCTGGGGTACTACAACGAGCTCAAAAACATCGGCTATGACGGAAGTTCCATTGTCTACAAGGCAACCAATGTGGAAACCGGCGAGGTGGAAGAGATGAACCAGGTACAGCGCGACCTGATGGTTAAATCAGGCGCCTATGCCAACCCGATAGACGAGAAGCAACCTTCCAAGAAAGCCGAGATCGTCAGGAACATCGCCCTGATCTATACCCAGCTGGGCCGGAACGAAGAAGCCCTGGGTGCCTACAAGGATGCCCGGGCCGATAATCCTGACGACGTGAACCTGGTGCTGAACGAAGCCAACCTGCACTACCAGATGGGCGATAAGGACAAGTTCAAGGAGCTGATGGCTGAAGCCGCCCGGATGGCCCCCGACAACGCCGACCTGCATTACAACATCGGGGTGATCAACATGGAGCAGGGCAATGTGGCAGAGGCCCGCGCGGCCTACCTGAAGGCGATCGAGATCAACCCGGGCTATGTGAATGCCCAGCTGAACCTGTCTACCACCTATGTGAACGAGGGGAACGCCCTGATCGACGAAATGAACAGCCTTGGCAATTCCAAAGCCGATATCGCCCGTTATGACGAGCTCAAAGAGAAAAAGGATTCCCTTTTCATGCAGGGGGCTACCATCCTGGAAGATGCGCTGAAGACGAACCCTGACAACCAGGGCATCCTCACCCAGCTGAAGAACATCTACGCTGCCCTCGGCAATACCGAAGAGTTCATGCGGATCAAAAAATTGTTGGGAGAATAATAACCCGGCGCTGACCCGGAAAGACCCTGACCGCAACGTCAGGGTTTTTTGTTTTAAAGGATTTGCTTGATCACCCGCAGGGAGTGGGTATACCGCCGGCGTTCGGTGTTGAAGATGCCGGTGTGGTCAAGGCGGTCGATGCGCACCTGCCCTAAGGTATGGATGATGTAATTGTCTTGCATGATGATGCCCACGTGGTTGATAGTGCCGTCAGGGCCGTCGAAAAAGGCCAGGTCGCCCGGGGCGCTTTCCTCGATGAAGCTGAGGGCCGTGCCCTGGGTGGCCTGTGCCGCGGGGGTCCGCTTCAGGGGGTACCCGCAGCACTTGTAGACCATTTGGGTAAGGCCGGCAGCATCGATGCCGAAGGGGGAGCGCCCGCCCTCCATCTCAGGGCTGTGGAGGTAAAGGAGGGCCGTGGTTGCCAATTGGTTCTTTTGCGGGCCTTGCGGGAAGACCACCCCTTCGTACCGGTGTTTCAGGATTCCTGCATTGCCGGCGTCAGAGCCCAGGAGTACAGGGATCAGGAGGTCGTCTGAAGTGCAGAGGTGTCCGATCAGGTCGGCCGCGCACCCCGAGGGTTCCTTAAGGGCACCCTGCTGGTAGGTGTTTTCGTCCAGCTCGGTGAACTGCCCGTCGCGGACCCAGCCTTCCGAGGCATCGAAGTGCAGGCGCACCCGGTGCCAGGCTTTGCGCGATTCCAATACCTTGAAACACTCCCCGTAGAGCAATTGGGTGGCCAGGCGCGAACCCGCATCAGGCGATTCGTAGACTGGGACCAGGCTCAGGGGGCAGATTCCGTAGCGCATACCGGAGCGGCGGGGGTTAGAGCCGTTCGATCACCAGGGCTGAGGCCCCTCCGCCCCCGTTGCAGATGGCTGCGGCCCCCAGGCGTGCCTGGCGCTGGTGCAGGATATGGATCAGGGTCACGGTAATGCGCGCCCCGGAACACCCCAGGGGGTGGCCCAGGGAAACCGCGCCCCCGTTTACGTTGACTACGGTATCAGACAGGCCAAGCAGTTTGATATTGGCCAGCCCCACCACGCTGAAGGCTTCATTGAACTCGAAAAAGTCGATGTCTTCCAGTTTCACGCCCGCCTTGTCAAGGGCCAGGGGCAGGGCCTTGGCCGGGGCGGTGGTGAACCATTTGGGCTCCTGGGCCGCGTCGGCATAGCTGCGGATCCGGGCCAGGGGCTTCAGTTTCAGCTCGGCAGCCTTTTCGGCGCTCATGAGCACGAGGGCAGCAGCCCCGTCGTTGATGGTGGAGGCATTGGCAGCCGTAACAGTACCGTCTTTGGTAAAGGCGGGCCGAAGGGTCGGGATCTTGTCGAGGATCACGTTTTTATATTCCTCGTCTTCGCCGACCAAAAGGGGTTCCCCCCGGCGCTGCGGCACTTCCACCGGCACTACCTCGGCGTTGAAGGCCCCGTTTTTCCAGGCCTCGGCGGCGCGCTGGTACGATTGTATGGCATAGTTGTCCTGCTCTTCCCGGCTAAAGCGGTATTCGGTGGCACAGGCATCGGCGCAGACCCCCATGGCCTGCTGATCGTACACATCGACCAGGCCGTCGCGCTGCATCCCGTCTTCGAGGGTGGCCGGGCCGAATTTCTGGCCGGTGCGCATGTGCACGTAGTGGGGGATGAGGCTCATGTTTTCCATGCCGCCGGCAACCACGATGGAGTTGTCGCCCAGGGCAATGCTCTGGGCCGCCTGCATAATGGCTTTCATGCCCGAGGCGCATACCTTGTTGACCGTGGTGCAGGGCACTGTATCGGGAAGGCCGGCGTACAGGGCTGCCTGCCGGGCCGGGGCCTGTCCGGCTCCCGCCTGCACGACATGCCCCATGAGCACTTCGTCGACCAGGCCGGGGTCGAGCCCGATGCGGTCAAGGGCGCCTTTGATGGCAGCGGCTCCCAGTTTCGGGGCCGGAATGGTGGAGAGGGCCCCCATAAAACTGCCGATAGGCGTCCGCACGGCAGATACGACTACGACCTCTTTCATCTTTGAAATATTTTGATGGGTCCAAAATACGAATTAATTGCCGGACCCTTCTACTTGGCACGGCAAAAGCCTTCCATGCCACCGGATTTTTCTATTTTTGATGGCAACAAGCCCAAGGCATGTCAAAAACGCTGGATACCTTACTGCGTTCCCATTCGCTGATCTACAAGTACCTCCTGTACTTTGCGACCATCGCGGCCATTGTTTTTTTCTTTCCCAAAGGAGGGCAGTTCAAATACGAATTCCAGAAGGGCAAGCCCTGGCAGTACGAAAACCTCTACGCCCCCTTCGATTTTTCGATCCGAAAATCGCAGCAAGATCTGCAACAGGAACGGGAACAGCTCGAACGGTCCCAGGTCCCATATTATCGCTTTGATACCGAAAAGGCCCGGCAGGTATACAGTGCCTACCAGGCCGAATTCCCGAATTATTTCCCCAGGGCCGACTTCGCCCAGCGGCAGTGGAACGCCCTGCAGGCCCAGGGGCGCGATATCCTCGACAGCCTTTACCAGACCGGCCTGTGGGACGGCCGCCAGCCCCCCCAGGCCCGCGAGGTGTACCTGGTGCGCGACAACGAGGCCCGGCGCCTGCCCTTTGAGCAGATACACCGGATGGCAGACCTTAACGCCACGGTGCGCGCCATGGCCCGGCAGCCCCTGGTGGCCGAACACCTGCCCCGGTTCGAAGAACTTTTTTTTCGGGTCATTCAGCCAAACGTAAGCCGGGATGAAGAGCTGACCCAGCGCGAGCTCCAGAACGAGCTCGACGGCATTTCCCTGACCCGCGGCAGCGTGGATGAAGGGGCCCTGATCATCGCCAAGGGCGAGGTGGTCGAGGCCGAGAACCTGAAGATCCTGGAATCGCTCAAGGCCGAGTACGCCTCTGAGCTCTGGAGCTCCCAGAACCAGTATTACATATTGGCCGGGTACACTATTCTGGTGGCTCTGGTGCTGATGATGCTGCTGCTGTTCCTGAAAAAGTACCGCCCCGATGTTTACCGTAACAACGTCAGGGTCACCTTTATCTTCTTCAATATCCTGATCATGGTGTTCCTGACCACCCTTGTGGTCAAGTATAACGAGGCTTTTGTCTTCGTGGTGCCCCTCTGTATTCTGCCGCTGATTATCAAGACGTTCTTCGACCCGCGCCTGGGGCTGTACGTGCACGTGCTCAGCGTGCTGTTGCTGGGCTTTGTGGTGCCCAACAGCTTCGAGTACATCTTCTTGCAGATCATCGCCGGGATCGTCACCATTTTGACGGTCTCGGAGCTGTACAAGCGGGCCAACCTCTTTATCTCGGTAGGGCAGATCACCCTGATCTACATCGTGGGGTACTTTGCCTTCCATATCATCCAGGAAGGGAACCTCGAGAACCTGGTCTGGATCAATTTTGGGTTCTTTTTGCTCAACGGCATGATCACCCTCTTCGTGCAGCCCCTGATCTACATCTATGAGAAGATGTTCGGGATGGTCTCCGACGTGTCCCTCCTGGAGCTTTCCGACACCAACTCCCGCCTGCTCAAGGAGCTTTCCAACAAGGCACCGGGCACCTTCAACCACTCCCTGCAGGTGGCCAACCTGGCCGAGGCAGCCGCCAACGAGGTGGGGGCCAACGCCATGCTGGTGCGGGTCGGGGCCCTCTACCACGATATCGGGAAGATGCTCAACCCCACCTACTTTACCGAGAACCAGACCACCAACATCAACCCGCACGACGACCTGTCGCCTGAAGAAAGCGCCCGCATCATCGTGAAGCATGTGATCGAGGGCATCGAGCTGGCCCGGAAATACAACATCCCCGACCGGGTGATCGATTTTATCCGCACCCACCACGGCACCACCCTGGTCTATTATTTCTACAAAAAAGCCCAGGAGGCTGCCGAAGGGGCCGTTTCAGACAAGCCGTACCGGTACCCGGGGCCCATCCCGTTTTCGAAGGAAACTGCTATTTTGATGATGGCCGACTCGGTCGAGGCCGCCTCCAAGAGCCTGGTGAACCCCACCTTTTCGATCATCGACGAATTCGTCGACCGCATTGTGGGCGGGCAGATGCAGGCCGGGCAGTTCCTGAATGCCAACATCACCTTCAAGGAGATCGAAACCGTGAAGAAGGTGCTCAAGCACCGGCTGACGAACATTTACCACCTGCGGGTGGAATATCCCGAATAGGCATTTGCCTGCACTTTTTTCCGGAATGGTTTTTGTCGCCTGATTTCCGGGGTTTGTAGGAAAAGGCATTTTTCTGTATCTTCCTGACATTCCCCCCGCTGAAACCATAATTCTATGAGACGATTCCGTTTGGGCTTACTGTTTTGCTTCATGCCCCTGCTTCCCATTATCGCCCAGGGCGATTCCCATATGCCCTTTAAAACATACAGGTACGGGATAAATCCCTCCCTGCAAGACCGGGTCATGCTCGATTCCCTGCTGCTCTGGCAGGAGCACCTGACGCTGCACCTCGACCGGGAGGCAGCCCCCCCGGGCGACTACCTCTTTTTCAAGGCCTATGCCACCACGGGGCCTCAAAGGGTCCTGTTCAGCCCGAGCGGGGTGCTGAAGGTGGAATTGCTCAATCGGGATCAGGAGGTAGTGAGCACCCAGTATTACCCGCTTCGCGGGGGCACGGCCGACGGGGCGGTGCCCATCCCCGACAAGCTCGACCCGGGCGCCTACACGCTGCGGGCGTATACCCGGTGGATGCAGAACTACGGAAGCAGGCAATACTTTACCCGCCATATCCTCATAACCGAAGACCCACAGTCGGTTGGGACCGAGACCGGGTTGGAACAGGTAGCCCAGGTTCGTTTTTTTCCGGAAGGGGGCAAGCTCCTGTTAGGCTTGAACAACAAGATAATCATCAGGGCCTGGAACGCCCTGGGTAGCCCGGTGACCCCGAAAGGCGAAATCCGGGACCAGGCCGGAAGGCGGGTGGTCGATGTGAAGCCCTATGATTCCGGGCTCGGCATGGCCATACTCAGCCCTGAAGCCGGGGCATCCTACACCATGCATCTAGAAAACGGGCAGCAATATGCGCTTCCGCCGGTCCGGGAAGCGGGGTACAGCATGCAGGTAAATCCGCTGGATCCGGAACATATCAAGATCTCGGTCACCGCTGTGGGCATAACGGCGGAGGCCCCGCTGCAACTCAGGGGGAAGATTGGGGAGCAGGTCATTATGGAAAGGGCACTGGAACTGGATGCCTCCGGGTCGATGCAGCTGGAAGTACCCAAGGCGCAAATGCGGGGAGCCATAATCGATTTTGCCCTCCTCGGCCCTGACGGGCAGGTACTGGCGCAACGCCCGGTGCGCATGGAGGGCGCCGAGGCGCTGCAATTTGAATTGAGCCCTGTGACTCAAGATTTCAGCAAGGGCGGCGTGAATACCTTCCGCCTGAGGGTCACCGATGCGGCCGGCAACCCGGTGCAGACAGAAGTCTCCCTTTCCGTCATGGCAGATAACGGGTTAGCGCCGGCGGGCCTTGGGGATTATATGCGACCTGACCCGGGGACCGCAGAAATAAACGCCTTCAGAAGGGCACTCTTTTTGGGTGACCTCAACGCCCTGGCGTCTGCGAATGAGATGGGGGAACCAATGTTTCCCGATGAGATCCTGTATCCCATACAGGATGATTTGGAACTCATTGGATACGCCTATGACCTGAATAACGAGTTGTTGCGCGACACAGACATCCAGGTAATGTCTTCCACAGACGAAAACCTTTTCATTACGGAAGTCAGGACCGACCCTTCCGGAATCCTAAAGGTGAGCGGAATGGACTTTTCCGGTGAAATTCCGCTGATCTTCCGGACCCGTGGCGAAGACACCCCAAGTAGCCTGGTGCGCTTCGAACCGCTCCACGACGAGATTTACAGGAAAAATGAGGTATTCAAAAAAAATGAAGCCATCCCCATCCAACGGGCGGAGCCTGAGGTGAAGCGCAAAGGCCGGCCACTTGTGGAAACGACCCCGTGGGCGGTGATCGATACGACGGGCCTGATCCAACTGGCTGAGGCCACCGTCACTGCCAAAAAGCAGGAGGTGCAGGAATCACCTTCCAACTACGGGATCGAGCCGAAGAGGGTCATACGGCAAGACCCCAAAAAGCCGGCTATTTCCATTGGAGACCTCCTGCAGCGCATGCCCGGGGTATTCGTATCCGGAGACATTTTTACTTCCCCCAAGATCAGTGTGCCGAGTGCACCCCCAGGCCCCATTAGATGGGTAGTGGATGGCCTGATGTTAATAGCCAATGATAATCCGTTCGATCTGATACCCATCATAGACATCGAGCGCATTGAGCTATTATCGGCGGCAGACGCTTCGATTTATGGTAGCCGGGGAACCGGTGCCATCTTTGCCATTTACACGCGCACAGGCTCGGAACTCGATTTTGTGAGGCGCAAAGACGCCATGGTCACCTTTAAGGGCTATGCGCCGGCGCTGTCTTTTGAGGAGTACCTGGAACAGCACAGTAAGAACCGCAAACTCAGGAAACAAGCCCCCTCCACGCTGTACTGGAATCCTAAACTGGTAACCGATGAAAAGGGGGAGGCAATGGTGCAGTTCCGCAGCCCGGGCGATTACGGCCGGGTGCAGGTGACAGCCGAAACCGTGGCCCCTGACGGGCGGGTCGGGAAGGTCGAAAAAGTGTTCTGAGCCTCCTTTAACGGCAGCCCCAAAGAAAGGATGCCTTCTTACGCAGGGCTAATCCTAAATAATCCAGTTACTTCCAAAAATTGGATTAAAAAGTTGCGTGCCATGACCTGAAAAACTACATTTGCATCCGCAATTCCCTTATGGGGGTTGGGGCCGCGTAAAGCGCGCCAGGAGAGGTGCCGGAGTGGTAACGGAGCAGATTGCTAATCTGTCGGCGGGTAACCGTCGCCTGGGTTCGAGTCCCAGTCTCTCCGCTCTTAAATATGCACAACGGTGCATATTGATGAAAATCAGTGAACT
>CAYWZF010000073.1:9991-15095 GCA_964461555.1 uncultured Robiginitalea sp. | reverse complement strand
GGGTGGCAGTGCCGTTCTGGGTGCTGTAGGTAAAGCTGATGGGCTGTACGGCATTGCCGCCCCCCTGGAGGCTCACGGTGAACTGGAAGGTGCTGGTTCCGCTGTTTCCCTCATTCTGGCTCACGTTGTTGATCACCAGGCCCTGGAGGTCGTCGTTCAGGATGGTGCCTATGCCGGTATCATTGGGCCCAATACTGGCACCAGGCCCGGCATTTTCCAACTGCACCTCGAATGTTTCGTTCGGTTCTGGCGTATTGTCGGCCACCACATTGACAGGTATTGTAACGCTGGTCTGGCCCTGCAGGAGGGTAAACGGTTCGTTGTTGAGGTTTTCAAAGTCCTGGGGCTCGACAGCCGTGCCTTCATTGGTATCAACCCGAAAGTTGAGGTCTCTGGCAGCTGCACCCCCCCCGGCAATGGTCACTGTGAAATTGAAGGTGGTGACCCCGCCTCCGCTGCCCTCGGCCTGGCTCACGTTATTGATCTGGAGAACTTGGTCGTCGTCGTTGAGGATCGTATAGGTGGTTGTAGTAATCCCTCCAAGCGAGGCGTCCCCCGCCGGGGCGCTAAGGCCCAGTATAATGGTCTCGTCCTGTTCGGCCGTGTTGTCGCCGCTGATCGAAAGGCCTGGGATGGCAATGTCAGTAGACGCGGTCCCGTCGTAAACCCCTGGGGGGATATTGACCACCTGGGGAGAGGCAAATGCAAAGTCGCTGCCCGGAGTCGCCGTGCCGCCCGTACGGGTAACCGTGACCGAGGAGGGTGCCGTCACCGTACCAGTGATGAATAGCGTGGGCAGGTTGCCGCCCGAATTCTCATTGTCTGAACTGGCAGCCGTGGAAAAGGATACAGTGACGCTGTCGTCGTCGTTGATGGTCCCGGTTGCTGAGGCAGTCGACAACGTAACCCCGTTGGTCGGGCCTGATAGGTTTATGGTGAAGGTTTCAGCCGACTCCACGATTGCATCGTTGTTGATCGGCACATTTATTATTTCGGTTTCCCCGGCCGTACCGGTGAAATTTAGGGTGCCGCCCGTACTGGTGTAATCCGTTCCTCCGCCCGTTGCCGAGACGTCTGTGAAGGAATAATTTACCGAGGTGCCGCCCTGTACTTCATTGCTGAGGGTCACCGTGAACTGCAGGGGGCCTGCATTTTCATTCACCGAGGCATCTGCAATGCTCAGGGAAGCTGCGTCGTCGTTCTGGATGGTGCCCGTTGCCGAGGCCGTGCCCAGGATGGCCGAAGTCGGGTTGCTGAGGGTAACCTGGAAAGTTTCATCCGTTTCGAGTTTGGTGTCGCCGTTTACGGTTACCGACACAGTGGTGCCTGTGGCGCCCTGGGAAATCGTGCCGATACCCCCTGCTACGGCCACATAATCGCTATCGCCCGGTGTGGCGGTACCCGGGGAGGTATTGTAATTGAAGGTTATATCGCTCAGGGCCGTGCCCCCGTCCACATTGACGGCGAAATTAAAAGCTGATGTGCCGGCGTTTCCCTCAACCTGGCCCAGGGGCGAGATGCTGATGGTCTGGTCATCGTCAATGATGGTGCCTATACCCTGAGAGTCGTCCAAGGTTGCTCCTCCACTGGGATTACTTAATTCTACCGTAAAAGACTCAAGGGCTTCAGGCGTAACATCGCCAATAATACTAATTACTACCTGAACACTTGGATCAAGTCCGTTTGGTATGACTGCTGTGCTTGTTACTGCCGTATAGTCAGCGGGAGCAGTAGCAGATCCATCACTGGTAGTGTAATCCACCGACCTGGATGTAAAAATAAAACCATCATAGCTGATAGTAAATATAAAATCGGTGGTTCCACCCGATCCTTCCACCTGGGTAACATCATTGATGGATATTTGCCCAAATCCTGTGTAACTAAGAGTCAAAAACACCCCTACCCACAGGCCCTTGCGGGGAAGCAATCGTAAAAAGGGAAATAACAGGGAAAGCAGACTCAATTTCATAGCAAGCGCTTTAAAAAGCGTCCTGTGTTTAAGGTGTAGGTCAGGCGATTTGTAAATGAAGGTTCAATGTTACGAAAAATAGCGATTTTCCCCCAATTAAGCGGTCGAAATCACCGTATTCCGCGATGAAATTTCCTATCCACCCAGTTCAGCAGAAGAAGTTGCAGCGCCCGGCACGATCTTGGCTACCAGGCCCTGCAGCACCTTGCCCGGGCCCACTTCGGTATAGGAAGAAGCCCCGTCGGCCGCCATCTGCCGCACGCTCTGGGTCCATTTCACCGGGGCGGTGAGCTGGGCGATCAGGTTTTTCCGGATGGAGTCGGTATCGGTCACGGCGGTAGTGGTCACATTCTGATAAATGGGGCACATGGGTTTTGAGAAGTGGGTCGCCTCGATGGCGGCAGCCAGTTCTTCCCGGGCCGGCTCCATTAAGGGGGAATGGAAGGCGCCCCCCACGGGCAGTACCAGGGCCCGGCGGGCCCCGGCTTCCTTCAGTTTTTCGCAGGCTAGGTTTACCGCTTCCACGTCCCCGGAAATGACCAGCTGGCCCGGGCAGTTGTAGTTGGCCGGCACCACCACGCCGGGGGTTTCTGCACAGATGCGCTCCACCACCTCATCTTCCAGGCCCAGTACTGCTGCCATGGTGCTCGGCTGCAGCTCGCAGGCCTTCTGCATGGCCAGGGCCCGCTGCGAGACAAGCTTCAGCCCGTCTGCAAAGGAAAGGGCGCCGTTGGCTACCAGGGCCGAGAACTCCCCCAGGGAATGCCCGGCCACCATGTCGGGCCGGAAGGCCTTCCCCAATACTTTCCCCAGGATGACCGAATGCAAAAAGATGGCCGGCTGGGTCACCTTGGTCTGCTTCAGGTCTTCGGCCGAGCCTGCGAACATGACGTCGGTTATGGAGAAACCGAGGATCTCATTGGCCTGTTCAAAAAGGTCACGGGCCTCGGCCGAGGCTTCGTACAGGTCTTTGCCCATGCCGCTGAACTGGGCGCCCTGCCCGGGGAAGATATATGCTTTCATATTGGATTGTTTTGCGGGGTAAAAGTACGAAATAACAATGTTATTCAGGGTAGCCCGGGCAAATGCTCCTGCATGGCGCAGGGCTTCTTTACACCCCGACCCTGTTCATATCTCACCGGAAAAGTTGACAGATGTCATTTTTTAAAGCGATTTGGGAGCCTATTTTTAATAAGGATCTGGAATCGTTTAGCCAGGATTGGGGGATGTGGTATAATTCCGACATGATTTAAAGGCCTCTTTTCAGGCAAACCGATCCGGGTCTTCACTAAAAAGGACCCCCATGGCTTCGAAGGCACCCATCGGCCCGGAATTGGACAATGGTTCCCGAATCGCCGTGATCGGGGGCGGGCCTGCGGGAAGCTTCTTCAGCTACTACGCCCTGGAATACGCCGAACGGATGGGCCTGGACCTTTCCCTCGACATTTACGAAGCCAAAGACTTCACGAAAATAGGCGCCTCCGGGTGCAACCACTGCGGTGGCATCGTTTCGGAATCGCTGGTGCAGGAACTCGCCACGGATGGCATCGTGATCCCTTCCGAAATCATCCAGCGGGGGATCTCCACCTACACCATGCATACCGAGCAGGGCAGCCAGGTCATCCATGCCCCGAGCAACGAACAGCGCATCGCTTCGGTCTTCAGGGGCTGCGGCCCGAAGGGTTGCCTCGACAAAAGTGTAAAGGGCTTCGACAATTACCTGCTCGGGCTGTGCCGCGAGAAAGGCGCAAATGTTATTCCGGAAAAAGTAACCCATTTGCAGCGGGTTGAGGACGGGATTCTGGTGGGGTATGCCAAATCAGAACCTCACAGGTACGACCTGGTGGTTGGCGCCGCGGGGCTCCACAAAGCCTCCCTCGACCTGTTCAGGGAAATAATCCCCTCCTTTGGCCCGCCGGGGGAAACCCGGGCCTATATCAGCGAATTTTTCATGAAATCGGCCGATATTGAAAAAACCCTGGGAGATTCCATGCATGTCTTTCTGCTCGACCTGCCCCAGATCACCTTCGGGGCCCTGATCCCCAAGGAAAATTATGTAACCCTGGTGCTGCTGGGCCGGGATATCAGCAAGGAAGTGGTGCAGAATTTCATCACCTCTGAGCAGGTACGGGCGTGTTTCCCGCCCGATTTCCCGGTAGACCGCACCATTGCCTGTCAGTGCTACCCCTTCATCAACGTCAAACGGGCGCTGCACCCCTATGGCGAGCGGGTGGTGCTGGTCGGCGACGCCGCTTCGTCCAAACTCTATAAAAACGGCATCGGGGCCGCCTTTATCACCGGTAAGGCCGCAGCCAGCACGGCCCTTCTGGAGGGCGTAAGCGAGGCCCATTTCAATAAATACTACGCCCCTATTTGCCGTGACCTCGACCGGGACAACCAAATCGGGAAGTTCATCTTCGAGGTCACCAAGCTCATCCAGAAATCCCCCGCCCTGAAAAGGGGGTTGCTCGATCTGGTCGGAAGGGAGCAATCGAGCGACAAGAGCGCCTTCCGGATGAGTTCGGCACTTTGGGACACATTCACGGGCAGCGCGGGCTACCGGAATATTTTTCGTCGATTCCTTCACCCGAATCTCCTGCTGGGTTACTCAAGGAGTACGGTCACATCAAACATTCCGCCATTTAAAAGTGTGAATCATGAAAAACAAAAAGCTCGGCAAACTCTATAATGACGGTGAGATCATTGTAAAACAGGGAGAAAAGGGCAACTGCCTATATGTGATCCAGGAAGGAAAGGTTGATGTCATTTTGGAAACCCCCGAAGGAGACATCAGCGTGGCCCAATTGGGCGAGACTGAATTTTTTGGGGAAATGGGGCTTTTTGAGGAAGACGTGCGCTCATGCACCGTACGTGCAGCGGGGGAAGTCACCATTCTGACCATCGACAAGCGCAACTTCCTGAAATCGATCCACCGCGACTCTTCCCTGGCCTACCGGCTGCTTGAAAAAATGGCCCACCGGCTGAGGGAGGCCAACAAAAAGATCGGCCATCAGGGAAATGTTTGGACCGATCCGGTTTAGGGAAATGGCTTTCGGCTGAGCCGGGAGCAAAGGGGCCCACCCGCCCACCCGGCGACAAGTTCGGTTTTTCCCCTGCAACCTCCTGGCAGCAAAA
>CAYWZF010000073.1:0-9891 GCA_964461555.1 uncultured Robiginitalea sp. | reverse complement strand
CCCGCCCACCCGGCGACAAGTTCGGTTTTTCCCCTGCAACCTCCTGGCAGCAAAACCGAATCCTTCCCAAAAAGATTGATCCCTCCCGGGCTCAACCCTCTTGCAACAGCTGCCGGTATTTCCCCTTCGACTTGCGGATGCGCACCGCCACCACCTTGTATTCGGGGCACATGGCCTCGGAGTCGTGTACGTCGCTGGTAATGTTGTTCACCATGATTTCGGGGAAATGAAAGGTGGTGCTGAGCACCCCGGGCCTGACCTCGTCGGTGATGCGGGCTTTTACGTCAACCTTGCCTCGGGGCGACTCCAGGCAGACATATTCGCCCTCCCTAATGGCATGGGCAGCCGCATCATCTGGGTGGATCATCAGGTAGTCGCTGCCCAGGAGCTGCTCATTGGCCGTGCGCCGGGTCATGGCCCCGCAGTTGTAGTGTTCCAGCTCGCGGTTCGTGGTCAGGATATAGGGGTACTCGCCCCCATGGGAGGTGATTTCCCGGCTTTCCTCCCAGGGGTGGAATTCAAAGTAGCCCAGGCCCCGCTTGAACTGCTCCTGGTGCAGGATCTTCGTGTCGGTGCCGTCGGGGGCCACCGGCCACTGCAACCCGTTCTTTCCGAGGCGCTCCCAGCGGATGCCCGCAAAGAAGGGGACGATTTGGGAGATTTCCTCGAGCATGCCGTCGGGGGTGTAATCGGGCTGGGCATAGCCCATCCGGTTCATGAGGTCGACGATGATCTGTCCGTCGGGCTTGGTGCCGGGGCGGGGCTCCACCGCCTGCCTGACCGCCTGCACGCGCCGCTCCCCGTTGGTAAAGGTGCCGCTCTTTTCCAGGAAGGACGCCCCCGGCAAGATCACATCGGCGTATTTGGCCGTTTCGGTCATGAAAAGCTCCTGCACGATCACCAGCTCGGTGGCCTGCAGGGCCCTGATCACCTTTTGGGTATTGGGGTCGGTCTGTACCACGTCTTCCCCGATGATCCAGAGGGCCTTGAGCTTGCCCTCGAGGGCGGCCTGGAACATTTCCGGGATCTTGTACCCGATGTGCGCGGGCACTTGCGCCCCGTAGAATTCGTTGTACCGCCGGTTGACCTCGGGTTTGGTCACGTCGAGGTAGCCTGCCCCCTGGTGGGGTTGTACGCCCATGTCGGCGCTGCCCTGCACGTTGTTCTGCCCGCGCAGCGGGTTGACCCCCACCCCCTTTCGGCCGATGTTGCCGGTAAGCATGGCCAGGTCGGCGATCTGCATGACGGTGAAGGTGCCCTGGGAATGCTCGGTGACCCCCAGGCCGTGGAACGACATGGCGTTGGGGGCGCTGGCATAGGCGAGGGCGGCGGCCCTGACCTGCCCGCGGGGCACCCCGCATATGGCCTCCATCTGGTCGAGGTCAAGCGCCATGAGTTCCCTGACAAAATCGTCGTATCCTTCAGTGCGGTTTTCCACAAAAGCGGTGTCGACCAGCCCCGCCTCCACGATGTAGTACATCATCATGTTCAGTACCGCCACATTGGTGCCCGGCCGCAGGGCCAGGTGGTGGGTGGCATAGCGCGCCAGTTCGGTGCGCCTTGGGTCGATCACAATCGACACATGGCCCGACTTCATGGCGAACTGCTTGAGTTTGGCCCCCGTGACCGGGTGGGCATCGGTGGGGTTGGCCCCGATGACCAAAATACAATCGGTGTGCTTCAGGTCTTCAATGGAGTTGGTGGCCGCCCCGGTGCCGAAGGTGCGCTGCATGCCCAGGGCCGTGGGCGAGTGGCACACCCGGGCGCAGCCGTCGATGTTGTTGGTCTGTATCACCGCCCTGAAGAATTTCTGCATCAGGTAATTCTCCTCGTTGGTGCAGCGGGAAGAGGATATCCCCGCCATACTGTCCGGGCCGAAGGTTTCCTTGTAGTAATGGAACTTTTCGGTGATGTAGGAGTAAGCCTCCTCCCAGCTCACCTTCTCAAATTTCCCGTCCCGTTTGATCATGGGGGCGTCGAGCCGTTCGGGGTGGTTGTAGAACTTGAAGGCAAACCGGCCCTTCAGGCAGGTGTGGCCCTGGTTCACCTCGGCGTCATAGGGGGCTTTGATGCTCAAAATCTCCCCGCTGCGGGTGGCCACCTCCAGGTTGCAGCCCACCCCGCAGTAGGTGCACACGGTGCGGGTGGTCTCGGTGGCCTGCACCGATTTGGACTGGAAAACATCCGAAATGGCCGAGGTGGGGCAGGCCTGGGAACAGGCCCCGCAACTCACGCAGTCAGAGTCCATGAAGCTCTGGTCGAGGCCCTTGACAATCCGGGAATCAAAGCCCCGGCCGGCCATGCTCAGCACAAACTGCCCCTGCACCTCGTCGCAGGCCCGTACGCAACGGTAGCAGTTGATGCACTTGCTCAGGTCAGACACCATATAGGGGTGCGACCGGTCTTTGGCGCGTTCGAGGTGGGTCTCCCCGGCGGGGTACCGCACCCGGCGGATGCCTACCTGGGCCGCCACGGTCTGCAGTTCGCAATTCCCGTTCACCTCACAGGTCAGGCAGTCGAGGGGGTGGTCGGTGAGCACCAGCTCCAGGATGTTCTTCCTCAGCTTATGGACCTCAGCCGTGCTGGTGTAGATATACTGCCCTTCCACGACCGGGGTGTGGCACGAAGCGACTGTGCGGGCCGGCCCGCCCGGCTCGGTGCGCACCTCCACGCTGCAGACCCGGCAGGCCCCGAAAGGCTCCAGGTTGGGCGCGTCGCAAAGGGTGGGCACCAGCCCGCTGCCTGCCTTGCGGCGGATGAGGGAGAGCATGGTTTCCCCGGGCTCAAACACATGGGGCATGTCGTTGATATAAGCAGTTTTCATAGGCTCGGTTTACATGAAATAACCCTTTAGCTCGGGTTCGAAATACCGGACGATGTTGCGAATGGGCAGGGGGATCCCGCCCCCGTGCGCACAGAGGGAGCCCTTTTCGAGGGTGGTCAGCAGGTCGTCAAACAGCACCCTGTCAATCACATACTGGCCCCCGGCGGCCTTCAGGGCCATCTCGTGTCCCCTTTTGGTACCCAGGCGGCAGGGGAAGCATTTCCCGCAGCTTTCGTATGAGGCAAATTCGAACAAATGCTCGATGTACTTTATCATGGGGAAATCTTCCGGGATGCAGACCACCGAGGCGTGGCCCAGCAAAAAGCCCGCCTGTGCAAACGACTCGAAGTCGAGGGTGAGTTCGCCCAGCTTGCCCACCGGCACCACCCCGCCCAGGGGCCCGCCGATCTGCAGGGCCTTTACCGGGGCACGGAAGCCGCCCCCCAGGTCTTCGACCACGGTCTTCAGGGGGGTGCCCATCACCACCTCGTAAATGCCGGGGCGGTTGAAGAAACTGTCGAGGCTCACCAGCTTGGTCCCGGAAGACCGGGAGGTACCCAGCGCCTTCCAGGCCGCAGCGCCCCGGCTGAGGATGGGGTGCAGGGCGGCAAGGGTCTCCACGTTGTTCACCACGGTAGGCTTGTTGAACAGCCCGCGCTGGGCCGGGTAAGGAGGGCGGGTGCGCACCTCCGGGCGCTGCCCCTCGATGGAATTTATCAGGGCGGTTTCTTCCCCGCAGATGTAGGAGCCCTGTGCCCGGATGATCTTAAACTCGAAATCAAAGCCGCTGCCCCGGATGTTTTTGCCGGCCAGGCCCCGGTGCGCGAGGGCCTCGATGGCTTCCTCCACTGCCGCGACCGCTTCGGGATATTCTGCCCGGATGTAGAGGATGCCGTGGTGGGCCCCGGTCACATAGCCGCTCACCAGCATGCCGAAGAGGACCGAATGGGGCCGCTGTTCGAGCAAAAACCGGTCTGAGTAGGCCCCCGGGTCGCCTTCATCCGCATTGCAGATAATGAATTTCACTTCGCCCGGCGCCTCGCGGCAGAAGGCCAGCTTGGAACCCATGGGAAAGCCGGCCCCTCCCCTGCCCCTCAGGTTGGAGGCCCTGATTTCATCGAGCACCTTTTCAGGGTTCATGCCGAGCACCTGCAGCCAGGGCCGGTAGTATTCCTCCAGGCCGGGGAAGGGTTGGGTCAGCAGGGGCTGGTGGCTGGCCCCCACGTGGTAGCCGTCGGGCCCGAGCCGTGCCGGTTCGTGCAGGATGGTTTCAAGGGAATTTATGTCGGAGCCCGAAAAGTTGCGGCCCTGGTGGTGGAAGGCAGCGTTTTCATGGCAGCGGCCCAGGCAGGTCATATGCCCGATCTGATCCGGGCTGAAATGCTGCAGGAGTTTTTCGTGCACGGCCGGCTGGGTGCCGGCGCAGGTGCAGGCCGTGCCGTTGCACACATAGACCGCCTTCCCCCGGTTTTCAGGCTTCAGAAAATCGTAGAAAGAGGCTGCCCCGAAGGTATTGGCCTTGCCCACCAGGAATTCATCGGCCAGGCGGGCCAGTTCGGCTTCATCAGGGGAGCCTTCGGGCCGGGCGAGTTGGCCCAGCTTGTCGAAGAGGTTTTCGTTCAGGCCCTTGCGCCCCAGGAGCTCGCTCAGGTTTTCAGACATGTCAGCTTGCTTTTGGCCGGGTGGCTGAGACCCGGGGGTTGATGATGCGTTCGGGGTGCGAATAACAGGTGGCCCGGCCCTCCCGGCAGAAGCCCAGCAGGGTGATGCCCAGCTCCTTGGCGTAGTCGACCGCCAGGGAAGAAGGGGCCGAAACGGCCGCCAAAAAAGGGATCCCCGCCTTAAAGGCCTTGATGGTGATCTCGTAGGAAATCCGGCCGCTGACCGTCATGGCGCAGGCCTGGCTCAGCCGGCCGTCGAGCAACAGCCGCCCCACGGCCTTGTCTACGGCATTGTGCCGGCCAATGTCTTCCCGGGCCACGAGCAACTGGCCCTCCGCATCGAAAATGGCGGCGGCATGGGTGCCCCCCGACTGGTTGAAATCGTGCTGGCGGCGGTTCATCCGGGCAAACATTTCGCTGAATATCCCGGGTGCGAAGCGGGTAGCCCCCTCCAGGGCCGACCCTTCAAATCCCTGCTCCCCGAGTTCGGTCTTCCCGCAGATGCCGCAGGAAGACACCGACAACAGGCTGCGGGTGTTGGCATAGCCGCTGCCCAGGCGGGCTTCGGGGATCTCCAGGTCAGCCTCTGTCACAATGCCGTGTTCATTCTTTTCGCGCACGACCACCCCGGGGTGGTAGCGCGGGTCGCGGAGGATGGCCTCGCAGTGCAGCATGCCCCGGATGAGTTCCTCGTCAGAACCCGGGGTGCGCATGGTGAGGGTAAATGGCTTGCCGTTGATGCAGACCTGCAGGGCTTCCTCCACCGTCAGGGGGTCTGCCACCGGCAGGGCGCCCCGGGCGTCGAACTTTATTCCCTCATAGGTTCGGGTGGCCATACTCCAGTGGATTTTCCCGATCGGCACGGGTGGGGTGCGCAATCTTTGTTCTCTGAAAGATACCTAATTTTCAGGAATTCGCACCAAGCCGGGCCCGGAACCCCTTCTCAGGGCTCCCGGTACCAGCCGGCGTATTTGACGTAGGCATCGGCGATGCGCCGGATCTGCCCCTCGCGCAATTCGGGGCTGACTTCCCCGATTTTCCGGGCCGGGACCCCGGCGTAGATCGAGCCTTCGGGCACAATGGTGCCCTGGGGCAGCACGGCCCCGGCAGCGATGATGCTGCCCGACCCCACCACGCAGTGGTCCATGACGATGCTGCCCATGCCGATCAGCACATTGTCGTGCAGGGTGCACCCGTGCACGATCGCATTGTGGCCGATGGAAACGTTGTTGCCGATCTCGGTGGCCGCCTTCTGGTACGTGCCGTGGATGGTGACCCCGTCCTGCACATTCACCTTGTTCCCCATGCGGACGTAGTGCACATCGCCCCTGATAACGGCGTTGTACCAGACGCTGCACTGGTCGCCCATTTCCACTTCCCCTATGATCACAGCGGTCTCTGCGATAAAGCAATCGGCCCCCATATGGGGGGTCTTGCCGCGTACACTCCTGATTAAGCCCATTGCATTTTGATTGTTTTGAACTTGGCTGAACACATCTCACCCGGGCGAAAAGTAGGCATTTTCTATCAGGATTGCGACTTCCTGAAACTGTTGCGGCCCGGCAGCCGAACCCAATCCTGGCCGTCGCATGGGCCCGGCGGCTTATTCAAAAAAACTGAGCAGCTGTTTTTTGCGCGAAGGCGCCACCTGGATCTCCACCCCCGAGGCGAGCACCACGCTGCCCCCCTTCCCCTTGCGGTACCTAACGAT
Organism: uncultured Robiginitalea sp.; assembly: GCA_964461555.1. Taxonomy (GTDB): domain Bacteria; phylum Bacteroidota; class Bacteroidia; order Flavobacteriales; family Flavobacteriaceae; genus Robiginitalea. The sequence continues at coordinate 3,695 of CAYWZF010000073.1, read as the reverse complement.
TTCCGAGACATTGACCAGGTACGATTTATGCACGCGGGCAAAGGGGAAATCCCGGAGGGCCTCCTCAAAATACCGCAGGGTCTTGCTCACCAGGATTTTTTTCCCCTTCAGGTGTATCTCGGTGTAATTGTCGTCGGCCCGGCAGTACTCAATCTGGGCAATGTCGAGCACTTCAAAGCCGTCGAGCTGGGGAATGGTGATCTTCCCCTCCACCCGCTGCACCCCCCTGAGCACCCGGTCGTGCAGGCGGGCCTCCTGGCTTTTGATGGCGCGCACGTAATCGACCGCGGCGACCAGGGCATCGATGGAAATCGGCTTCATCAGGTAGTAGGCCGCGTGGCTGTTCAGGGCATCCATGGCGTACTGCTCATACGCGGTCACAAAGACGGTTTCGAAATTCCTTTCGGGCAGCTGTTCAAGCAGGTCAAAGGCATTGCCGAAGGGCATTTCCACATCGAGGAAGATCAGGTCGGGGTCTGTGCGCCTGATGGCCTCCAGCCCTTCCTGCACATTGGCCCCTTCCCCCACTATGTGCACCCCCTCGCAGTATTTACCCAGGTAGGTGCGCAAAATTTCCCGGCTCTGCGCCTCGTCGTCTATCAATACGGCCTTTAGTTCCATGTTCAGTTGCTTCTGAGGTTCAATACTACTTTGGTGCCGGTGCCGTCGGGGTTCAGGTCGTAGACCGAAACGGTGATCCTATCTCCATACATCCGGTTCAGGATCTCGACCCGCTTGCGGATGTTGCCCATGCCCCGCGACTGCTGGCGTTGCTGGTTGCGGGTCTTCATGGCGGCAGAGCGCTTCCGGCCGATCCCGTCGTCGGTTACGGTGATGGTGACCGCCCCGGCAGCCAGCGGCCTGAACTCAATGGCAAGGGTCCCTTTTCCCTCCCTGTAGCGCAACCCGTGCCAGACGGCATTCTCGAGGTAGGGTTGCAAGAGCATGGGCGGGATCTGGAAAGCATCCAGGTCGAGCCTCGGGTCGATGTCTATCCGGTAGTCGAACTTATCCGGAAAGCGGGCGTGCTCAAGCTTCAGGTAAAGCTCCAGCAACTGCACTTCTTCGCTGAGCGGGATGAAGTCCTTTTCGGAATTCTCAAGCACCGTGCGCATGAGCTGGGAAAAGTCGCTCAGGTACCGGTTGGCGCTGCGCTCATCGTTGCGGGCGATGTAGTTGTTCACCGAGTTCAGGGCGTTGAAGATGAAGTGGGGGTTCATCTGGGAACGCAGGCCCTTGAGGGCCAGCAGGTAGTTGGCCAGTTCTTTTTGCCGGTTGCTGCGGTAGTAGAAAAAGGCGGCCAGGCCCGTGAGCAGCAGCCCGAGTATCAGGGAATAGATGATGTAGCGCTGCCGCTTGTTGATTTCCCGGGTCAGGCGCTGTTCGGCCAGGGCCAGCTCGTATTTGCTGCGGGAAAGTTCACGTTCCTGCTCGAGGGTCATGATGCGGCTCTGGCTACTGGCCATTTCCTGCGAAAAGCGGGCCGCCCGGGCCAGTTCCTGTTCCTTGCGCACATAGAGGGTGTCTACCAGGGCCACGTACTGCTGGTAGAGCTCCAGGGACCTGCGAAAATCGCCCCGGTCGCGGTAGACCTCCGACAATTTGCGGGTGGCATCCTTCTGTACCACCAGGTCTCCCTGCGAGCCGGCCTGGCGAATGCTCCGGTCGAGGAAGGGGATGGCCTCGTCATAGCGCGACTGGGCGATATAGGCCCGCCCTATCTTGTAATTCACCTCCTGAGTGGTAATGGAATCGGCAGCAGGCCCTCCTTCGGGGATGGCTGCCGGGGCCTCGAGCTGCTCCAGGGTTTGCAGGCTGCGCTTGCGCAGGGCGATTTCTTCCGGATACCGGTTTTGCTGGCTGTAATAATCGGCTACTTTTTCACTTTCCTGTACGGCCCGCGAAGGGTTTTGTGCTGCAGCCTGCTTCAGGGAATTTCCGTAATAGGCCTCGGCCTCGAGCCTGCGGTCGGCCATGGCGTAGGTGTCTGCGATTTTCGAAGTAAGGTCGGGCACCTTGGGCGCGAGCTGGTTCTTGTCAGCCATGGCCAGGGCCTGCTGGTAATAGGCCACCGCCTTGTTCACTTCCTGCATGCCCCTGTAGGCATCGCCCAGGATCTCGAACAATTCCACGCTCTGTTCGGGCTGCAGGCCCTTGCGGGCCACCTCTGGTTCGAGTACCCCGGCCGCTTCCTGAAAGGCCCCCGCCTGCACCCGGGCCCGGCCCAGCAGCAAAAGGGTCCGGGGCGACCAGTAGGTGTCGAGGGCTTCCCTGAAGTTGGAGGAAGCCAGGTCGTACTGCCCGTGGAACTGGTAGATCTCCCCCAGGGTGGTGAGGGAGAGGGCCAGTTCGCGCCGGCTGCTGCGGTCGTCGAGCATTTCGATGGAGCGCGTGATGAAATCCAGGCTCCTGGAGATATCGGTCTGCTTGTAATGATTGGCCGAATCGAGCAGGCGGCGGTGCTGCGCCTGCAACGACTCCTGCTGCCCCCGGGCCACCGGGGCCAGGAACAACCAGCAAAGCAGATATGGGAAGGCCCTTTTCATGGTTCTGTGAAGATAAACTTAGTCCATTTCGCCCACACTGGAAAACCGCCCGGGTCCCAAAAGGCCGGGGCAAAATGCCAAAAAACAGGCTTGCCTAATAGAAGGTACCGCCAGCCTAAGCCATCGGCCACGCTGCCTCATTCCCGGTTTTCTCCCAACTTTTTTCGGCCTAGCTTGGCTACGGAAACCCATAAAAAGTACACTATGAGACATTCTGCCCCTTGGCGCCTGTTCTTGCTCTGCAGCCTGACAGGCGCCCTCAGTTTCGCCCGTGAAAAGGCCCCAGACCGGCCCGTTCCCCCATCGCGGACCAAGGTACAGATCGCCCTGCTGCTCGACACCAGCAACAGCATGGACGGGCTCATAAACCAGGCCAAAGCCACCCTCTGGGACCTGGTCAACGAATTCTCGCACGTGCGCTGCCGGGAATCGCGAAGCCCCGAACTGGAGATCGCCCTGTACGAATACGGCAACGACGGGCTCAGCGCCCCCGAGGGCTTCATTCGCCAGGTGCTGCCCTTCAGCACCGACCTGGATGAGATTTCACAGCGGTTGTTTTCCCTCACCACCAACGGGGGGGAGGAATACTGCGGGCAGGTCATACAGACCGCCATGCGGCAGCTTACCTGGAGCAAACAGGCGGGAGACCTGAAGTTCATCTTCATCGCCGGGAACGAACCCTTCAACCAGGGGCAGGTACCCTATGAAAGTGTCCTTGACAATACGGCCGAAAAGGACCTGATCGTCAACACCATCTTTTGCGGCGATTACCGGCTCGGCCAGCGCACCCTCTGGGCCGACGGGGCCCGCAGGGGCCAGGGGGAATACACGGCCATCGACCACAACCGGGCCATTGTGCATCGCCCGACCCCCTACGACGAGATCATCATCCGCCTGAACCACGACCTGAACAAGACCTATATCGGGTACGGCCGGGCGGGAGCCGAAAAGAAAGCGCGGCAAGCCGCCCAGGACGCCAACGCCATGGAAATGGAAGCTCCCGTGATGGTTGAACGGGCCGTCAGCAAGAGTTCGGCGTATTACACCAACAGCAGCTGGGACCTGGTCGATGCCTATGAAGGCCAAAGCCTCCGGCTTGCAGAGCTCGACAGCGACGCCCTGCCCCCGGAACTGCAACGCACGAGCGCA
>CAYWZF010000072.1:0-15095 GCA_964461555.1 uncultured Robiginitalea sp. | reverse complement strand
GGGTTGGGGGGATTCCCCCTTTTTGCAATTTGAAAATTTGAAAATTTGCGAATTCGAAAATGGGATTCAGGGTCTTCTTCCGGGCTCGCTATAGCTTTTTACCTGATCGGATGTTGCAGGGCTAAAGCCTATCTTGTTCCCGGGGGTTGGGGGGATTCCCCCCTTTTGCAATTTGAGAATTTGGGAGTTTGAAAATGGGATTCAGGGTCTTCTTCCGGGCTCGCTATATCTTTTTACCTGATCGGAAGTTGCAGGGCAAAAGCCTATCTTGTTCCCGGGGTTTTGGGGATTTCCCCCATTTTTTAAGCCCATACGCACCTCGGCACATTTACACATTAGTACATTTACACATTGGCACATTGGCACATTGGCACATTGGCACATTAGCACATTAGCTAAAGGACCAATTCGCCATTTTCCCTCACTCCCCGGGAATCCGAAAAATGAACCCCTGCCCGTGGATGTTCTCGATCTTCAGGGAAGGGTCGCGGCTCAGGTGCTTGCGCAGGCGCGTTACAAAGACATTGAGGCTTTTGCGGTTGAAGTAGTCGTTGCGGCCCCACAGGCGCTTGAGGATTTCGCTGTGGGGGCACAGGCGGTTGGGGTGGCGCAGCAAAAAGGCGAGCAATTCGTTTTCGCGCGTGGTCAGGGTAATCACCTCCTCCCCGTAGCGGAGCTGCTGGTTCTGCATGTCGTACTGGTAGGCGCCCAATTGCGGAAAGCCTTCCTGCGCGGCCTGGGAAGCCGGCTCCAGGCGGGCCAGCAACGCCTCGATGCGCACCACGAGTTCTTCTTCGTCGATGGGCTTTTTCAGGTAGTCGACCGCCCCCACTGAAAACCCCTTCAATACGTCAATTTTCATCGACCGGGCCGTGAGGAATAGGAAAGGGAGCTGTGGATAGTGCTCGTGGATCTGCTCCCCCAGGGTAAAGCCGTCCTGGCCGGGCATCATCACATCGAGGATGATCAGGTCAAAGCCCTGTTGTTCGAGCAGGGGCATTACTTTTTCGGGCTGGTGCACCCAGCGCACCTCCAGGCCCTTCATGCCCAGGTACTCCGAAAGCAGGTAGCCCAGCGACTGGTCGTCTTCTACCAGCAATATTTTATATCTGCGTGCCTCCATGGTTCCACAAAGGTAATACAAGGGTGATAGATGTGCCCGAACCGGGGCTGCTGCTGACCCGGATGCGGCCCTTATGCCGTTCCGCCACGGTCTTCACATAGCTGAGGCCCAGGCCGTAGCCCCGCACCTCCTGCCGGTCCCCCTCGGGGATCCGGTAGTATTTCCTGAAAATCTTCTTCTGTTCCTCCGGGGCGATCCCTGGCCCCTGGTCACGGACCTCGATCTCGAGCCGCTCCCCGCTGATGCGGGCTTCCAGGTGTACCGGCGTGCCCTTTCCGTATTTGCGCGCATTGTCGAGGAGGTTATTCACGGCGTTTTCGAGGTGGAATGCGGAAGCCCTCAACCAAAACGGCCCTTTTTGGAGCGTACTGGTGAATGGGGTCCCCTCCATCTGGCACAGGGTTTCGAATTGGGTGCAGACCGCTTCCAAAGCCGGGCTGAAATCGATGGCCTCCAGGGGGATGGTGGCCGGGGCGCGCTCGAGCCCGCCAAGTTCCAGCACCTTGTCGATATGGTCCGAAATACGGGAGGTCTGTTTAAGGATGCTCTCTGTCAGGGGTTTTTCATCCCGGGGCACCTTCTCCTTGAGGATCTTGGCCGCCAGGCTGATCGAGAAAACCGGGGTACGGAGCTCATGGGTAAGGTTGTTGATGAATTCATGGGTGGTGGTAATGGTGCGCTGCTGCCAGTAATAGGTACGCAGCACCCACAAGACGGCGATCAGGATGCCGGCCAGGAACAACAGGCTGGGAAGGGTGAGGCCATTGAGCTGCAGCAGGAAATACGTGGTGAGGTCGGCGAACTGGAGCTGCAGGATGAGCCGCTGGCCGAGGCGGGCCGGGAGGTAGCCCTCCAGCTCCATCGGATAGGTCATGCCGGCTTCGCTTGGGCGCGCGTCCTGGGCCGAGGACAGGTAAAAGCTGCTGTCCCGGGTCATCAGGGCAAAGGTAAAGTCGGCATCGATCTCATTGTCGATCAGTTTCTCTCTCAGGAAATCCTCGAGGTAATGCCTCGAGGCGTCTGTCATGTGGTCGAGGCCCGTGTTGAAGCGCGTGCTGTCCTTTTCCAGGGCGCTTTCCAAAAGGTAGGTAAGCTGGGTGCGGCCGTACAGGCCTGCCCGGATATCTGCCCCGGCATCGGCGACGTGCTGGCTGAACTGGATGCGCGCCAGGTTGAGCCCGATGCGCAGGTACTGGTACTGCACCACGGCCAGCCCCACGATGGAGACGACAAAGAGCGCGATAAACAGGGTCCTTTTCTTCAAAACATGCCGACAATTAACAGGATATTCCACAAATGGGGCCCGGCGTTAACCACGGCTTAACTCCATTAACTCTTCGTTAAACCTTTTAACCCGCCGCTAGCCTTTTCGCGTGGTTTGTTGCCGTAGTTTAGCTAACGATAAAGGTACCACTTTATCAGGTTTTTAAGTTTAGTTAATCGTTTAGTTCAAGAGGGAAAAAGTTAGCTGGCCGGCTAACTTTTCCTCTTTAAGTAAAAGCCTGTCTGAAGCAACCTTTCATCGCGAATACCCTAACAGCACTAAAAACAGCAACTATGATCCCAAAAAACAAATCCCTGCTCTGCGGGGTGGCCTTCCTGTGCCTTTTTGCCGCTACCGGTTCCCTCAGGGGGCAGGGCTGCGTGGCCATCCGCCATTTTTCGACCTGTACCGGTGGCCACCCTGAAAATTCCATCCTCGGGCCAGGAGACCTGATGCTCAGCGTCAACTACCGGTATTTCAAATCGTTCCGGCACTTCCGGGGCACCGAAGAAGAACCCGACCGCGTGGCCAACCAGACCGAGGTGATCAACCACTCCCATGCCTGGGACTGGGTGGCCACCTATGGCCTCAGCACCCGCTGGTACGCCACCCTGGTCATCCCCACGGTGATCAACACCCGGTCGTCCCTCTACGAACACGGGCGCGAGGAGCGATACACCACTTTTTCACGAGGCCTGGCCGATGTGCGATGGAACGTGGGCTACTGGCTGTTTGACCCGGCGGCCCTGCCCAAGGGCAACATCGCCCTGGCCCTGGGGATGAAACTCCCCACCGGAAACTATCAGGCCACCGATATCTTCTACAACGTCGGGCCCGAAGGCGGGCCCGAAGTGCGGCCCGTAGACCAGTCGATCCAGCCCGGAGACGGGGGCTTCGGCATCACGGCCGAGGTGCAGTTCTACCGGGAGCTCTCCCCGTCCTGGTTCCTCTACGGGGGGGCCTTCTACCTGTCAAACCCCCGGGAAACCAACGGGGTGCGCACCTTCCGGGAAACCCTGAACCCCATTCTGGCGAATGAGGCCATCATGTCGGTGCCCGACCAGTACGCCCTGCGCCTGGGGGTTACCCACCCTTTCTCGGATGCCATTTCGGCCTCCCTGGGCATGCGCTACGACGAGGTACCGGTAAAGGACCTCATTGGCGGGAGCCAAGGGTTCCGTCGCCCGGGCAATGTGCTGGCCATTGACCCCGGGGTAACCTATGTCTCGGGGCCGCTGGCCCTGAGCCTGAGCGTGCCCGTGGCGGTACGGCGCGAACGGCCGCAGAGCGTCACCGACAAGGAAACCGAAGAAATCACGGGAACCCCGCGCAACGGCGATGCCGCCTTTGCCGACTACCTCATCAATGTGGGGGTAACCTACCGTTTCACCAGCAACCGGGTCAAAGTAAGCCCCGGGCAGGCAACCCCCTTTCAGAATTAGGTCATGTAGCAGGCAGGAAAGGCCTGGCCCGCCCCAGGGATCACTGCAGGTTGGCCAGGCTTTTTTCGAGGGTTTCTATCTTGGCTTCGGCGTCGGAGGCCTTTTTGCGCTCCAGGGCCACTACCTGCTCGGGGGCGCTGTTCACAAAGCGCTCGTTGGAGAGCTTCTTCTGCACCGATGCCAAAAAGCCGCGCGTGTAGTCCAGTTCCTGCTGAATTTTCTCGATCTCAGCGGCCAGGTCTACCGCCCCTTGCAAGGGCACGAAATACTCGTTGCTTTTGACCCGGAATGACAGGGCCCCTTCGGGCGCCTGCTCTACACGGGCAATGTCGGAGACGTTGGCCAGCTTGGCGATGAGCACATCCCAGGCCGGGTCGCTGTTTTCCTCGTCCAGCACGCGCAGGGCGAGGGCCTCCTTGAAAGGCAGGTTTTTGTCCTTGCGGATGGTCCGTATGCCCGAAATCACCTCCCGGGTGAAATCAAAGCCCGAAAGCAGGGCGGCATCGGGCTGCTCTGCCGTGGGCCAGGCAGCGATCACCAGGGCCTCTTCAGGGGTGCGGGCCGCGATGTGCTGCCAGACCTCTTCGCTCAAAAAGGGCATGAAAGGGTGCAGCAGGCGCAGGTTGTCTTCAAACAGGCCGATCACGGCCCCGTAGGTCTGCCGGTCAATGGGCTGCCCGTAGGCGGGCTTCACGATCTCCAGCAGCCAGGAACAGAAATCGTCCCAGACCAGTTTGTAGGTTGCCATCAGGGCATCCGAGATCCGGTATTTGCCGAAGTGGTCTTCGATTTCCACCAGGGCGGCCCCCAGGCGGGCGCGGTACCAGGCAATCCCCAGGCGGGCGGCCTCGGGTTGGGGGGTATCGGCCACCTCCCAGCCCCTGACCAGGCGGAAGGCGTTCCAGACCTTGTTGGCAAAATTCTTCCCTTGCTGGCAAAGGGCCTCGTCAAAGAGCAGGTCGTTGCCCGCGGCAGCGCTCAGCAACAGCCCCACCCGTACCCCGTCGGCCCCGTACTGTTCGATCAGCTCCAGGGCATCGGGGGAGTTCCCCAGCGACTTCGACATCTTGCGCCTCTGCTTGTCGCGCACCAGGCCTGTCAGGTATACCGTGCGGAAAGGCGGCTCGCCCCTGAAGGCATACCCGGCCATGATCATCCGGGCCACCCAGAAGAACAGGATGTCGGGGCCCGTGACCAGGTCAGAGGTCGGGTAATAATAATTCACTTCCGGGTTGTCAGGCTCCAGAATGCCGTCAAATACCGTGATGGGCCAGAGCCAGGAAGAAAACCAGGTGTCTACCACGTCCTCGTCCTGCCGCAGGTCCGCGGCCGAAAGGCCAGGGTTGCCGCTGCGGGCCCGGGCCTTTTCCAGGGCCGCTTCGGGGGTTTCGGCCACTGCGAAGTCTTCCTTCCCGGGCCCGTAGTACCAGGCCGGGATGCGCTGCCCCCACCACAATTGGCGGGAAATGTTCCAGTCGCGGATGTTCTCCATCCAGTGCCGGTAGGTATTGTCGAAGCGGGAGGGCACCAGCTGGACTTCCCCGGTCTTGAGCACGGCGTCAAGGGCGGGCCTGGCCAGGGCTTCCATCTTCAGGAACCACTGGTCGGAGAGGCGGGGCTCGATCACCGCATGCGTCCTTTCAGAGGTGCCCACCTTGTTCACATAGGGCTCTTTTTTGACCAGGTACCCCTTCTGCTCCAACTCCAGGGCAATGGCCTTGCGCGCCTCGAAGCGGTCCATCCCCTGATAATGAAGCCCGTAGGCGTTCAGGGTGGCATCCGGGTTGAAGATATCGACGATCTCAAGCTGGTGCTTCTGCCCCAGCACGTAGTCGTTCTCGTCGTGGGCCGGGGTGACCTTCAGGCATCCCGTCCCGAATTCCATGGTGACGTAGGGGTCGGCGATAACGGGGATCACCCGGTCGCACAGGGGCACCCGCACCTGCCTGCCGTGCAGGTGGGTGTACCGCTCGTCGTCGGGGTGCACGCAGACAGCCGTGTCGCCCAGAATGGTCTCGGGCCGGGTGGTGGCGATCACCACCTGCTGGTCAGACCCGACCACCGGATAGGCCAGATGGTACAGGAACCCCTGCCGCTCTTCGTAGTTGACCTCCTCGTCGGAAAGGGTGGTCTGGGCTTCCGGGTCCCAGTTGACCATGCGGTAACCCCGGTAAATGAGCCCCTTCTCGTACAGGTCTACGAAGACCCTGATCACCGACCGCTCCATTTCGGGGTCCATGGTAAAGCGGGTGCGCTTCCAGTCGCACGAACACCCGAGTTTTTTGAGTTGCTCCAGAATTACGCCCCCGTAGTTGCGCGTCCAGTCCCAGGCGTGTTCCAAAAAGGCCTCCCGGCCAATGGCGCTCTTGGAGATGCCCTCGGCCCTGAGCTTGGCCACCACCTTGGCCTCGGTGGCAATGGAGGCGTGGTCGGTGCCGGGCACCCAGCAGGCATTCTTCCCCAGCATGCGCGCGCGACGGATGAGCACGTCCTGAATGGTATTGTTCAGCATATGGCCCATATGCAACACCCCGGTCACATTGGGCGGCGGGATCACGATGGTATATGGCTCTCGCCCATCCGGTTCGGAATGGAAATAGCCGTGTTCCAGCCAGTAAGTATACCACTGCTTTTCAACGCGTTGCGGATCATATTTGGAAGGGATTTCCATTTTTTGGTACGATTTTTGAGTGCCTTAACCGGAGATTTGAAGCGAAAACGGGCCCATTCGTAAGCGTGGACCCGGGTTCCTTGAAAATGTCCGCAAAATAAATACGAAACAAAAATAAGTAACGTTAGAACATAACAAAAGAATTTTGGATGTTGCCCATGCAATGGCTACTTTTGAAATTCACCCAAAATGTTTCACTATGAAAAAAATGGTACTAGTACTCTTCGTCGGCCTACTGACATGGAGCGTTTCGGCCCAGGATAAAACGGCCAAGATCCAGTTTACGTCCGATACGGTCGATTACGGAGAAATCGAGAAAGGAAGCGACGGGGTTCGGGTCTTTGAATTCAAGAACACAGGCGATGCCCCTCTGGTGATCAGCAAGGTGAGCTCCAGCTGCGGATGCACGATCCCGAAAAAACCGGAAGCCCCCATCCAGCCAGGAGAAACCGGCGAGATTCAGGTAAAATACGACACCAACCGGGTTGGCCCGATCCGCAAAGCGATCACGGTCATCTCCAACGCAGATACCCCCACCATCATCCTCAAGATCAAGGGAACGGTGAAAGGGGTCGACGGCCGCTAGGCAACCGTCAGAGCCAGAAACAAGATCCCCCGGTCAAGGCCGGGGGATTTTTTATTCAAAGACTTCGCGCAGCACGAAAGAGAAGAGCAGGTCCCGGTTGAAGCGCTCGATGAGCAGGCGCACGCGTTTGCCCGTTTTGTCATTGATCATCCCCATCACTTCCTGCAGCTTGAACTTGTGCACCGATTTCCCGTTGACCGCCAGAATGACGTCCCCCTCGCGCAGGCCCACCTCATGGGCAGGGCTGCCGGCACGGATGGCAGAAACCACGATCTCGGGTACCAGGCTCAGCCGGGTCTGCCCTTCGAGCAAGATCTGTACGTTGCCGAAGGAGTCGTCAGACTCGATCACCACCCCGCGGGGGTCGGTGATGCGTTGCGATATAAAGCGCATCCCGGCATGCTCCAGTTCAATGCCCGCCCGGTTGAACAGGAAGGGATCCTTGAAATAGCTGTTCTTTGAGAGGGTTATTTCGCCCGAGGGGTAGTTGACCACCATATTGAACCGCTTGAGCAGTTCGCCCCCAAGGCTGCCGTCGCGCTCGTCCATCTCGCCGATACCCTGAAAAGATTCCATGTCGGGAAAGGCGGCCTTGGCATCGGTGAGCACAAAGCCTCCGATGCGCAGGCTGCGGATCTTGGTCCGCTTGCCATAGATGGTGCCGCTGAGGCCTTTGCCGAGGAAGTCCTCATAGTGTTTCTCGGGCACGCTCAGCCCTTCATCTGGATCGGGAAACAGCCAGACGGCATCGCTGCTGCCCGTATCCATGAGCAGGCGTACCGGTACCTCTGCCCCGTCGCGCACCACCACGCTGCCCTCCAGGAATGCCTTGTTATGGTCGACGTCCAGGGGCAGGGTTTGAGAGCCCTTTCCCGGGCGGGCCTTATAGGTCTTCGGGTCGTGGAACCGTAGGAATTGGCGCCCGTAATTGATTTCCACCACAAAGTCGCGGAACAGGTCGTAGCCGATGATGCCATGCACCGGGATGCCCAGGGAGGTGGAAAAATTGAGGTCTTTGTCGAGCACCACGAATACCTGCTGGCCGTGATTCACCAGGGAAGCCAGCCTGAAGGTATTGCCCACCGAGCTCAGGGCCTCGATGGGTTCTCCGGTGCCAATGCCCTGAATGGTCAGCTTGCGCACATTCCTTAGTTCAATGGAGTCCTGGTCGGCCAGGTTGAAGAGGATGGGTTTGCCCACCCCCGAATCGAGGATAAAACTCAACCGGGTGCCGTTCACCTCAAGGGGCACCACCATGACGTTGTTCACCAGCTCGAACCGGATTTTCGGGCTGTGCCGCTCCGATGGGGGAAGCCGGAAGCCCTGCCCCCAAATGCCCGAAACCGGGCCCAGGAGGCAGGCTGCAAACAGGGCGAAAAACATCCGCAACGACTTCATAGTTAGGGGCGTATGTCTTAAAGTTATAAAAATCAGCGGAATGACGACCTATTTTAACATACCCTTGTGCAAAGCACCTGCCCGGGCATCGCCTCCCCCCGGAATCCTTGTACGGTCCGTTTAGTTTTCTCATTTTTGCCAGTACTAATTCTGCACTATGCCCGCCCTCTCCCAAAAAGGCCTGGCCATGCCGGCCTCCCCGATCCGAAAACTGGTTCCCTATGCCGAAGCCGCCAAAGCCCGGGGGGTCGATGTCATCCACCTGAATATCGGGCAACCCGATATCAGGACCCCCGCCCAGGCCCTTGACGCGGTGCGCCACCACAACATCGAGGTGCTGGAATACAGCCGCAGCGAGGGCAGCGACACCTACCGCAGCAAGCTGGCCGCTTATTATTCCCAACACGGAATTGCCCTGACCAAAGAGCAGCTCCTGGTCACCACAGGGGGCTCAGAAGCCCTGTCTTTCGCAATGGGCTGCGTGGCCGATGCAGGGGACGAAATCGTGATCCCTGAGCCCTTCTACGCCAACTACAACGGTTTTGCCACGGCCCTGGGGATCACCGTGGTGCCGGTGGTCTCGGGCATCGAAGACAACTTTGCCCTGCCGCCCATAGAGGCCTTCGAGGCCTGCATTACCCCGCGTACCCGGGCCATTTTGCTCTGCAACCCGGGCAACCCGACCGGATACCTCTACTCCCGCGAAGAGATTGGCAGGCTGGCCGAACTGGTGCGCCGCCACGACCTGTTCCTGATCGCCGACGAGGTGTACCGCGAATTCGCCTACGACGGAAAAGTGCATTATTCCGTGCTGCAGGAACCGGGGCTTGAAGAGCACGCCGTCATGGTCGATTCGGTTTCCAAGCGCTACAGCATGTGCGGGGCCCGCATCGGGTGTATCGCCTCCCGGAACAAGGCCCTGATGCAGGCCGCCCTGAAGTTCGCCCAGGCGCGCCTCTCCCCCCCCACCTTTGCCTTGCTGGCCAGCGAGGCGGCCCTTGAAACCCCTGCCTCTTACTTCGAGGAGGTGATTGGGGAATACAGCGAGCGGCGTGACCTGTTGCTGGAGGAATTGTCGCGCATCCCGGGCCTGAAGGTGGCACGCCCCCAGGGGGCCTTCTACTGTATGGTGGAACTCCCCGTCACTGATGCCGACCATTTTGCCCAATGGCTGCTTGAATCCTTCGAGTGGGAAGGTTCTACGGTCATGGTGGCCCCGGCAGCCGGCTTTTACGCCACCCCCGGCCTGGGCCTCAACCAGGTGCGCATCGCCTACGTGCTCTCAAAGGAGCGGCTCCGCAAGGCCGTGCGCGTGCTGGCCGAAGCCCTGAAAAAATACCCGGGCCATGACCATTGAGCGAAACGTATCGCTGAAACCGTACAACACCTTCGGGATTGACGTGCCGGCCAGCCATCTGGTCAGGATCACCGACCTGCCCACCCTGAGGGAAGCCCTGCAGGCCCCGGGCCTTCCGCCCCCTTTCGTCTTGAGCGGGGGGAGCAACATCCTGCTGACACAACCCCTGGAAGCCCTGGTGCTCTACATAGACACCCGGGGGCGTGAAATCGTTTCGGAAGCAGGCGACACCGTAATCGTAAGGGCCATGGCCGGGGAAAACTGGCACGAACTGGTCTTGTGGACCCTGGAGCAGGGCCTCGGCGGCCTGGAGAACCTCGCCCTGATCCCGGGCCGGGCCGGGACGGCCCCCGTGCAGAACATCGGCGCCTACGGCGTGGAGCTCAAAGATGTGCTGGTGGCCCTGGAAGCGGTGGAAATCGCCACCGGCACCCTGAAGGTCTTCGACCGGGAAGCCTGCCGGTTCGGGTACCGCGATTCGGTTTTCAAACAGGCAGAAAAGGGAAAGTACATCATCTGGTCGATCGACCTTCGCCTCACCCGGGCTGGCCACCACATCCAAACCGGGTACGGCGACATCTCCCGCGAGCTTGAAACGGCCGGGGTCAGCGAACCCGGGCCGGCCGAGGTGGCCCGGGCCGTGATGGCCATCCGCCGCCGCAAGCTCCCCGACCCGGCCGAACTGGGCAACAGCGGCAGCTTTTTCAAAAACCCGGTTGTTTCAGAGGCCCATTTCGCCCGGGCCCGGAAAGACTTCCCGGATCTGCCCGGCTATCCACAGGCAGAGGGTGGGGTGAAAGTGCCGGCCGGCTGGCTCATCGAACGGCTCGGCTTTAAGGGCATGCGCCGGGGAGACGCCGGGGTGCACCGGCACCAGGCCCTGGTACTGGTCAATTACGGCTCGGCCAGCGGGCGCGAGATACTTGCCCTGGCCAACGAGATCAGGCAGGCCGTGCGCGCTCAGTTTTCCATCGAGATCGAGCCCGAGGTAAACATCCTCTGAGATCCCCATCCCCATTCACCAAATAACCCCCGCCGGCGCGCTGCCGGGCGGGGGTTATACCAAACCAAACTAACCAAAACAAAACGTACAAATGGTGATTTGTACGAAGAACTCTTTAAATGGAAAAACGCCAGATACCAAATTTTGCTAACTTAGCGTTTCCCTACTTACGTTGAAGGAACAGGGTTTGGATGCCAACATCCCCCCTTTTTTTTTGGCCCGGGCCCAGATCATGAGTACGCTGCTCGAAAAACATATCGTGGAACTGCTGCGCGAAGGCAACGAAAAAGCGATTTCGCTGCTTTACGAGCACTACGGTGACACCCTCTACGGGGTGGCCCTCAAGGTGGTCAGGGATGAGGAACTCGCCCAGGACGTCTTGCAGGAAAGCTTTGTGAAGATCTGGAAAAAAGCAGACACCTACGACCCTTCCAAAGCCAAGCTCTTCACCTGGCTCTTCCGGATTGCCCGCAATACGGCCATCGATAAATTGCGCAGCCTGGGCACAAAATCGGACCGTGAAATCCAAATGGATGTTTCCGACGTATATAACGTAGGTGTCGAGGGCCACCAGCCCGAATTGATGGACATGCGCCAACACCTCAGCAAGATTGATCCCAAGTACCGCGAGGTGCTCGAGGCACTCTTCTTCGAGGGCATGACCCAGCAGGAAGCCAGCGAAGAGCTGGATATCCCCCTGGGGACCATCAAGTCGCGGCTCAAGATCGGCCTGAGGGAACTCAAGAAGATCTATGCCCCGGTGGTAACCCTCGCCCTGTTCTTAGCTACCATGCCATGAAAGAAAAAATACGTGAATTCCTGGAAACCGACCTGCTCGAGCAGTACCTGCTCGGCACCACTTCTGACCTGGAAAGTGCCCGGGTAGAGCGCTACATCGCCATGTACCCGGAGGTGCGGGAAACCTACAACGAGCTGCAGGACAACCTGGAAGCCTATGCCCGCCTCCATGCCGTAAAGGCGCCTGAAGGCCTGCGCGAGCGCATCCTGATGAACGTCCGCCGCGAACGGGCCGGGCGCAGCCGCTTCATGCAATATGCTGTGGCAGCCACCATCGCCGCCCTGTTCTTCGCCGGGGCCTCGTTCTTCTTCTGGAACCAGAACCAGAGCCTGCAGCACGAGAACGCCCTGGTGAACAACAAAATCCGCGTGCTGGAAGCCGACATGAAAGAGCAGCTCGAAGACGTGCGCAACCAGTTCATCGTGCTGAACAACCCCCAGACCCGCAAGTTCATGGTCAACGGGAATGGCAAGGCCCGGGAGCTCAAGGCCATCGCCTACGTGAACCCGGTCAAGAAGCTGTCTTTCATCAATGTGCGCAACCTGCCCAACCTGCCCGAAGACAAAGACTACCAGATGTGGGCTGAGGTCAACGGGGAAATGGTGAACCTGGGGGTGCTGCGCGACCTTGGCGACAGGGATAAACTGCTGGCCCTGCCCTACGGGGAAAAGAGCGTCAGCTACATCACCATCGAACCCAAAGGCGGCAACACGACCCCCACCGTGCAGAATATCGTGGCCGATTTCTCGTACTGAGCCCGGTGCGAACAAGACCTTGAGGCCCCTTGAAAAAGGGGCTTTTTTTGTATCTTTGCCCAAAATCGTACCCCCATGAAACTCTTCCTGTTGAGCATCGGGTTGCTCGGACTGGCCTTTCTCGGTATCACCATCAAGATCTGGGCTAAAAAAGACGGCAAATTCGCCGGCACCTGTGCCAGCCAGAACCCCCACCTGAACAGCGACGGGGCCGCCTGCGGCCTTTGCGGGAAACTCCCGGATGAGCAGGACTGCAAGCAACAGGTGCAAGCCTGAACCCCCTCCCGGGCCCCTTCGGTCAGGGTACCCTAACAGCGCGCCATTGCCCTCTGAACAAGACATACTCCTGGAAACCATTGAAAAGGCAAAGGCCGGCAACCAGATGGCCTTCAGCCAGCTGCTCGACCGGTACTGGCCCGAAGTATACCATTACCAGCTCAAGCGCACCCAGAACGAGAACGACGCCGAAGACATCACCATACAGACCTTTTCGCGCGCCTTCGACAAGATCGACACCTACGACCCTCGTTTCGCCTTCACCACCTGGCTGATCACCATCTCGAAAAACCTGCACGTCGACCTGCTGC
Source organism: uncultured Robiginitalea sp. (assembly GCA_964461555.1). Lineage (GTDB taxonomy): Bacteria > Bacteroidota > Bacteroidia > Flavobacteriales > Flavobacteriaceae > Robiginitalea. The sequence continues at coordinate 2,110 of CAYWZF010000072.1, read as the reverse complement.
GCAAGCGCAAGCGGAACGTGCTGGAAAGCACCGAGAACCACGGGGCCGATGCCATCAAAATGATCCTGGATGAAACCCCCTCGGCCGAAGACCAGCTCATCATAGAGCAAAACCTGAAGACCCTGCTGCGCTTCCTGAAGAAACTCAAACCTGCCTACCGCGAGGTGATCGACCTGCGCTATTTTCAGGAGCAAAGCTACGCCGAGATAGCCGAGCAGCTGGGCGAACCCGTCAACAATGTGAAGGTGAAGCTGCTGCGTGCCAAAAAGCTGCTGGCAGGGCTCATCGCCGAGGCTTCCGAAAGCAATTGAACCCCCGGTTGCCTGCCGGCACCCATGGGTAAATTTGTTTGTATATTTGCGCAAAACAATGCTATGAGTACTACTGCTCCCGAATCGGTCAGCCCGCCAAAGGGCAAACCCAAATGGCTCAGGGTAAAGCTGCCTACCGGCAAGAAATACACCCAGCTCAGGGGCCTGGTCGACACCTATAACCTGCATACCATCTGCACCTCGGGCAGCTGCCCCAACATGGGGGAATGCTGGGGGGAAGGCACTGCCACCTTCATGATTCTCGGCAATGTCTGTACCCGCTCCTGCGGCTTCTGCGGGGTGAAGACGGGCCGTCCGGGGCCGGTAGACTGGGCCGAGCCCGAAAAAGTGGCGCGCTCCATCAAGATCATGGGGATCAGGCACGCGGTAATCACCTCGGTAGACCGCGACGACCTGAAAGACATGGGGTCGATCCTCTGGGCAGAGACCGTCAAGGCCATCCGCCGCATGAACCCGGAAACCACCCTCGAAACCCTGATCCCCGATTTCCAGGGGGTCGAACAACACCTCGACCGCATCCTGGAAGTGGCCCCGGAAGTGATCTCCCACAATGTGGAAACCGTGCGCCGGCTGACCCGCGAAGTGCGCATTCAGGCCAAATACGACCGCAGCCTGGGGGTACTCCGCTACCTGAAGGAACAGGGCGCCAGGCGCACCAAATCGGGCATCATGCTGGGCCTGGGCGAGGCCCGCGAAGAAGTGATACAGACCCTGGAAGACCTTCGGGAAGCCGGGGTAGACGTGGTGACCATCGGACAGTACCTGCAGCCCACGCGCAAGCACCTGCCCGTCAAGGAGTTCATTACGCCCGAACAGTTCGACGCCTATCGTGAGATCGGCCTGGAGCTGGGCTTTCGTCACGTGGAAAGCGGCGCCCTGGTGCGCTCGTCTTACCACGCCCACAAGCACATCCACTAACCCGGTACCTGGCCCCCGCAACTGCTGTTTTGAAGACCCTTACCCTTGGCATCAACGGTTTTGGCCGTATCGGCAGAACGCTCTACCGCCTCCTGCTGAAGCACCCGTATTTGCGGGTCGGGCTGGTGAACGACCTGGCCGATGCCCCGACCCTGGCCCACCTCCTGAAATACGACAGCATCCACGGGGTGCTCGAAGTGCCTGTGGCAGCCGATGCCACGGGGTTCACTGTGGGCGGGTCAACTACGCCCCTGAGCAACCACCGCAACCCGGAAGACATCCCCTGGGGCAGGCATGGGGTAGACCTGGTGGTCGACGCCACCGGGCAATTCAAAGACCGGGCCGGCCTGCAGGGCCACCTGGCGGGCGGGGCCCGTAAAGTGCTGCTCTCGGCGCCCCCGGCCGACCCTCAGATCCCAATGATCGTATACGGCATCAACGATTCCCTCCTGGGCCCCGGGGTGGATATTTTCAGCAACGCCTCGTGTACCACCCACAATGCGGCGCCTATGATCCAGGTGCTGGACCGCCTGTGCGGCATCGAACAAGCCTATATCACCACGGTGCACTCCTACACCTCCGACCAAAGCCTGCACGACCGACCGCACCGCGACCTGAGGCGGGCCAGGGCAGCCGGCCTTTCCATCGTGCCAACTACCACCGGGGCCGCCAGGGCGCTTACGCATATCTTTCCCCACCTGGCCGGTGCCATTGGCGGCTGCGGGATCAGGGTGCCCGTGCCGAATGGCTCCCTGACGGATATTACGGCCCAGGTCAGCAAACCGGTTGGCATCCAGGAAATTAATGCTACTTTTAAGGAAGTTTCAGAAAACACCCTGAAAAAGGTATTGCTGTACACC
>CAYWZF010000071.1:12547-15328 GCA_964461555.1 uncultured Robiginitalea sp. | reverse complement strand
AGAGCCTCACCCAGGCTGAGAAGGATTTTCTGTTCAAGGCGGGGAAGGAGGAGTAGGAATGCCCGGAAAAATTGCATCGCTGCTTATTTGGCTATTGACCCTTGCGGGGTCCTTCCTTTTGCTCTTTGCCTGTATCGGACATTTCTGGCTTGTCTGGCCGTTGCTGGATATACTGAGCATAATTGTTCCGGTGCTATGGGGTATCTGCGGGATGACCGGGCTGTATTGGCTTTTTGCGAATTGGAAAAGGTCATTGCTTCCCTTGTTCACCCTGCTGTTGTCGGTGATCTGTTTCCCTGCCTTCGTACACTTTTGGCCTGTAGGCCCGGGTGAGGCCAGCGGTGCCACACTTCGCATTGCCAGCTATAATTCAGGCAACTTGTATACTGCGTCAGGCCCCTGGAGAAAGCTTAAAAATGATTTGCAGGAAGTGACGGATTCTCTGGGGGCAGATGTCATTTGTTTTCAGGAAATAAAGCGGGATATTACCAGAAGGCTGAATGGCTACCCCTACCGGTTTTTTTCCCCTGTGGCGCCCGGAAAATCGGATCAGGCCATTTTTTCCGAATATCCTATAATTGGTTCGGGAACGGTAGATTTTACGGATACATCCAACAATGCCATTTATGCCGATATTTTGGTTCATAGAGATACAATCCGTATTTACAACGTGCACCTGCAGTCTTATCGGATCAGGTCAGGTCGCTACCTTTTACGGGATTATGGCAAACCCATGCTAAGGCGGATTGCCGATGTGGCCAAACGCCATATGGAACAGGCTACTTTGGTGAAGTCTCATCAGGAAGGCTCCGGGCTAAGGACTATCATTTGCGGGGATTTCAATGCAACGGCATTTTCTCATGCCTATCAGATTCTTAAACGGGGTATGCAGGATACCTTTGCCGAAAAAGGTCAAGGTTTGGGAGCCACCTTTTTTCGAAGGGGAGTCCCTTTCCGAATCGATTATATTCTGACCGACCCGGCCTTCGAGGTGCAGAAGCACCAGGTATATGATCTCCCGCTTTCGGACCATTTTCCCATTACAGCGACCTTAAAACTTCATTGAGAGCAACAGGCAATCCGCCATATCAGCCGCGATGTGGATCATCAGGGCCATGCCGGCCAGGCGGGTCTTCCTGAAAAACAGGAGCGCCGCGTAGCCCGTGATGGCGGCATAGGAGTGCAGCACATGGAAGCCGATGCTGCACCGGTTCGGGTCGAAGATCGGGTCGGCCCACAGGTGGTCGAGGTCAATGGCCATCCCGGCCAGCAGCAACAGGGCCACCCCCCAGCGGTTTTTCGGGAAGAAGGCAAAGGCAATGGCCAGGGGGAGCGCGAAGTGGATCCCGTAATGGATCAGCGGCCTAAGCATCCCAGGGCAGTTGCAGGCGATGGAGGTAGTCTGGGGCGGCCGTCCCCTCATTGAAAAGCAGGTCCAGCACGCTCAGGTCAGGGACAAAGCCGTGCCGGTCTTCGAAGACCTGGGGGTAGCGGGGCAGGGGTGCCCCCGGCCCGGCCTTGGCCGAGACCAGAAAGCGGCCGTCGCGCCTTGCTACCGGTTCGGGGTCGTACCTTTCGGTGAGCGTTTGAGGGAATTCCAGCCCCAGCAAACCGCACAGGGTTTCTATGGTGGCCAGGTTCAGGTCGAGCAGGAAATCAAAGGGCTGTTCGAAGAGGGGCATCAGGTCGGCCTCGTAATACTCGAAGAAGGGGGCCGACCGGTAGGCGGTTTCCAGGCTGCGCCAGTGCTGCCGCTGCCAGTTGTAGCCGTTGTCGATCTGCACCTCGCGGAATAGCTGCCGCCCGCTGCTGCCCCCAACGTGGCGGATCGGGATGTTGAGCAGTTGCCTTCCCCGGTCGTTGCAGATATAGCATCGGTTCCGGTAGGTCTGTTTCTGGTAGTTGTCGCATGCCTCCCACACCACGGGGCCCCGGGCCAGGCAGGCCATGCTCAGGCTATTGGGGAAGTAAGTCGGGTGCAGCAGAACCTCCATGCCGGTATCAGGCCTGTTTACGTTTCTTCCTGCGGCGTCGCACCACGTAGTCGATCACCAGGTAGGCCGCCAGGGCCACCAGGAAGTGGCGGAAATAGGAGCGGGGTTCCCCGGACCCGCCCACGGTGGTAAAGATGCGGTCCCAGCGCGGCTTCCAGCGGGCGATGCCCTGGTTGAAGTTGTCGAAGCTCATCCAGATGAAGACCGGTTTGCCCACAATGTGGTTGGCCGGAACGTATCCCCAGGCCCGGCTGTCTTCGGAGTGGTCGCGGTTATCGCCCATCATCCAGTAGTAGTCCTGCGAAAAGGTGTACTGGTCTGCAGGCTGCCCGTCTACCAGCACCTGGGTGCCCGATACCCGGGCCGTATGGCCCTCGTAGTCGCGGATGATCTTTCTGTACAGGGGAAAGGTTTCGGGGGTCAGGGCCACCCGGTCGCCTTTGCGGGGGATGTAGATCGGGCCCAGATTGTCGTAATTCCAGGGGTAGCGCGGGTCTTGCGGAAAGATATTCACCCCGGGTTCCCCGGCGGGTTCGATCAGTTGCACGATGGAGTCCACCCCGGATACCCCCCGGAGCTTCTCCACCATTTCGTCGGTGAGGGCCACGATCCGCTCACGGGCCGAAACTTCCCGGATCTGGCTGATCCCGGCCTGGCGCACCACCTCGAGCGGGATGCCTTCGGAAGGGGTCAGCAGGGCGATCTGTCCGTTTTGCGATTCGGCGCGGTAGACGTAGGGTTGCAGCAGGTTCACCTGCTGCTGGCTGGCCGCCTGGATCACATAGGT
>CAYWZF010000071.1:0-12447 GCA_964461555.1 uncultured Robiginitalea sp. | reverse complement strand
GGCAGCTGGGGCTTTTTCAGGTAAGAGCGGACGTGGAACACGGGCAGGGTGTCGTGTACCATGGGCGCAGCCACGGTGGTCATCGGCACGCGTGCCCCGTAGTGGAATTTGCTCACGAACAGCAGATCGCCCACCCGCAGGGTGCGCTCCAGGGAGCCCGTGGGGATCACATAGGGCTGTATGAAATAGGTATGGACCAGGGTAGCGGCCACCACGGCAAAGACAATGGAGCTCACCCATTCCCCGGAAGCCGATTTGGGGTGCAGGTCGCGGTTTTCCACATACCTTACGTCCAGGGCATAATTGACATAGTAGATGTAAAAGCCCAGGGTGAGCAGCACCAGCCAGGTATCTGAAAGCTTGTTGCGCCCGAAGCTGCGGATCGTTTCGACCCACACCACCGGGAACATGAGCAGGTTGATGATGGGGATGAACAGCAACAGCACCCACCACCGGGGCCGCCTGATGATCTGCATGAGCACCAGGGCGTTGTAGACCGGTACGGCGGCCTCCCAGGCCTTTCGCCCGGCCTTTTCATACAATTTCCAGGTGCCGGCGAAATGAATGAGCTGTACGGCCAGAATAAAAAGGATCCACTGGGTATAGTCCATATCGTTTTGTTTTCAAAGAACGCCCAACACGGGCAATCAGTTATACGGGTTAACGGAGGTTTAACACATCTCTCATGCTGAACACCCCTTTTTTGCCGGCCAGCCATTCGGCGGCCACCACGGCTCCCACGGCAAAGCCTTCCCGGCTGTGTGCCGTGTGCACGATCTCGATGCGGTCGACCGCTGACTGGTATCGGACGGTGTGCGTGCCGGGGGTATCGCCCAGCCGCCGTGAATGCACGGGGATTTCCCCTTCCGCGGCGGTTTCGGGTTTCCAGCCAGTGTAGGAGCTGTTGGCGATGATCCCTTCGGCCAGGCTGATGGCGGTCCCGCTCGGGGCGTCGAGTTTCTGGGTGTGGTGGATTTCTTCCAGTTCCACCGCATACCCGGGCGCCTTTTCCATCAGGCGGGCCAGAAAGGCGTTCAGCTCGAAAAAAAGGTTCACCCCCAGGCTGAAATTCGAGGCATAGATAAAGCCCCCCCCTGTGCGCTCGCAAAGCGCACAGGCTTCCCCATAGCGGGCCAGCCAGCCGGTGGTGCCACTTACCACAGGTACCCCGGCTTCCAGGCAACGGGCAATATTGTCGAAGGCGGCATCAGGGCTGCTGAAATCGATGGCCACGTCGAGGGTGTCAAAGGGCACCGGGTCTTCGGCCCGGTCGATGCGGGCGGCAATGCAGTGCCCGCGCTGCACGGCGACCTGCTCGATCATCCGCCCCATTTTGCCGTATCCGAATAGTCCGATGTTCATGGGCATCTAAAAGCGTATATGGAGGGCCAGGCCGTAATTGGGGTCGCGGGTCAGGGGGTTGACTTCCAGGAAGGGCTGCATTTTCAGGCTGAGGTCTTCATTCACGTTGTACTGTTTCAGGTGGGCATCCACATTGGCGTCAATGATGTTCAGGGCGTACAGCGCGATGGTGATGAGCAGGGCCAGGTCGCGGTCGCGCTGGTAGCGTTCCTGGGCATCCTGCAGGGCGTCATTCGACAGGTCGGGGCTGGTGGGGGTAACCCCGTCGTTTTTGTTCAGGTCCCAGAACTCATCGTCGGTAAAGCCTGCCAGGCGTCGTTTGTAGGCATCGCGAAAACGGTCGTAAAGGCCGTCGTTGTGCAGGTACACGTAGGTGCCTGTGCCGATGGCGCCCCACACGATCGGGATTTTCCAGTAGCGTTTGTTGTAGGCCTGCCCCAGGCCCGGTAAAACGGCCGAGTAAAAAGCAGCCCGGCTGGGCGCCAGCGGGTTGATCTCCTGCTTTTCGACTTTTTCTACCCGAATCCCTTCTTCGGCCAGGCGGGTCTGGACGGAATCAGCGGGTTCCTGTGACCAGGCCAGGGGGCCCAGGCAGCAAAAAAGCACCGGCAAGAGGGTCTTACGCACCTGTGATTCTTTTTTTGAGCCTCCGGAACTCTTCGCGGTTGCGGAAAGGGATGGTGATCTTGCCCTTGCCGTTAGCGCCGGCCTGGATGCTTACCCCGGTGTCGAGGTAATCCCTGAGGGCCTCCAGGCCCTCTTCGGCGAATTCGGGCAGGGCCGGGGCCTTGCGAGGCGAAGCCGGCTTTTCTTCCCCTTTCCCGTGGTACGAACGCACCAGGGCCTCCGTTTCGCGCACCGAAAGGTTGCCCTCCAGGATCTTTTCATAGATGCGCAACTGGTCGGGCCGGTGTTCCACATTGACCAGGCTGCGGCCGTGGCCCATGGTGATAAAGCCATCGCGCATGCCGGTCTGAATGATCGGGTCGAGGCGCAGCAGCCGCAGGTAATTGGTGATGGTGCTCCGCTTTTTGCCCACCCGCTGGCTGAGCAGCTCCTGGGTCAGGCCGATCTCGTCGATCAGCCGCTGGTAGGAGAGGGCGATTTCAACCGGGTCGAGGTCTTGCCGCTGGATGTTCTCCACCAGTGCCATTTCGAGGGATTCCTGGTCGTTGGCCAGGCGGATATAGGCCGGGATGCGCTCCAGGCCGATGCGCTGGGAGGCCCGGTAACGCCGCTCCCCCGAAACCAGCTGGTACCGGTTGAAGCCCAGCTTGCGCACCGTGATGGGTTGGATCAGGCCGAGTTCCCTGATGGAAGACGCCAGTTCTTCCAGCGCTTCCACGTTGAAATTAGAACGCGGCTGGTTGGGGTTGACCTCGATGCTGCCCAGGTCGAGCTCCACGATGCTGCCCACCAGCTTGTCGGCGTTCTTGTCGGAAACAGACTGTATGTCGTTATCCGGATCGCTCAACAGGGCCGACAGCCCCCGTCCCAATGCTTGTTTTTTGGTTGCTTTTGCCATTATACCGCCTGTCTGTTTTTCTGCAGGAGCTCATGAGCCATGTTCAGGTAATTTTCAGCCCCTTTGCTGCTCGCATCGTACTTGATGATGCTTTCCCCGTATGAAGGCGCCTCGCTCAGGCGCACATTGCGCTGAATGATGGTGTCGAACACCATGTCGGTAAAGTGTTTTTTCACCTCTTCCACTACCTGGTTCGACAGCCTCAGGCGCGAGTCGTACATGGTCAGCAGCATGCCCTCGATATCCAGGTCGGGGTTGTGGATCCGCTGCACGCTTTTGATTGTATTGAGCAGCTTGCCCAGGCCCTCCAGCGCGAAATACTCGCACTGTATGGGGATGATGACCGAATCGGCCGCCGTGAGGGCATTCAGCGTCAGCAGGCCCAGGGAAGGGGCGCAGTCGATCAGGATGTAATCGTATTTATCGCGGATGGGTTGGATGGCGGTGCGGAGCATGTACTCGCGCCGGTCCTGGTCGACCAGTTCGATCTCGATGGCCACCAGGTCGATGTGGGCCGGGATCAGGTCCACATTGGGGGAATCGGTCGGCACGATGGTCTCTTCCACCGGCCGGGTGTGCTCCAGCAGCTGGTAGCTCCCCAGGGTGACTCCGTCTACGTCTACCCCCAGGCCCGAAGTGGCATTGGCCTGCGGGTCGGCATCGATCAGCAGGACCTTTTTTTCCAGTACACCCAGTGAGGCAGCCAGGTTTACCGTGGTGGTCGTTTTACCGACCCCGCCCTTCTGATTCGCAATAGCAATTATTTTGCCCATTTTTCAGGTAAGTTAGGGGTTAAAAATACGATTATTTGGCTTCCCCGAAAACGGAACTTGTTAACAGTAGGTGAATAACTCCCGGCCCGGTTGGGTGCTTCCAGCCCCCTGAAATCAGGGGATTTGAACCGATATCAGCCCCTTATTCCGGAGGGGTGCCCCCCAGCAGGTTTTCCAGGATTTCGATCGCGGCATCGCTGATGCGGGTTCCCGGTCCGTAAATTCCGGTTACCCCGGCCCCGTAGAGGAAGTCGTAGTCCTGTTTGGGGATCACCCCCCCCACCACCACGCGGATGTCGGGCCGGCCCATTGCGGCCAGGGCCCCTATCAGCTCGGGTACCAGGGTTTTGTGCCCCGCAGCCAGGGAAGATACCCCCAGCACGTGCACGTCGTTTTCCACGGCCTGCTTGGCCGCCTCCCGGGGGGTCTGGAATAACGGGCCGATGTCGACATCGAAGCCCAGGTCGGCATAGGCGGTGGCCACCACCTTGGCGCCCCGGTCGTGCCCGTCCTGGCCCATCTTGGCGATCATGATGCGGGGGCGCCGGCCTTCTGCCTCTGCAAAGGCATCGGAAAGCTGCCGGGCTTTTTCGAAGGAAGGGTCTTCTTGGATCTCTCTGGAATACACGCCTGTAATGGATTGCACCTGGGCGCGGTGCCGGCCGAAGGCCGCTTCCATGGCATCGCTGATTTCGCCCAGGGTGGCCCGCAACCGGGCCGCTTCGATGGCTAAAGCTAATAAATTATCGGCTTCCCCTTTTGCGGTGCCGTCCTGTTTCCTGCGGGCAGCTGCGGTGAGGGCCCCGAGGGCGGCGGTGACGGCAGCCCCGTTCCGCGCCTGACGCACCCCTTCCAGGCGGGCCACCTGCTGCCGCCTCACTTCCGAGTTATCCACCTCGAGGATCTGGAGCAGGTCTTCCTCGGGGCTCTGGTACCGGTTCAGCCCCACGATCACGTCCCGGCCCGAATCGATGCGCGCCTGTTTCCGGGCAGCAGCCTCTTCGATCCGCAGCTTGGGGATGCCCGCTTCGATGGCTTTGGTCATGCCGCCGAGCGCCTCCACCTCCTCGAGCAGCTCCCAGGCTTTCTCGCAGAGGTCGGCCGTGAGCCGTTCCACGTAGTAGCTGCCCCCCCAGGGGTCTACCGTGCGGGTGATCCCGTATTCTTCCTGCAAGATGAGCTGGGTGTTGCGCGCGATGCGGGCCGAGAAATCGGTGGGCAGGGCGATGGCCTCGTCAAGGGCGTTGGTGTGGAGGCTCTGGGTGCCGCCGAAGACGGCGGCCGCGGCCTCTACCATGGTGCGGGCCACATTGTTGAAGGGGTCCTGCTCGGTCAGGCTCCACCCGCTGGTCTGGCTGTGGGTGCGCAGGGCCAGGGATTTTGAATCTTTCGGGCCGAAGGGCTCCACCAGGCGGGCCCACAGCATCCGGCCGGCCCTAAGCTTGGCGATCTCCATGAAGTGGTTCATCCCGATGCCCCAGAAAAACGACAGGCGGGGCGCAAAATCATCCAGGGCCAGGCCCGCCTCCAGCCCGGTGCGGATGTACTGCAGCCCGTCGGCCAGGGTGTAGGCCAGCTCCATATGGGCAGGCGCCCCGGCCTCGTGCATGTGGTAGCCTGAAATGCTGATGCTGTTGAAGCGGGGCATGTAACGGCTCGTATAGGCAAAGATGTCAGCCACGAGCTGCATGGAGGGGGCAGGGGGGTAGATATAGGTGTTGCGCACCATGAATTCCTTCAGGATGTCGTTCTGGATGGTGCCCGAAAGCTGCCCGGGGGCCACGCCCTGTTCTTCGGCGGCCACGATATAGAAGGCCATGATGGGGATGACCGCCCCGTTCATGGTCATCGATACCGACATATGGTCGAGGGGGATCTGGTCGAAGAGCCGTTTCATGTCTTCGACCGTGTCGATGGCCACCCCGGCCTTGCCCACATCGCCCACCACCCGGGGGTGGTCGCTGTCGTAGCCCCGGTGGGTCGGCAGGTCAAAGGCCACCGAGAGCCCTTTCTGCCCGGCCTCCAGGTTGCGGCGGTAGAAGGCATTGCTCTCCTCGGCCGTGGAATAGCCCGCATACTGGCGGATGGTCCACGGGCGCTGCACGTACATGCTGCCGTAGGGCCCCCTCAGGTAGGGGGGGATGCCGGCAGCAAAGCCCGGATGTACCAGGCCCTCGATGTGGCCGGGCCCGTAATGCCGTTCAAGCCCGATCCCTTCTGCCGTGGTGAATTTCTCATGCTCCGAGGCCGGCCTGGGGTCGTGGGCGGGGGTATTTTCCCAGCGGAGTTGCTGAATTCTAGCGCGGTTCATCCTGCAAGCGTTTGTTTTCATAGGCCTGGGCCAGCCGCCTCAGGGGCAGGGGCTCCAGCAATTTCTTTCCCCCGGCCTTCCCTGGGTCCGGTCGCTGCCTTTCGTTTCGCATGCGGTCGGCCGGGTTGGGGTAGCGGTTGCTCCCGACCAGAACCCGGCGCCCGGCGTCGAAGGCCTCCTGTTCCTTTTCGGCGCTCTGCCGGATCTTTTTCTGCAGGGTATGTGCCTTTAACTGGGCCAGCAGCCCGCCCCCCTGCTCCAGGGTTTTGAACAATTCAAGGGCCTTGCGCCCGAGCTGGTCGGTCAGGCTCTCGATGTAATAGGAGCCGTCGGCGGCATTGGCCACCCGTCCCAGGTGGGCTTCGTGCCGCAGCAGCAGCAACTGGTTCCGGGCGATCCGGTCGGCAAATGCGTTGGGCAGGTGGTAAAGCGCATCGTACGGTTGGTTGCAGACCAGGTCGGCGCCCCCGAGCACAGCCGCCATGCATTCCAGGGTGGTTCGCAGCATGTTGGTATTGTAATCGTAGAGCGTTTTGTTGCGCAGGCTCGGCATAGCCATTATCTGGCAGCGGCCCGGCAGGCCATACGACTGCGCCAGCAGGGACCACCCGCGCCTCAGGGCCCGCAGCTTGGCGATGTCGGTAAAATAATCGCCCCCCAGCGCTACCCTGAAGACCGGTTCTTCAGACCAGCCCGACCAGGCGGGGTTTCCTTCGGCCCGGGCCAGGTATTCATGGGCATGGGCCAGGGCATAGGCCAGTTCCTGCACGGTGTTGGCCCCGGCCTGCTGGTAGGTGTGGGCCCCAACCTGCAGTCGCATGAACAGCCCGTCAGAAGCGGCCCGGGCTGCCGCCCCGGGCAGGCCCTCCAGGTCGGCTTCCATGCCGCGCACCCAGTTGCCGCTTTGGGCCAGTTGCCCGATGGGGTCAGCCAACAAGATGAATTTGGTTTCGGGGTGTTCAGGGAGGCCGGCCCAATCCAGCCCCTGCGGATCGACGGCCTCCAGCCAGAGGGCAGAGGGCCACGAGGGTTGCTGCATTATCCACTCCGGCAATCCGCGGGTGCCGGCCGGCAGGCTGGCTACCCAGGCATCGACGCCCCCTTCCAGGGCCTGTGCCGCCTGCCGTCCGGGTTCAGGGCCCTGGGTGTCGAGCAGGCAGCCGATCTGCCAGGCGTCCGGGCCAATTGCCGGGGCCGGGCCGCTTTCGGGCAGGTCTTCGCGGGTGTAAAAAGGCTTGATCTGGATGCCCTCCGGAGAGGTCCAGGTCAGCAACTGGTTGTAGTCGCCCCCTTTGAGCCCTGCCTGCAGGGCCAGCTTCCACTCCCGGGCCGAAACCGGCGGGAAACCCTGAAAGAGTTCATTGGTCTTCATCCTTCTTGCGTTTGAGGCTGTCTTCGTATTCGATGATGTAAATATCCTCGTCGGGCTTTTTCAGATAGTACTGTTCCCGGGCGAATTTTTCGAGCTCCTTCGGGTCCGAAAGGGTTTCAATGATCTCCTTGTCGCGGGCGATCTGTTCCCTCAGGAATTCCTGTTGCTGCTCCAGCTTGTCAATCTCGCGCCTCAGTTCGAGGTGGATCAGCAGGGAGTTCTGGTCGAAGAACAGCATCCAGACCAGGAAGATGGTGAGCACCAGCACGTACAGGTTGCTGGCGACCTGGAACCATTTCTTATTGCGCAGGCGTTTCCAAAACATGCTCATAGGAGTTTTTCTGCGATGATGGTGCGCACAATGTTGATCGCCACCGTGTTGTACTTGTTGTTCGGGATGATGATATCGGCAAATTCCTTGGTGGGCTCGATAAACTCGGTGTGCATGGGTTTCAGGGTGCTTTGGTACCGCTCCAGGACTTCCGCAAGGTCGCGCCCCCGCTCGGAGATATCTCGCCTGAGCCGGCGGATCAGGCGCTCGTCCGAATCGGCGTGCACATAGATCTTGATGTCGAACAGGTCGCGGATGCCCGGGTGGCTCATGATCAGGATCCCCTCCACGATCATCACCTTCCGGGGGTGGGTGAGCAGGGTCTCTGCCGTGCGGTTGTGCTCCTGGAAGGAATACACTGGCTGGTGGATCGGCCGCCCTTCCCTGAGTTCCCTCAGGTGGGTCTCGAGCAGGTCGAAGTCGATGGCTGCCGGATGGTCGAAATTGATGCGGCAGCGCTCTTCGTAACTCAGGTGAGACAGGTCCCGGTAGTAGGAATCCTGGGAAAGGATGCCCACCTCGGCCTCGGGGAGCTCACTGGTGATCTGCTGTACCACGGTGGTCTTGCCACAGCCCGTTCCGCCCGCTATCCCGATGGTCAACATACCTTGCGATTTTAAGCAAAATTAAGCATTTAGAAGGTTTTCCGGCCTCAAAATCGGAGGGAGGCGACGATCCCCGGCCCAGGGCGCAACTTTCGGGTCGCACCGGCCAAAAATTCGGCCCGGGCCTGGGGCGTTCGCCCCGAAACCTTTAAATTAGGGACAAATTCCAACAGACCACCTATGAACCCAGCTTCCTTCAAGGCCACCGTGAACGATACCTGGACCTTTGAGCCCGACCCGTGCCAGGCTGAAGCCCTTGACTGGGTTCAGACTGCGCCCGGCCTGTACCACCTGCTTCGCGACCACCAGCCCTTCCGCATCCAGGTGATCCGGGCCGAACCCGGCCGCAAGCGGTTCGCCATCCGGGTGAACGGACGTGCCTATGAGGTGGTTTTGGCAGACGACCTCGACCAGCAGATCGACCGCATGGGGTTCCAGCTCCATTCCGTCCAGAGCGTATCCCGCATCGAGGCGCCCATGCCGGGCCTGATTTTGGCGGTGCATGTCTCGGCAGGAGACCCGGTCAGGGAAGGCGACCCCCTGCTGATTCTGGAAGCCATGAAGATGGAAAATGTCATCCTGTCGCCACGTGACGGGGTGATCCGGACGGTTGCCGTGCAACAGGGCGCTGCGGTCGACAAGAAGAGCCTGTTGGTGGAATTTGAGAACTAAACTGACCCGCACATGCAAAAAATACTGGTAGCCAACCGGGGCGAGATCGCCCTGCGCGTGATGCATACCGCCCGCAAAATGGGGATTGGCACGGTGGCCGTCTATTCGGAGGCTGACAGGGACGCCCCCCATGTACGCTTCGCTGACCAGGCCGTCTGCCTGGGGGAAGCCCCCTCGTCCCAGTCGTACCTCAGGGGCGACCGCATCGTGGAGGCTGCCCTGGCCCTCGGCGTCGATGCGATCCACCCCGGATACGGTTTTTTGAGCGAGAATGCCGCCTTTGCCAAAAGGGTTTCTGAGGCGGGCCTCGTGTTTATCGGGCCTACCCCTGAAGCCATTCAGACCATGGGCGACAAGCTCGCGGCAAAGGAAGCCGTAAAGGCGTACCGCATCCCCATGGTGCCCGGCACCGACCACCCGGTGAGCGAGCCGGAGGAAGTACTCGAAGTGGCCCGCGGCATCGGGTTTCCCATCCTGATCAAAGCCGCCGCAGGGGGAGGGGGCAAGGGCATGCGCATCGTCAACCGGGAATCGGAGCTGAAGGAGCAGATACGGCGGGCCATGAGCGAAGCCGAATCGGCTTTCGGCGACGGATCGGTCTTCATCGAAAAGTACCTCGAATCGCCCCGGCATATCGAAATCCAGGTGCTGGCCGACCAGCATGGGAACATCGTGCACCTGTTTGAGCGGGAATGCAGCATTCAGCGCAGGCACCAGAAGGTGGTCGAAGAAGCCCCGTCGTCCTTGCTGACTGAGGCGCAGCGGGCTGCCATGGGCGAGGCTGCGGTCAACGTGGCTCGCTCCTGCGGCTATGTTGGGGCCGGCACCGTTGAATTCCTGATGGATGCCGACCGGAATTTCTATTTTCTCGAGATGAATACCCGCCTGCAGGTGGAACACCCGGTTACCGAGCTGGTCACCGGGCAGGACCTGGTAGCCCTGCAGATACAGGTAGCACGCGGGTTGCCGCTTCCATTTGCCCAGGAAGACCTGAGTATCCGGGGCCATGCCCTGGAACTGCGGGTATATGCCGAAGACCCCCTCAACGGCTTCCTGCCCAGCGTGGGGCGGCTTGAGCGTTACCGCCTGCCCTCTGGCGAGGGCATCCGGGTCGACAACGGGTTTGAGGAAGGGATGCAGGTGCCCATCTACTACGACCCGATGCTCGCCAAGCTCATTACCTACGGGGCCGACCGCCCGGCAGCCATTCGCCGCATGCGTGAGGCGATCGCCTCCTTTGAGGTGGAAGGCGTGGAAACCACCCTGTCTTTCGGCGATTTTGTCTGCAGCCACCCTGCCTTCCTCAGCGGGGATTTCAGCACCCATTTTGTGAAGGAGCACTACCGCCCTGAGTACCTGCTGCAGGCCCGGGAGGCAGAGGCCTCCATAGCCGCCTCCGTGGCCCTGCGCCTGTACCGCGACCATCTCCGCACCTTACGAACCAACCAATCCTGACCCTATGGACAAGAAGACCGAAGCCCTGCAGAAACGCCTTGAGCAGGCCCGCCTGGGCGGGGGCGTGCAGCGCATTGAGAAACAGCACCAGCAAAAGAAGCTCACCGCGCGCGAGCGCATCCGGTACCTGCTCGACCCGGGGTCTTTTGAGGAGATGGGAATCCTGGTTACGCACCGGGCTACTGAATTCGGGATGGAAAGCCAGCAGTATTACGGGGACGGGGTGGTAACCGGATACGGCACCATTGACGGGCGGCTGGTCTATGTCTTCGCCCAGGATTTTACGGTGTTCGGGGGCTCCCTTTCAGAGACCCACGCCGAGAAGATCTGCAAGCTGATGGACCTGGCCGTGAAGGTGGGGGCCCCCCTGATCGGCCTGAATGACTCCGGGGGTGCCCGCATCCAGGAAGGGGTGCGTTCCCTGGGGGGCTATGCTGACATCTTCTACCGCAACGTACAGGCTTCGGGGGTGATCCCCCAGCTTTCGGCCATCATGGGCCCCTGTGCCGGGGGCGCCGTCTATTCCCCGGCCATGACCGATTTTATCTTCATGGTGGAGGGCACCAGCTATATGTTCGTCACCGGGCCCAACGTAGTCAAGACGGTGACCAACGAAACGGTGAGCTCAGAGGAACTGGGCGGCGCTGCCACCCACGCCGTGAAGTCGGGGGTGGCCCACCGCACCTCCCCGAATGATGCAGCCTGCCTCTCCGACGTGCGGAAGCTGCTTTCGTACCTGCCCCAGAACAACCGCGAAAAGCCACATGCCATCCCCTTTGAGCCGGGGGAGGAATGGAGTGATTCCCTGACCGGCCTGGTGCCCGAAAACCCGAACCAGCCGTACGACATGAAATTGGTGATTGAAGGCATCATAGACCCGGAGTCCTTCTTCGAGATCCACCGCGATTTTGCCGACAATATGATTACCGGGTTTGCCAGGCTGGGCGGCAAGCCGCTCGGCATCATCGCCAATCAGCCCCTGTCCCTGGCCGGGGTGCTCGACAGCGACAGCTCGCGCAAGGCGGCCCGTTTTACCCGTTTTTGCGACAGTTTCAACATTCCCCTGCTCGTGCTGGTAGACGTCCCGGGTTTTTTGCCGGGCACCGACCAGGAGTGGAACGGCATCATCATGCACGGGGCCAAGCTGCTCTACGCCCTGAGCGAGGCCACCGTGCCCCGCATCACCCTTATTACCCGCAAGGCCTATGGAGGCGCCTACGATGTGATGAATTCCAAGCACATTGGCGCCGATCTGAACTTTGCCTGGCCCAGCGCCGAGATTGCGGTGATGGGGGCCAAGGGGGCCAGTGAGATCATCTTTCGCAAGGAGATTGCCGAGGCAGAAGACCCCCAGAAGAAACTGGCCGAAAAGGAGGCGGAATATGCCCGGGCCTTTGCCAACCCGTACGGGGCTGCCCAGCGCGGCTTTATCGACGAGGTGATTTTGCCCCGGGAAACACGCCGCAAGCTCATCCGGGGGTTTGCCAGCCTGGAGCACAAGGAGGTAGCCCAGCCCAGGAGGAAGCACGGGAATATTCCTTTGTAGGCGGGTGGGTGTTAATGCAAGAGGCATTAGTACATGGTGCCGGGTGGCGCGGCCCCGCCAGCCCTGTGGCGGGAAGATGGGCCGCGCTCCTGCAATTCCAGAACAAAGGGGGAGATTTCCGTCGAGGGGGACGTGCATTTTGCCCGGGGAAGAATCCCCTGACCCCCAGGTAAACAAGTTAGGTCCTCATGCTGCAAAATGCAATCAGGAGCTAAAGCCTGCAAAACATTTGCGAATCGGGTTCTTAAAAGGGGAATTCCCCCAACCCCCGGGAACAAGATACCACAAGGCCCTGCACCCTTCATGCAGCCAGATCTCTCATTTTCAGATATTCAAATCGGCAAATTTCCAAATTGACCCAGGGGCAAAGCCCCAAACCCCCGGGAACAAGATACACCTAGGCCCTGCAGCCTCAAAGCAGCCAGATCCCTCATTTTCAAATCTTCAAATCTTCAAATTGAAATAGGGGAAAGCCCCCAAACCCCCGGGAACAAG
>CAYWZF010000070.1:11747-15387 GCA_964461555.1 uncultured Robiginitalea sp. | reverse complement strand
TTGCCGAACGGGTTCGGTAAGGGTGCTTTTTGTATTTTAGGCCAAAGATTGCGCTCATGCTTTCCCGTCTCATTTCCAGGCTTTTGCCTGCTGCTTCCAAACTCGACGAATCAGACCCTATGAAAAAGTACCTGATAGCCGGCCTGGGCAATATTGGCCCGGAATACGCCCATACCCGCCACAATATCGGCTTCCAGATTCTGGACCGCCTGGCCCTGCAGGAAGGGGTTTCCTTTGAGCCTGGCCGCCTGGGAGACGTGGGTACCATGAAAATAAAAGGACGTTCGGTGCTCTTGCTCAAACCCTCGACCTACATGAACCGCAGCGGCAAAGCGGTACAATACTGGCTGGAGAAGGAAAAGATACCCCTGGAGCATTTACTGGTGGTCACCGACGACCTCAACCTGCCCTTTGGCACGCTCCGGCTCAAAACCCAGGGAAGCGACGGGGGGCACAACGGACTCCGCGATATACAGACCGTTTTGGGAAGCACAGCCTATGCCCGCTTTAGGTTTGGGATCGGGGCAGAGTTCAGCCGGGGCAGGCAGATAGACTATGTGCTGGGAACCTGGAATGAAGACGAGGCAGCAGCCCTGCCGGAGCGCCTCGACAAGGGCGCGGCCCTCATAAAGTCATTCGTGCTGGCCGGCCCAAAGCTCACCATGAACACCTTTAACGGGACCTGATCAAAGCACCCGGAACGAGTAAACCCCCGAACGGGAGGTGTTCCCTTCCGCATCGCGGCTCAATATTTCCCAGAAATAAATGGTGCCGCTGACCACGGGCACAGAAAAGCTTGTCTGGCCGGGGGAGAGGGTGGCCTGCAGGGCCAGGGACGAAGCGCTGGTGCCGAAATACACTTCAAATTCGGCCAGGTCGGCATCGGCATCGGCCCCGCTCCAGAGCAATGTCACCTCCCCTGATTTGTCGGGGGTGACCGATTCTCCCGAAGCCGGTGATTTGATCACCGCCGGAAAGGGGGGGTAGGTGGTCTCAGCCCCGGCATTGTAGAACTGCCAGCTGGCGCTGGGCGGGCCTTCCTGCCCTGAGGCATTCCGGGCCGTTACCTGCCACGAATAGGGGGCTCCCTTTTCGATCACCAGGCTGGCCCGCGTATTGGAAGTGGTCACGTTTTCGAAGACCCCCGACCCGATGCGGGTGACCGTCAGCTCATAGCGCGTGGCATGGGCGGTGGCTTCCCAGACAAATTCGACTTCGCTGGTGGTCTGTGAACGCGAAATGCCCGCAATGCATTCGGAATTGTTTTCGGGAAACACCAGGTTCACCGCCTTGGGAACCTTGGGTGCCTCGTCTTTGCTGCATCCGGTCAGGAGCAGAAGCACCCCTGCAATATTCAGGAACTTTCTCATTGCCGGTACACTTTAAAGATTTCATCCCGCCCGCCTATGCGGATACGGACCAGATATAAACCAGGTGGCAACTGGGGAACCGGTACGGAAACCTGGCTTTCGGTCGGTATCCACTGCCGGCTCAGCAACAGGGCCCCGGCGACATCGAACAATTCCAACTGCATCAGGCTTCCTGTTTCGGGCACCTGTACCTGCAGCTGGTCGTCGAATGGGTTCGGGGCAATAGCCAGTCGGTCGGCGTAATAAAAAACGGCTTCATACGTCCCTTTGCAGGCAGGTATGGCCTCTACCTTCACGTTATTCGGGCCCGGGGCGAGCTTCAGGGAGAGCTGGGAGGCATCCACGGCCCGGGCCTGGCCGTTGAGGGTGATCAGATAGCCATCGGCCCCTTCAAGCGCCAGCGCGAGTTCAGAACCGTCAACCGACTGGCTGGCCAGGACGCTCAGCGGCAGGGGGCTGCCGATCACCAGGTCGTAGCACTGCGGCTCGTAGAAGATCGTCCCGTCGGTGCCTTCGATGCAAACCTGGTAGGCGCCTTCGGAAAGCCCCCCCAGTTCATAGCTAGTCGTAAAGGCCGCATCGCGGTTCAGGCCATTGCCTGTGATATTGAGCAGGTATTCCAGGGGCTGGGAGGCCAGGATCCTGATTATCCCGTCCCCACTGCCCACGCAGCGTTCGCTTTCGAGGGAAATGTCGAACTGGTCTGGATCAAACCGGTAGACAGGGCAACCGGTGGCGTCTACGTCGACCCCGGCCGGGGTGCCCAGGCACAGGTCGTCCCCGTCGTCAAAAACCCCGTCGTTGTCGTCATCAGGACGGTACTGGCCTTCCACGCAGAGCTCCAGGCTAAAGGCGTTCAACTGTCCGCCATCGGCAGGGGCCGTATCCTGAATGGTAAGCACCCAGGCCCCGAAGCTCGATTCCCCGGTAAAGGAGTTCAAAGATCCCAAAGGCCTGACCACCCCCGAAATCGCGGGGTTGTTGGCGCAAATGAACGGTGGGGCCCCGGCATCAAAGGTGGCGTCTACATCGTTTGCTTCTGAACAGGAGTTGGAAATGAGTGTGACCTGGGTACCCGCCGGGGAGGTGAGGGTAACCACCAGGTCAGAGAGGTAGCTGTGCGCCAGGTTCAGGCTCACGCGCACCCCCACCACCGGCAGGTCGTCAGCGAAGGTTATGGTCGAAGTCACCGTTGGCGTGCCTGTAGCCGAAATGATCACCGGGAGGCCATTGGCGGCCAGCGTCTTGCAGTCGCGGTTGATAGTCCTGAACTGGAAAGGGGTCGAGAATGGCCCTGTGCCGCAACCATTTATGGGCCTTACCCGCCAGAAAAAATCGGTGTTGTCAGGCAGGGTTGCAGGCCGGTAGACGGTTCCGTAGACGGTTTGACGCTCGATGAGCTGGGTAAAGGCTGCATCGGTTGCCAACTCCAGCTCATAGGCACTCACCGAAGGGTTTCCCTGCCATTGCAACTGCGGGTTCAGGGCGACATCGAGGGCGCCGTTTTCGGGGCTGATCAGCTCGGGGGCCTGGAAAGTCCCGTCAGATACGGTCAGTTCAAAAGGCAGGCTGAAACTTTGGCTGGGCCCCGTTCCGTTGAGCACAAGCGGATAGACGCCCGGGACAGCCAATTCGGAATTAGACAGGGTCAGAGTTACAGCCGTGCTGTCTGCCTGTACCGTGGGCGTGTCAAAATTGGCGCTCATCCCGGCAGGCAGCCCGACTACATCGAGCTGTACCGTTTCGGCATAACCGCCGTAACTCCGGTACAGGAATCCCAACTGGGCATCAGCAGGCTGGCAGGCTGTAATATCGAGGGTTTCGGCCTGTAGCACGAACGCCTGCTCGGTAACCGTGAAATCTGCAGCGTTCACGGCAAAGAAGATATTGTCGGCGGCCTTTACCATAAACCTCCCGGCCGTAGTGGCCTTCCCGGGCAATTGCACCTGGGTGTTCCCGGTGTTCGGGATGGCGGTGGCCAGGGTATCGGTAAAGCTCAGCCCCCCGTCGAGGGACATGTAAATATCGACTTCCTGGCAGTTGATCGGCCCCGCGTCGGTACCGGCAACTTCCCAGCTGATCGATTGCACGCTGCCGGCGGCATAGTTCTGGGGGCTGAGCTGGGAGCGCACCTCGAAAGGGCCGGCCCCCGCCAAAACGCTTACCCGCACCAGGTCAGAGCCTACCTGCCCGCCCCCTGCGGCATTGTCGCGCACGGTGAGGGCAAAATTCAGGTCGCGCTCGATGGTGGAGACCGTTTCCCAGGCCGA
>CAYWZF010000070.1:0-11647 GCA_964461555.1 uncultured Robiginitalea sp. | reverse complement strand
ATGTAATCAGGGAGGGGGGTCACAACCGGGGCGGCGTTGGCCAACGGGATTTCCGTGGCGCAGCTAAGGCCCGAGACGAACTGCGAGATCTGCAAGATGCTGAAATAGTGGAAGTAATCATCGCCGGTCATGGCCACGTTATTGCCCTGCACGATGCCGGCATACCCCATGATGGTAGTGCCACTGGCGGGCTCTGCCTGAACCCCGGTGCCCTCGCTGTCGAAAGACCAGGTGTGGTTGGCCCCGAATTGGTGGCCCATCTCGTGGGCGACAAAATCGAGGTCAAACCGGTCGCCCTCGGGGATGGGGGTCGCCGCAAAAGCGCTGCCTTTCTGGTTGTCGGTGCACACCGCGCCGATAAACCCGGCGTTCCCGGTCTCGCTGGCACGGTGAAACAAATGGCCGATATCATAAGCCGCCGCACCGATTTGCGCAGTGAGCGTGTTTTGAATTTCTGCACTCAGGTTGCCCCCGAACGGATCGGTGGCCGGGTCGGTGTAGATCACCTGATCGGTGGTGGCGATCAGTTCCAGGCTGATGGCCAGGTCGCGTTCAAAAACCTCGTTGATGCGCGTAACGGTGGCATTGATGGCAGCCAGGGCATCGGCCACCGTACCCCCGTGGTATTGGGTGTATTCGCCCGTGGCAGCTACAGCCAGCCGGTAGCGCCTGAGCACCCCGTCTTCGACGAGTTGGGCCGGCAGGGTTTCAGCCGCCGTTTTGCCAGGTGTCACTTCTGTTTTGCAGACCCACCCCGAGGGTACGGCCTGCTTTTCATCGCGGGAGAATTGCAAATACTCTTTCGTTCTTCCGCGTATTTTTTCGATGAATTGCGTGCGCCTGCCCGATGGAACGGAGATCATGGCCTGGAATCCCTGGGGGGAAAGGCTGAAACGTATCCGGGTTTTGGACGCGTCCTGGCTCACCCCCACATACGACCTGATTTCGGGGTACCTGCTTTGCAATTCCGGGCTCATGACCGGGCGCTCTTCGACCCTGAATGGCTTCAGATCCCCTTTTGCGTCTGGAAAATAAAGGATGGCGTGATTGACCCTCCCGCTGCGCAAAGGCTCCAGAACCCCCCGCAATCCGGCCTCGTTGAGCGTGTACGTACGGCCGGCACCCGTCTGCAGGGATTGGCCCGAAGCCGTAACCGCATTGCCAGCCGAAGTGTTTTGCTGCCAGTATGCCCCCGGGGTTTGGGAGAAGGAATAAAAGCAGAAAAAGAATATGGGAAATGCAAAAACAAGACGTACTTTTGTCTTCATTCATGGGGCTTTGCAGCGCTAAAAATACGCCTTTTTTATTATTTTGATTCCGTGATAACCGTCCGTGGCCTTTCCGAATACAAGAATCCGCGGCCCAGTGTGGTTACCATCGGAACCTTCGATGGAGTCCACATAGGCCACCGCAAAATTCTGGAGCGCCTGATCCAGAATGCCCGATCGCTCGACATGCAGGCAACCCTGCTCACATTCTTCCCCCACCCGCGCATGGTCTTGCAGAAAGACAGCGGCCTGAAACTGCTCAATACCATCGAGGAAAAATCAGAGATCCTTGAAGCCATTGGCCTGGATTGCCTGGTGATCCACCCCTTCACCCGGAGTTTTTCGCGCCTGACCGCCACCGAGTTCGTGCGCGACGTGCTGGTCTCGACCCTGCATGCCAAAAAGGTCATCATCGGCTATGACCACCGCTTCGGGCGCAACCGGACGGCCACCTTCCAGGACCTGGAAGCCTTCGGCACCCTGTATGACTTTCGGGTGGAGGAGATCCCGGCCCAGGAAGTGGATGCGGTTTCGGTCAGTTCCACCAAGATCCGCAAGGCGCTGGAAGAGGGCGACCTGGAAACGGCCAACCGGTACCTGGGGTATGCCTACATGCTCACCGGCACGGTGCACCGCGGCAAGGGCCTGGGCCGCACCCTGGGCTTCCCGACGGCCAACCTTAAGCTCGATGCCCCCTACAAGCTCATCCCCTCGAGCGGGGTTTACCTGGTGCGGAGCCGCGTGGCCGGCAGGGAGGTTTACGGGATGATGAACATTGGCACCAACCCAACCGTCGATGGAAACGCCCTGCACCTGGAGGTGCACTTTTTTGACCTGCAGGAAGACCTTTACGGGGCATCGCTGAGCGTCTCCCTGCTGGAACGCCTGCGCGACGAGCGGAAGTTTGATTCCCTGAGCGCCCTGCAGGGGCAGCTTGAAAACGACCACCTGCACGCCCGTGCCCTGATCGACCGTTTCAGATGAACCGCCTGCTCTTCAGCCGAATAGACAACAGCCCGCTGGTCCTGTTCCGGATCTGCTTCGGGATTCTGATCGCCCTGGAGAGTTTCGGGGCCATCGCCACCGGATGGGTGCGCCGCAACCTGGTTGACCCGGAGCTCGCCTTCCCCTTTATCGGGTTTGAATGGCTGCAACCCCTGCCCGGGCCGGGCATGTATCTCTATTTCATCCTCATGGGCCTGCTGGGGATCTTTGTGGCCCTGGGCCTGCGCTACCGCCTGAGCATGGTGCTTTTCACCCTGCTGTGGACCGGGGCCTACCTCATGCAAAAGACAGCCTACAACAACCACTACTACCTGCTGGTGCTCCTCTCGGCCCTGATGTGCCTGTTCCCGGCCCACCGGGCGGTTTCCCTCGATGTAAAGCGGAACCCCGCCCTGGCCGAAAACAGCATGTATACCTATGTGAAATGGCTCGTGGTGGGCCAGCTCTGGATCGTGTACACCTTTGCCGCCATCGCCAAGCTTTACCCCGACTGGCTCGACCTCAGCTTTATCTCCGGGCTCATGGCGCCCAAGGCAGGCTTTCCGCTCATCGGGGAGATGCTGCAACAACGATGGGTGCACGTGGTAATCGCCTGGTTCGGGATCGCGTATGACTTTTTGGTGGTCCCCCTGCTGCTTTGGCGGCCCACCCGAAAATTCGCCTTCGCGGCATCGATCTTCTTCCACCTCTTCAATGCCATTTCGCTCCATATCGGGATCTTCCCCTTCCTTTCCCTGGCCCTGATGGCATTTTTCTTTGAGCCGGAAAGCATCCGCAGGACGTTCTTCCCGAACAAACCGGCCCCGGAGCTGCCGGAAAAACCTGCCCCCCAGGGGGGCCGTGCCATTGCCTGGGGAATCGGCCTCTACCTGGCCCTGCAAGTGGCCCTGCCGCTGCGGCACCATTTTATAGAAGGGGATGTGCTCTGGACCGAAGAAGGCCACCGGATGAGCTGGCGCATGATGCTGCGCACCCGGCAGGGCGACACCCGCTTCAGGGTGGTCGACCGGGCTACCGGCGCCAATGAGCCGGTACGCCTTGACGACTACCTTACCCCGGAACAGCAGGAAAAGGTGATGGCGTACCCCGATTTCATCTGGCAATTTGCCCAACACCTGAAAAAGAAATATGCCGCCGAAGGGAAAGATGTGGCCGTTTATGCCCGGGGGAGGCTCCGGATCAACCGCCGGCCCTTCTTCCCGTTCATAGACTCTTCGGTAGACCTGGCCTCGGAGCCCTGGGACCCGTACCGCCACCACCAATGGATTCTGCCGCCCCCTCCTAACTGGTCGGAACCCCAGCCGGAATTGCCCCAGGCCCCCTGAAACCTTCCCGGCAGCAGCCCTGCCTGCATTTTGGGGAGCGGCCTGCAAAGTTGGCAGGAGTTCCCTAACTTTGCGGCTTAAAAAAACGGGTATGTTGCCATTACAGACCATACGGGAAGAAGCCGACCGCCTTGCGCAGGCCCTGGCAAAAAGGGGGCTTGACGCACGGCCCATGCTCGATGAAATCCTGAACCTGGACGAGCGCCGCAGGAGCCTGCAGCTGCAGCTAGACAATACCCTGGCTGAAGCCAACCGGCTCTCGAAAGAAATCGGGAACCTGTTCAAGTCAGGCAAAGCCGCTGAAGCACAGGCCCTCAAAGAGGAGTCGGCCCGGCTGAAGGAAACTTCCAGAACCCTTGGGGAATCGCTGGCTGAGGCCGGCGAGGCCCTGCAACAGGCCCTGTACCAGCTCCCCAACGCCCCCCACGAATCGGTCCCGGCCGGAAAAGACGCCGCCGACAACGAAGTGGTGCACCAGGGCGGAGACATCCCGGAACTGGGCGAAGGGGCCCTCCCGCACTGGGAACTCGCCAAAAAATACGACCTGATCGATTTTGAGCTCGGGGTCAAGATCACCGGGGCCGGCTTCCCGGTCTACAAGGGGAAGGGTGCCCGCCTGCAGCGGGCCCTGATCAGCTATTTCCTTGACCGGAATACGGCAGCCGGGTACCAGGAGGTGCAGGTGCCCCACCTGGTCAATGAGGCCTCGGGCTACGGCACCGGGCAATTGCCCGACAAGGAAGGTCAGATGTACGAGGTCGGGATAGACAAGCTGTACCTGATCCCGACAGCCGAGGTGCCGGTGACCAACCTGTTCCGGGACGTGATTCTGGACCGGTCCGAACTGCCCCTGAAATATACCGCCTATACCCCCTGCTTCCGAAGGGAAGCCGGCAGCTACGGGGCACATGTGCGCGGCCTGAACCGGTTGCACCAGTTCGACAAGGTGGAGATCGTTCGGGTGGAACAGCCCGAAGGCTCGTACCAGGCCCTGGATGAGATGGTAGCCCACGTGAAGGGCCTGCTCGAGGAGCTGGGGCTCCCCTACCGCATTTTGCGGCTCTGCGGGGGCGATATGGGATTCACTTCGGCCCTGACCTTCGACTTTGAGGTCTGGTCGGCCGCCCAGGAGCGCTGGCTGGAAGTGAGCTCCGTCTCGAACTTCGAGGCCTTCCAGGCCAACCGGCTCAAACTGCGGTACCGGGATGCGGGCAACAAGCCCCAGCTGGCCCACACCCTCAACGGCAGCGCCCTGGCCCTGCCCAGGATCCTCGCAGGCATTCTGGAAGACTACCAGGACGCCGACGGGATCCGAATCCCGGAGGTGCTGGTGCCCTACACCGGGTTCGACCGCATCTGACGGCAAAACAAAGGCCCCGGCAAGGGGCGTCGGCTAAGTTCGTATCTTTGTAAAAAGCCGCGGCCATGAGACGCCTTGCATTCTGCCTTATCGTGCTGGTTGCCTGCAACCTCAGTGCCCAGGAAGATCTACTGGCAAAACAGTATTTCAATGACGGGGAATTCAGCAAGGCCGTGGTATTCTACGAAAAGCTCGTACAAAACAATCCCCGCCGTACCGATTATGCCGAAAACCTGGTGAATTGCTACCAGCAGCTGGAAGCGTACGACAAGGCGATCGATTTTCTGAAAAAACAGATTGAAACCGGAATGGCCTACCCCACTGTCTATATCGACCTGGGGCAAACCTACCTGCTCAAAGGCGAGCCTGCCGAATCTGACCGTTGGTACCGCAGGGCTTTGGAAGCCATAGAAACGAATCCCAACACCGGGTATGGCATCGGTTTCAAGTTCCAACGGTATACCCTGCTCGACTACGCCCTGCAGGCCTACCGGCGCTCGATGGAGCTCAACCCGGACCTCGATTTCAGCTTCCAGATCGCCCAGATCTATGGGGAGCAGGGCCGTATTTCCGAAATGTTCGAGGCGTATATGGACCTGGTGGCCCAACGCCCCACGGCCAAATCGAATGTGCTCCGGGCCCTCGAAACCTTTGTGGGCCCCGATCCGCAGGCCGAAAACAACCAACTCCTCAGGCGCGTGCTACTGGGCCGGGCCCAAAAGGCCCCGGACCCCCTCTGGAATGAACTTCTCAGCTGGCTGCTGGTGCAACAGGGCCAGTATGCGGCTGCCTTTGGCCAGGAAAAAGCCATCTACCGCAGGGTGCCCGAAGCCGGTTTGGACCGCATCGCCGAACTGGGGCGCCTGGCCGAAGAGGCCGGGGAGCTCGGGGCGGCCGACCAGGCCTATGCCTTTGTGGAACTGGAAAGCCGCGATTCGGTGACCCGCCTGAATGCCCGCCTGCACCGGATCGACATCGATTTGCGGCTCAACCCCCAAAAGGGCCTGCCCGACGCCCGAAAGGCCTATGAGGCCCTGATGGAATCGTATGGCTATGCCGCCCAAACCATGCAATTGCAGGTGGCCTATGCGAATTTCCTCGCCTTCCGCGACAACCGGGCCGACGAGGCGGTCGCCATCCTGAAAAGGAGCCTCGAGCTGCCCCTTTCTGATTACACCGAAGGCTACCTGCGCCTGAACCTGGGAGACATCCTGGTGTTCGACGAGCGGTTCAACGAAGCCCTTATCTTGTTTTCCCAGGTGCAGAAAAGCCTGAAGAATGATGTGATGGGGCAACAGGCCCGCTTCAAGGTGGCACAGGCCAGCTTTTACAAGGGCGATTTTGACTGGGCCCTCACCCAGCTGAAAGTGCTGCGGAGCTCTACCTCACAGCTCATCGCCAATGATGCCATGCAGCTGAGCCTGACCATTTCTGACAACACCCTCGAAGACTCCACCCAGACGGCCCTCCGCAAATACGCCCGGGCAGACCTGCTGGCATACCAGAAAAAGGATGCGGAAGCCATCACAACCCTCGAGGATATTTTGCAGCAACACAAAGGGGAGAAGATCGAAGACGAGGCCCTGCTGATGCACGCCAAACTGCTCACTGCGGCAGGGGACTACTCCGGGGCCCTGCTGAGCTACCGCAAAATCGTCGAATTCTACGGGCAGGATATTCTCGCAGACGACGCCCATTTCGCCATGGCCGAACTCTACCGGACCCGCCTGGGGGAACCTGAAAAAGCCATGGAGCACTACCGGGAAATCATCTACCGCTACCAGGACAGCTATTACTTCCCCCAGGCCCGCAAGGAATTCAGGGCCCTGAGGGGCGACCCCGTCAACTAAAACATGCGCCCCATGATCATCTACAATGTTACGATTCATGTCGAAGAGGAGGCCTGCGACGCCTGGCTGGCGTGGATGCAGCAAACCCACATCCCGGAAGTGCTGGCAACCGGCAAATTCGCGGAGGCCCGCCTCTGCCGGGTGCTGGTTGACGAGCAGAACGGCGGGGTCACCTTTGCCGTCCAGTACCTGAGCCCCAGCCGCGAACTCCTCGATCGGTACTACCGCGAAGACGCCCCCCGGCTCAGGCAACTGGGGGCCGACCGCTTCGGGGATAAATTCGTAGCTTTCCGGACCGAGCTGGAATTAGTCAGCCAACACTGATGGAAGCCGAAACCTATCCGCTCTTTGCATACGGCACCCTGCTTGACCCGCAGGTGCAGCAACTGGTCTTTGGCCGGCTCGTTCCCGGCCAGCCCGACAACCTCCCTGGCTTTGTAAAGCGCGAGCGGTCTGTGGAGGGCCGCTACCCGGAAGTCATCCCCGACCCCGGCGGCGGGGCAGGGGTCAGTGGGCAACGCCTCGACCTGGAGGCCCCCGAACTGGCCCGGGCCGATGTGTATGAAACCTCCCTGTATTACCGCGAACTGGCCGTGCTGGAATCGGGCATGCGGGCCTGGGTATACCGCGCGGCCCGTGACAAAAAGCCAACCCCATGAGCCCCGGCAAACGCTTCCGCAGGCCTGAAGGCAAAAAAGGCGCGACCCAGCGAAGCACGGGGGTCTCGGCCAAAAAACACCTGGGGCAGCATTTCCTGACCGACCGCACGGTGGCAGAGCGCATAGCCGAAACCCTTCCAGCGGAGGGCCCTGCCCGTGTGCTAGAGATCGGCCCGGGCACCGGGGTGCTCACCGAATTCCTCCTGCAGCGCCCGGTTGACCTGATCGCCGTGGAACTCGACGCCGAATCGGTGCGTTACCTGCAGGAAGCATTCCCCTTAAAAATCGCTGTCAAAAACCTGCCTTACCGCTCCTTCCGGGTACTTCAGGCCGACTTCCTGAGGCTCGACCTGGAACCCCTGTTCGGGGGGGAACCGTTCTCGATCACCGGCAACTTCCCCTACAACATCTCGACCCAGATCGTGTTCCGGCTGCTGGAATTCCGCCACCGCGTTCCCGTGTTCAGCGGCATGTTCCAGAAAGAAGTGGCCCAGCGGATCTGCGCCGGCCCGGGCAGCAAAACCTACGGCATCCTGTCGGTGCTCGTGCAGGCCTATTACCAGGCCGAGTACTGCTTCACAGTGCCCCCCCATGTTTTTGACCCGCCCCCCAAGGTAGATTCAGGGGTGATCCGGCTCACCCGTCGGGATGAAGCCGTTCCCGACTGGGAGGAGCAGGCCCTTTTCTCCCTTGTCAAAACGGCCTTCAACCAGCGCCGCAAAACCCTGCGGAACAGCTTAAAAAGCCTGCGTATCTCAGATAATCTCAAAGAAGATGCTATCTTTGACCGGCGCCCGGAACAACTGTCGGTTTCGGAATTTATCGCGCTGACCAAGAGGATCGCGCATGACACCCTTTAAACTCACAGACGAGCTGCTGGCAGAGATCGAACAACTGATCGACACCGGCCAGAACGCCTCCCTCCACACCCTGCTGGAAGAGGTGCATTATGCCGATGTGGCCGAGATCCTCAATGAGCTCGATACCGATCACGCCACCTACCTCATCAAGCTCCTCGACAGCGACAAGACCTCTGACGTGCTTACCGAGCTGGATGAGGATGTGCGCGAGGCTATCCTCAGAAACCTTTCCTCCAAGGAGATCGCCAGCGAGCTGGAAGAACTCGACACCGACGACGCCGCAGACATTGTGGCAGAGCTGCCCAAGGAGATCATCCAGGAGGTCATTTCGGAGATCACCGACCGCGAACACGCCCGCGATATCGTAGACCTGTTGCGGTACGACGAGAATTCGGCCGGGGGGCTCATGGCCAAGGAGCTGGTCAAGGTGAACGAGAACTGGAACGTGCTTACCTGCGTGAAGGAAATGCGGCAGCAGGCCGAAAACGTGACCCGGGTGCACTCCATCTACGTGGTGGATGACGAAGGCGTGCTCAAAGGGCGCCTTTCCCTCAAAGACCTGCTCACCGCCTCTACCCGCTCACCCATCAAGGATATCTATATCCCGAAGGTCGACCGGGTGAACGTGAACGAGAAGCCCGAAGAGGTGGCCAAGATCATGTCGAAGTACGACCTGGAAGCCATTCCGGTAGTGGACGAAATCGGCCGGCTGGTCGGGCGCATTACCATCGACGACATCGTTGACGTGATCAGGGAGGAAGCCGACAAGGACTATCAGCTGGCGGCGGGTATCTCGCAGGATGTGGAGGCCGACGACAGCATCTGGGACCTGACCCGGGCCCGGCTCCCCTGGCTCTTTCTGGGGCTGGTGGGGGGCGTGGGGGCCGCCGCTGTCATGGGGGGGTTCGAAGCCATGATCGCCCAGCACGCCATCCTGTTTTTCTTCACGCCCTTGATCGCGGCCATGGCCGGGAACGTAGGGGTGCAGTCAAGTGCCATCATCGTGCAGGGCCTGGCAAACGACGACCTGAAGGGCAGCATCGCCAACCGCCTGGTCAAGGAAATGCTCCTGGCCTCCCTGAACGGGTTGATCCTGGCCTCAGTGCTGTTGCTGTTCACCTGGTTGTGGCAAGGAAGCTTCCCGGTCGCATTCGCCATTTCGATTTCCCTGATCACGGTAATCGTGGTGGCAGGCATCATCGGCACCTTCATCCCGCTCTTCCTGCACCAAAGGGGCATCGACCCCGCCATCGCCACCGGGCCGTTCATAACCACCAGCAATGACATTTTCGGGATCCTGATCTATTTTTCGATCGCCCGGCTCATACTCGGGATCTGAAGGCCCGCACCCAAAAAACCGCGCCTATGCAAGCCATCAACCTGAAGGAAAAGCTGCAGCGCTTCAGCGACCACTGGCATCCGCACCGCATCGCCGAAGTAGACGAGATGCAGGTATTGCTCGCCAAGATAAAAGACGAATTTGTGTGGCATGCACATGCAGACGAAGACGAGTTGTTCCAGGTGCTTAAGGGGACCCTTTACATGCAGTTCCGCGACCGGACCGAAACCGTGCGCGAGGGAGAGCTGATCGTGGTGCCCAAGGGCGTGGAACACTGCCCCAGCACAGCCGAAGGGGAAGAGGTGCACCTGCTGTTGTTTGAGCGCAAAACCACTGCCCATACCGGCCAGGTCGAACATGAGCGTACCCGAAAGCATTACCCTGAAATCTGACCGGCTGCCCCAGGGGCAGATGCATTGTATTCCGATATGCCGTACCTTGGAGATGCTGAAACCTGATTGAAATACGCCGGAAACCGTGAAACGCATACTCCACCTCGACAGCAACCATCCCGTTTTGGCCGAAGGACTTGCCTCCCTGGGCTTCCAAAACGAGACCGATTACGAAAGCCCCCGCGAGGCCGTACTGGAGAAAATCGGGCAGTACGAAGGGGTGATCATCCGAAGCCGTATTCCGATAGACGCCGAATTTCTGGACCGGGCCACCCGCCTCGAATTCATCGGGCGCGTGGGGGCCGGGCTTGAAAACATAGATACCGGTTACGCCTCCCAAAAAGGCGTTTTCCTGGCAGCGGCCCCTGAAGGAAACCGCAATGCGGTGGGGGAGCACACCCTGGGCATGCTGCTGGCCCTGCTGAACAAGCTCCACACCGCCGATGCCGAGGTGCGCCGCGGGATGTGGCGGCGCGAGGCCAACCGGGGTCACGAACTGGATGGAAAAACGGTCGGCATCATCGGCTACGGCAATATGGGAAAAGCCTTCGCCAGAAAACTCCGCGGGTTTGAGGTAGAAACCCTGTGCCTCGATATTGTGCCCGGGGTGGGAGATGCCAACGCCCGGCAGGTATCGCCCGGGGAATTCCGGGAACACTGTGACGTGGTAAGCCTGCATGTGCCTGAGACGCCCCTGACGGTCGGGATGGTAGATGCCGCCTTTATTCAGGGCTTTCGAAAGCCTTTCTGGCTGCTGAACACCGCCCGCGGAAAATGCGTGCGCACAGAAGACCTGGTGGAAGGGCTCCGCTCGGGCAAAGTACTCGGGGCCGGGCTCGACGTGCTCGAATACGAAAAATCTTCCTTTGAATCGCTCTTCGGAACGGGAGAAATGCCAAACGCCTTCAGGTACCTGATCGAATCGCCCCAGGTGCTGCTGAGCCCGCATGTGGCAGGCTGGAGCGTCGAAAGCAAGGAGCGGCTAGCCCGCACCATCGTTGATAAAATCCGGGACCATTACCAAAAACGCCCATCATGAAATATACCGCTTCGACCCCCGACCAGTACGTGGCGCAGCTCCCCGACGACCGGAAGGGGGCCATACAGCGCCTGCGCGAGGTCATCGGCACCCACCTGCCTCCCGGCTTTGAGGAAACCATGAGCTACGGGATGATTGGCTACGTGGTGCCGCACCGCCTCTACCCGCCCGGATACCACTGTGATCCGAAGCTCCCGCTCCCTTTCGTAAACCTCGCCTCCCAAAAGCAATATATTGCCCTGTACCACATGGGCATTTACGCCGACCCCGACCTGCTAAAGTGGTTTCTGGAAGCCTATGCGCAAAAGGGCATCGGCAAACCCGATATGGGCAAAAGCTGCCTCCGGTTCAAAAAGCCGGAAAACATCCCGTATGACCTGATCGGGGAACTCTGCAGCAGGGTAACGCCCCAGGCCTGGATCGCCCGCTATGAATCGGCACTCAAAAAACGCTGACCCGGCAAGGGCCCCCGGGAATCGATCGGCCCGGTGAAAATTCTCCGGGCAATTCCGGTTCATTATCCGGTTGCATGGTTTTTGCATTGGGGCAG
>CAYWZF010000069.1:0-15392 GCA_964461555.1 uncultured Robiginitalea sp. | reverse complement strand
CCGGGGGTTTGGGGGATTTCCCCTGGTCAATTTGAAAATGAGCAGATTTGAAAATTTAAAAATGAGGCGCTGGGTTGCATGGAGGGTGCAGAACCTGGGTATATTTTGTTCCCGGGGGTTTGGGGGGATTTCCCTTTATCAATGTGCTAATGTGCTAATGTGATGATTTTCAAACTACTGCAACCTGAACAGGATGGGAAGGCTGAATGATACGCGTACTGGCCCTGTTGTTTACCGGGTGTCATATCGGGAAGTTTCCCGATGATCCGCTGGGCTTCGGCTTCGAGGTTCCTGTCGGGTCCCCTCATTCGGATGTTCCCGATGCTACCGTCCTTCTGGATGGTGAATACCAGGGATACCCGGCCCTGGATACCCATTTTCCGGGCAATTTCAGGATACCGGAAATTTTTGCGGATATGCTCCTGCATCTTTTCATTAAAGCAGGCACGCTTATCGGCAGCGCCCTCGCAACCCGGAAAAACGGGCACTTCTTCAATTACAGCGAACGGGACAATATCTTCGGGATCCATTTTTACGACATCAATATCTGAAATCTGAAGTATCGGGTCCTCCTGACTGGTTTCTGTTGAGGTGAGAATCGTTTCGATCACCTTAGCATCATCCGGGGCTATGTCAATGACCTCCGGGGCTGCAGGCGGCGGCGGCAATTTCAACTCGATTTTGGTTACCGGTACGGGTTGGTCGAGCAGGTCATCAACATCCATGGAAATGCCCCACTCCCCTTTTGGCAGGTACGATTTCCATTCGAGGGCTACATACACGGCAAGCAACACCCCTAACAGGCTAATGGCAAAGCGCGTCCCTGCCCCTTTGCGGAGCGATGCGTCTTGCTTTCCCCTTCCCGCAAATTGCGGCTTCTTACCCTCCTGTACATTTTTTACGGTCTGCATAACTGGTTGATTTCAGGGTTTTACCCATTGTTTTACAACAAGTTAAAACACTTCCAATAAATTACAGACCCTTGAATACCGCTGGTTTAGCGAAGGTGTCGTTTCACTTAGGGAATGCGCACCGCCTCCCATAAAGGGCATAAAAAAACCCCGACCAAAAGGCCGGGGTTTTTTGAATAGGTTCAATTTTGTTACTGCAGCTTGAACATGATCGGGATGCTGAAGGGCACCCGAACCGGACGGCCGCGTTGCTTGCCGGGGGTCATCTTGGGCAATTTCTCAATGATGCGCTGGGCTTCGGCCTCCAGGTTCTTGTCCGGACCGCGCAGGCGGATGTTGCCGATGCTTCCATCTTTCTGGATGGTAAACAGTACAGACACCCGGCCCTGGATCCCCATTTCCTGGGCTACCTCGGGGTAACGGAAATTCTTGCGGATATGCTGCTGCATCATTTCGTTAAAGCAGGCACGCTTGTCGCTGGCACCTTCGCAACCGGGGAAAATGGGTACGTCCTCGATCACAGCGAAGGGCACGTCGATATCTTCATCCACTTCCTCCACTTCCACATCTTCCACTTCAATGATCTCCTGCTCCTGACTGGTTTCGGTAGACTCAATGACAGTCTCCTCCACTTCCTCTTCGTCCTCGACCACCTCGATCACTTCCGGGGCGGCAGGGGGCGGGGGCGGGGGCGGTGTCTTCAGCTGTTCTGTCATGGGCACCTCCTCATCCAGCAGTTCCTCGACATCCATGGAGATGTCGTACTTGTTAGCCTCATCGTAGGTTTTCCACTCGAAAGCGATATAAACCAACGCCATTACCACGGCCAGTCCGAGTACAAAGTACAACCCGCTGTTCTTTCTCAGATCGGCTTTGGGACTCTTTTTCAATTCCATGCTTTCAAATATTTAAGGTTCGCTAATTTAACGATTCTTTCGACAAATATGCAATTAATCCCTCCATTTTAAAAACTCCGTTTGGTGAAACAGCCATTTCAGTGAGGCAAGTCCGGCAATCAGCCCCAAAGTGTTGGCCAGGGCGTCCCCCCATTCAGCGCTCCTGCCCGTGGGCAGCAATGCCTGCAAGCCCTCGATGAGCAAACCATAGGCCAGCAGGGAGGCGAAAAGGATGGCCAACGGACGCGACGGGCCAATCTTGCCGCGTAACCGCTCACGGGCACCCAGGCCCCCGAGCAGCATGCCGACGGCGTAAAACCCAAAATGGCTGATTTTATCTCCATAGGGTATCTCCCACCCGGAGTCTTCCTCGAGCTCAAGAGGCAGCAGGCAGGCAGCCGTGACGGCTGCCATCCAAACCAGGAACAACAGGCCGAAGCCCCGCTTGTTACCCACCGACGAGTTCCTTGTACTCGGCATCGCTGAGCAAATCTTCCAGTTGGGAGGGATCGCTCATTTCCACGCGGATCATCCAGCCTGCCCCATAGGGATCTGAATTTACCACCTCGGGCTGGTCTTCCAGGCTCTCATTGAATTCCAGAATGGTGCCGCTGACCGGCAAAAACAGGTCAGAAACGGTCTTCACGGCCTCGACGGTACCGAATACTTCTTCCTGATCGAGGGTTTCGTCTACCGTTTCAACTTCCACGTAGACGATATCTCCCAGTTCGCCCTGGGCGAAATCGGTGATCCCGATGGTAGCGATATTCCCCTCTACGCGAACCCATTCGTGGTCGCGGGTGTATTTCAGGTCAGACGGTATATTCATCAGCTTGAGATTTAGCAGTGTCGCAAATGTAACTTTTTCCTCCCGGACCTGCCATGCCGGGCGGAAAAAAAACGGGCCGGCCCCCCGATCAGTTGCCGAAATTATAGCGCAGGGTAAAGCCGGTATTGATGGTGGTCTGTGGGAAAGCAGTAGACACGGCAAACTGGGAAAACGAGTGGTCGTAAAAGAAGAGGGCGTTCAGGTTCTTGCTCAGGGCGTAGTCGGCGGTAAATTTCACCGAGAACAGGTTCTGCCCTGAAGTGATCTGGTTGTTGTCGATGTCGAGGTTCCGGATAATGGTGATGTTGTCGCGCAGGCTCACGTCGGCTTTCAGGTTCAGGTCGCCTTTCAGGCGGGTTCGCTCGCCCCCGATGCGGGTCACGAACTGCACGTCCTTGATGCGGTACCCAAGGCCCAGGGTGTATTCCTTCCCGTTGATCTCGGTGAGCAGGTTGTTGTCGAAGCTCATCGAAAGGGCCCGGTCGCGCCTGATCTCGGCCAGCACGCTGAGGGCGTTCTGCATCTCGAAATCGACGCGGATCAGGGGGTTGAACTGGTCGCTGAGCACCACATTGTTCACCACGATCTCAGGCATCAGGTCTTCGGTCTCCTTTTCGACAGGCGGAAGGCCTTCCTGCACGAGCTGGTAACGCTCCAGGTTGGTCTGGAATGAGTTCACCGTGTAGACCGACCGGTAGCCGTGGCTCAGGGAGAAGCGCTTGAACTGCTTCTTGAACCATTTGTTCTTCATCAGCCCGGTGTATTTCAGGTTCCAGTTGGGGATGGCGATCTGGCGGAAGATATCGAGGTTCACCCGGTTCACGTCCTGCCCGGTATAGGCGGCAAAGAAGGCCGGCAGCAGCACATCCTGGTGGGTCTTCCCGTAGCGGATGGGGAACCCGTCCTCATCCAGGCCTTCATCGGCCCCGCCCCGGTCCGAAAGCAGGCGGTTGGCAACGGTCAGGCGGTTTGCCTTGAAGGTATCGAAATTGTCGGAGCGCTGCTCGTCGCTCTGGCTGAAGGCCGTGCCAAGCATCATGGTTGAAATGCTGAAGTTCCCGAACGTATTGGGGGCCTGCGGCTCATAGACCCCGTCTGTGATGCTGAAATTCTCCTGCAGGGTCTCGATGTACTGGCGGTCGGCTATCAGGTCAATGGTGAGCTCCGGGATGGGCTGTGCCGTGGCCGTCAGGTTCAGCTGGCGGTTCAGCCGGCTTACGAACTGCTCGTTGAATTCGTTGAAGTCGGTGAGCCACCCGTTGCCTGCCACCCGCTGGCGGATATCGGCCTGGCTCCCGAAAACAAACCCCAGGGTGGGCTTGGTGGTGCCCAGAAAACCGATGGAGCGCGTGTAGCCCGGCAACAGGGTTCCGCTGTTCTGGCTGTAGTTCACGTTGATCCGCTTGACCATGGTAACCACGTCGATCAGCGCCCCGGCAAACGAACCGGTCTTTTTCGGACTGGCAGCTTCGGATTCCCCCCGGGTGTTCCCGGCCTTATCGGCACGGGGGGCGGCCGGGGCGGCCTTTCCGCCCGATTTCACCAGGCCCAGGCGGTCGTAGAGCCGCTGCATGGTCAGGGTACCGCTCAACACATGCGTGCCGGCATTCTGGATGGTGTTGATCGAGGGCAGGTCGAGCTGTTCTTCGGGCACCCCCGGGTTCTGGGCCTTGGCCACGGCCAGGTTCAGGGCGTCCCCGCCCCGCTGCCAGTCAAAGTTGCTGGTGTACGTATACTGGGCATTCACAAAATCGAGCACCGGGATCTTTGACAGCGGCAGGTCGTAGTTCAGGGTCATCTGCTGGGAGTGGCGGTTGGGCTCCCCAATTTCGAAAAAGCCGTCCCAGAGGGTCCTGTCTTCGAGGATATTCGAAAAGGGGTTGCCCTCTTCCTCGTAGTAATTGCGGATGATGCTGTTGTTCGAGCCGGTCAGCTGAATGCGCAGCGATTTGGAGAGCGCGTAGTTCAGGTTGTACTGCCAGTTGAACAAATAGTTGCGCTGCTGCAGCAGGGGCAGCTGCAGGGCGTCGACCCCCGGCTCGAGCACGTCGCGGAAGCGCTGCTGGTTGAACTGGCGGTTGATGTCTGACTGTACCGAAATGCTGGTGGGCAGCAGGTTGAAGTTCATGTCTTTGAGCCACTGCCAGTAGGCCCCGGTAAAGAGGGAGTCTTTCTTGGCGAAAGGCTCGACCACGGCAGGCTTGAAGTTGTAGTTGTAGAGCACCCCGGCCTGGACGCTTTGGTTCCTCAGGCTGGAGATCTCGAAGTCGCGGTGGTTGGTTTCGTTGTAGGAGTAGTTCAGGGTAAAGTTCTCCACATCGAAGAAATTGGCCTCCGCTTCTTCGCTGCGGTTTTTGCGCACGCCGATCAGGTTGATGCTGGTCCGCTTGGTGTAATCTTCGGCCTGCTCGCGGATCTGGTCGGCTTCCTGGGCCGTGTTGGCCGCATCGATGCGGTCTTCGAGCTTCAGGTCGTCGTAGACCGGGTCGAATTCAGGGGTGATCAGCTGCTCGGAAATCCCGTAGTTGAAAGGGATCTGCAGGTTCCACTTACTGGGCAACAGCTTGCCGAGCTCCACGTTGGTCACCAGGTTGTACGAAATGGCGTCTTCCCGGGCCCGCTCGTTGGGCATCTGGTCGAGCGAGCCAAAGCCTGACGTGCTGGTGTTGCCCGTGGCGGAGACGTTGGCAAAATCGGCCATGTTGGCGTCAAGGGAAGCCACGGCCGCCCATCCGCCCTTGTTGTCGAGCCCGGCCAGGCGCAGCTCATTGAACCACACCTCTGCCCGCAGCGGGAGGTTGTCGGCGTTTTTCACCCCGACCATCATGCTGCGGATGCTCCCCAGGGAGGGGTTCCCCCGAATCCCGATACGGGTGCGGCCCGCCTCGCGGGGGGCGAATTCGTCCACGACCACCACCGCCCCGTCGATCACCTCGTAATAGGTTGCCTGCCCCAGGGTCTGGTCGGCGATGCCCTGCGACTTTACCTTGTTCAGGTCAGATAGGGCCACATTCAACTCGTTGAGCCCGGGCCAGACCTGTTCGGCAGTGGTGGCCGAAAAGGGCGTAAAGGACAGCGGCACCTCGATCTGGTAGTAGTTTTCCGAAAAATCGGTCCCGATGCGCAGGAATCCCACCAGCGACTGGTTGTCGAGGTACGGGTCTGATTCGTTGATCTTCTCGGCGTGCAGGAACATTTTGATGCGCTGGTACTGCCGCATGTCCATATTGACATTCTTGAAGACCCCCCGGGCGTCCTGAGGTTCCAGGTTGTCTACCACCAGCGAGAGGGATTGCTCATTCTGCCTGACAATGGTATTGTTGTTATTGAGCTGTTCCCTGAACACACCGGGTGGCATCACGTACGGGATGGGTATCCGGGCCTCGTTCTCCTCGATGTTTACGGTATTCACATCGAGGGTGGTCCCGTCGTCGGCCGGGTTGTCCTGGCCGGTTTGCAATGACTTGGTATAGGTACGCCAGTCGCCCCGCACCAGGTCGAGGGTGGCAAAACGAAGTACCACCGGGGCGCTAAAGCCCGTGAGGTACATCCGCATAAAGCTGATCGACCTGAAGTCGGCTATGCCCCCAACCGCGTTGGTAAAGTCGCTCAGCGGGATCTTGAACTGGATCCAGCGGCGGTTCAGCTGTGACCCGTTGGGCAGCGTGGGGGTAACCCCCTCCTTGATGTCGGTCACGTAGGGGTCGTCGACGGTGAGCCCCGGCCTGATCGCGATGCGGTACTCGTAATAGCTGTTGACCGTATTCATGGTAAGGTCGCGGTCTACGTCTTCGGTGTCGGGCAGGGTGGTGTTGCCCCGGTTCGTGTTGGTGACCGCAACGGGGGAGTTCCCGTCGGGGTTGTTGAAGTCGATGTAGCGCTCCAGGATGCCCCCTTCCCGGTTCAGGTAGTAGACATAGTTGTCAAGGGCCGGGTCTTCGGCGGGCCCGTTATACCCCTGGGCGGCCTCGGCGTCGTCTGAGAGCCCGTCAAAGCCAATGTCTTGCAGCCCCCGGTTGGTTTCGTCGGCATCGAAGGCATAGACCAGTGCCTGGGTGGCGGGCACCTGCCCCCAGGCAGTCGGGGTCACCAGGTCGTTCGAATTGACCCCGGGAAGGCCGTTCTCATACTGTTTGCGCCCGTCTTTCAGGATATCCTCGCTGATGTTCCCCAGGTTGAGCACCAGTTCGCCCGGCCCGGTGGCCTCCCCGTCTACGAAGGGGTCGAGCATCCAGAATTGCACGAACTCCACGTTCGACTGCTCGAAGTTGGTGCTGGAGAGGGAACGCATGATCCCGCCCCATTTTTCCGCAGCAGGCTCTGACGCGAAATTGGGATTGGCGTTATAGGGACCCTTCAGGTCGGGATAGTATGCCAGGTCGAGGGTATTCTGCACGGTGGTCTGTCCCTGGGCGATATCGACCCGCGGAAAGACCTCGTCGATAAAGATGCGGCGGGTGGAGTTCAGGGACACATCGTTGTCGGTCACCCCTGAGGGCCGCTGATTCGTGTAAAAGATCGGGTCGATCGTATACCAGGCCATCTTGGCCCGCTCAAAGCCGGTGGCCAGGTCATCTTCCCCTTCATTGATGAATTCCAGGGGGGTACTGGCCAGGCTCCACCCGAGGGAAGAGCGGATGTCGATCAGCGCCTGCGCCCCTTCAAAATCATCGAGATAGGAGGTGGTCTCGCCCTGGAAGTCGGCATTCTTGGGAGAGCCCGGGCTCAGGAACGCCACTTCGCCCCTGAAGGAGACATTCGAGGGCACATCGGTGTCTACGTTGGGCAGCATGTTGGCCAGGCGGGTCAAAAAGGGGACCTCCGTGGAAAAGTTCCCGTTCAGGCCAAAGATGGTATTGTTGACGGGCTCTATCCCGAAGTTGGCCTTCTGGGTCAGCGGCCGTTCATTCAGGTTCAGCAGGGTGCCCCCCAGTACGAATTTCTCGTTGAAGCGGTGTTCGACGTTGACCCCGGTAAATCGCCGGGTTTGCTGCCCGAATACCGCGTTGTTCTCTACCGAGATGTTGATGGGCACATTGGAGGCCTGCAGGCTGGGGTCGAGGATCTGAACCGTCCCGGCCTGGTAGTTCACGGTATAGTCGATGCCTTCCTGCAACTGGCGGCCCCCGGCGGTGACCCGTACCGAGCCCCGGGGCACGTTGAACGCCCCGATGGGGATGCCGCTGCCGCTCTCAGACTTGTAGCGCCCTTTCAGGCGGAACCG
Source organism: uncultured Robiginitalea sp. (assembly GCA_964461555.1). Lineage (GTDB taxonomy): Bacteria > Bacteroidota > Bacteroidia > Flavobacteriales > Flavobacteriaceae > Robiginitalea. The sequence goes on along the minus strand of CAYWZF010000069.1, from coordinate 7,532 downwards.
GTTCTTTTCGGCGTCCTGCAAAGAAGCTGCCTTGGTCTGGCTGTACATATTGCGGAAAACGTACTTCTGCTGGTTGGCGTTGTACCCCTGGTCGCCCGGCACGTCATAGGTGCCCCCGCCCATCAAATCAAAGAGGTATTCCCCGAAGGGCTCCACCTTGGTGAAGATGATCAGCCCGTTCTGGGTATTGACCGTAAGGCCCGGGACAAAATCAAAAAAGCCGTCCCCCCCGGGCTGTACGTCGTTGTAGACGTTGAGGCGGTCGAGGTTGAATACATCGAGCAAAATGCGTTCCTGCAGGGGCTTGGGCGTATTGGGCCAGCCTGTATTGGGGTCGACCGGGGTGATATAGTTCCTAGGGGTCGGGTCGGAATACAGGATGTTAAGCTTGAAATCTTCCTGGCTGAGCTGGTAGGCGCCCGTGGCGTAGATGTTTTTCATCATGAGGTCCCAGATGGGGTCGCTCACGTTGGTGATGTTGCTTTTGAGCAATTTCAGCACCAGGGTGTTGTTGTTTACCTCGATCTGGGCACCGGGGCTCACGGTGGTGGCATCGAGGCCGCCATTGGCGAACTCCCCCACCTGGTAGACCTGCCCCTTGAAGGTGTACTGGAAAGCGGCAGCCAGCACCTCGTCGTTGCTCAGGCGCTGGTTCAGCGAAATGTATCCGAGCTGGGAGTTGAAGGAATAATCCCGGCCCACCTCCAGTTTGCGGGCATTCTCGAGAATGGCGTAGTCAAAGCCCTGGTTGGCGAGGTAGCCCCCGGGTATCTGGAAGGCATCATCCACCGTGGCAATGTCGCGCACCGCCGGGGTGAGCACGCCTCCCTCCCCGATCAGGTTCGGGTCGTAATCGTTGGCCCCGTTGCGGGGCAGCTCCGGGTTGGCCCCGGCAATGTTGAAAAAGCCGGCCGGAGCACCTCCGGCCTGCCCGATGCGGGTCTGGTCTTCCAGGGACTCCCCCAGGTCCTGTATGGCCACCAGGTTGCGCACGTTCAGGGTTTGCTGGCTCCGGTTGGTCACCCAGACCTCGAGGCGGGTGATCTGCACCTGGCTGCTGATATAGGGGTAATCTTCCAGGGCCCGGTCGTACTGGTCCCTGAAGTACTGCGACAGGAAAAAGTGCCGGTCCTCGTCATAGTCGAGGGCGGTAAGCTCAAAGTCGTTCAGGGTACCTCCCCCCTGGGCCACCACGGTGTTGTTCTGGGAGCGCTGTTCCGAGAAAACCGCCGTTACGGTGGTTTTGCCAAACTGCAGCTGGGTCTTGACCCCGAAAAGGCTCTGGGCCCCTGTGATCAGGGAACTGTTCAGGGGCATGTTCACGTTCCCGATCTCGATCTTGCGGATAATGTCGTCTTCGGTGGGGGTGTAGTCGAGCTTGATCAGGTTCTGGAAATCGAAGGTGGCTTCGGTATCGTACTGGGCGGTCACCTGAAGGCGCTCCCCTATTTTCCCCAGCATGCTCAGGCTGATGCGCTGGTCGAAATCGAAGGCCAGGTTGCTGCGGTTGCGGGGCGACAGGGCCGGGTTGTCATTCTTCTGCCAGATTACGCCCAGGTCCATGGCCACCGAGCCCTGGGGCACCACCTCGATGGTGTTCCCCCCGAAAACGCTCTCGAAAAAGCTGTTGTTTACATAAAAGTTGGGCAGCAGGTTCTTGCGCGCCTCTTCGCTGCCTTCCTTCTTCCCGGTATAGGCGTCGATCTTGTCTTTGAAATACGATTTCATGCCCTCGCGGCGCACCAGCTGCAGGTACTCCTCAGGGGTAAGGATGATGGGGTAGGAAATGTCGTAGTCGCCCACCGTCTCGGAGTAGATATAGCGGTCGAGTTCGGGGTCGTAGGTGTAGCGGGAAATGATGCTTTCCGGGTTTTCCATCCGGAGCCTGCCCAGCTCAAATCCGGTCTGTAGCGAATCAACCCCCTGAATGGTATCCTGCCCGAGCGCTTCTGAAAAGGCGCCAAGCAGGAAAATGAGCAGGAAAAGGTAATGTATCCGGTACGGTATGTAAAATGCCGATGCCCCTGTTTTCAAACTTTTTACAAATTTTTAAGCGCCAACTTGATAATGCCCTCGACGCTTAGAGAAGGGTCCTGCTTCAGCACGGCGTCCACCGCCTTCTCGGACTGCTTGATGCCAAAGCCGAGAACCTCTAAAGCTGATAACGCTTCTTCTTTATTTGTATTGTTTGTAGTGTGGGAAACTTCGTCCAGTTCGTAGATTTTCAAAATCTTGTCCTTCAGGTCCAGAATGACCCGCTGGGCCGTCTTGCCGCCGATCCCCTTGACGGCCTGTATGGCGGGTACATTTCCGGTGGCAATGGCCTCGCAGACCTGCTGTGGGGTCATGGCCGAAAGCATGGTGCGGGCAATGCTCGAACCAATGCCCGAAACCGAGAGCAGCAGGCGGAAGATTTCACGTTCGGCCAGGGTCCAGAAGCCGTAAAGAGTATGGGCGTCTTCCCGAACCTGCAAAAAGGTATAGATCCGGAGTTCTTCCTGGTCGGGAATGGCTGAAAAGGTGTTCAGGGAAATATTCACGAAATACCCCACCCCCCCGCATTCGATTACCAGGTGGGTCGGGTGTTTTTCGATGAGTCGGCCGTGGAGGTGATGGATCATGGCTACCGGAGACAGGCACAGGGCCCTGCTATTCGTTCAGGTTTTGTTTGGTGAGGCGCCGCTTTTCGCGCTCCTGGGCATCTACCACTGCCACAGCGGTCATATTGACCATTTCTTCCACGCTCGAGCCCATCTGCAAAATATGCACCGGGCGGCGCAGGCCCAGCATGATCGGGCCGATGGTATCAGAAGCATTCAGCTCCTTGATGAGCTTGTAGGTGATATTGGCCGACTCCAGGTTGGGAAAGATGAGCGTATTGACTTCTTTCCCGGCAAGTTTTGAGAACGGGAAACGGCTTTGCCGCAGCCGCTGGTTCAGGGCAAAATCGGTCTGGATCTCCCCGTCAACCACCAGCTCGGGGTCCTGCTCGTGGAGCATGCGGATGGCCTCCCGCACTTTAAGGGCTTTGCGGTCGTTCGACGAACCGAAATTGGCATAGGAAAGCAGGGCGATCACCGGCTCGATGTTGAAGGCCTGAGCCAAACGGGCTGTCATGCGCGTAATTTCGGCCAGTTCCTCCGCGCTCGGATCGATATTGATGGAGGTGTCTGCCAGCAGCATCGGGCCCCGGGAGGTGATCATCACGTGCACGGTAGCCGCCTTGGATACCCCGCTGGCCCGCCCGATCGATTCGAAAATGGGTTTTACCACCGAAGGGAAGGCCCGGGAATACCCCGATATCATCCCGTCTGCTTCGCCTTCACGCACCATCATGGCGCCAAAATAGTTGCGGGAATGCATGCGGCTGCGGGCCCCGTAAAGCGTGCAACCGCGTCGCTGCCGCATTTCCCAGAAGCGCTGGGCGTACGCTTCCCTTTTTTTCAGGGAAGCCTTCTCGTTCTGGTCGATGATGGGCACATCGGCATCGAACTCGAGCTCCTTCATCAGGTGTTTGATCGTGGTTCGGTTGCCCAGCAAAATGGGGGAGGCTATCCCCTCTTCGTAGCTGATCTGGGCGGCTTTCAGCACATCGAGCTCATCGGCTTCGGCAAAGACGATCTTCTTGGGGTTCGACTTGGCCCGGTTCATGAGCCAGCGGATGATCTTCTTGTTGTCACCCGAGCGCTGCAACAGCTCTTCGCGGTACCGTTCCCAGTCGGCGATCGGTGCCCGGGCCACCCTGCTTTCTACGGCAGCCTTCGCCACGGCCATTGGAATTTCAGCGATCAGCCTTGGATCAAAGGGCTTGGGGATGATATAATCGCGCCCGAAGGTCAGGCGGGTTTCCCCATAGGCGATGTTTACCTGCTCCGGCACGGGCTGTTTGGCCAACCCGGCCAGCGCCTTGACCGCTGCCATTTTCATGGCCTCGTTGATCTTGCTGGCGCGCACATCGAGGGCGCCCCGGAAGATGAAGGGGAACCCGAGCACATTGTTCACCTGGTTCGGGTGGTCAGAACGGCCCGTGGCCATGATGATGTCCTTCCGGGTTTTCATGGCCAGGTGGTAGTCGATCTCAGGGTCGGGGTTGGCCATGGCAAAGACAATGGGGTTCTTGCTCATGGTTTTGAGGACAGCAGGGCTGAGGATGTTGGCAATCGACAGGCCGATGAACACATCGGCGTCTTTCATCGCCTCTGACAGGGTATCGATCTTGCGGTCGGTGGCGAATTCGTGCTTTTCGGGGGAGAGGTCCTCGCGGTCGCTGCGTATGACCCCCTTGCTGTCGAGCATCACCATGTTCTCGCGGCGGGCCCCGAAGGCCCGGTACAACCGGCTGCAGGAAATGGCGGCAGCCCCGGCCCCGCTGATCACGATGCGGACCTCCTCGATTTTCTTCCCGGCAATTTCCAGGGCATTGAGCAGGGCGGCCGAGGAGATGATCGCGGTGCCGTGCTGGTCGTCGTGCATGACCGGGATGTCGAGCTCTTCCTTGAGCCGGCGTTCGATTTCAAAAGCCTCGGGCGCCTTGATGTCTTCAAGGTTGATCCCCCCGAAGGTCGGGGCCAGGATCTTCACGGTGTTGACGAAGGTATCTACGTCTTTGGTGTCGAGCTCGATGTCGATCCCGTCGATATCGGCAAAGATCTTGAACAGGAGGCACTTCCCTTCCATGACCGGCTTGGCGGCCTCGGGGCCGATGTCGCCCAGGCCCAGCACCGCCGTGCCGTTGGAGATAACCGCCACGATGTTTCCCTTGGCGGTGTATTTGTACACGTTTTCCGTGTCTTTCTCGATTTCCAGGCAGGGCTCTGCCACCCCCGGGGAGTAAGCCAGGGCCAGGTCGCGCTGGGTAGAATACGGTTTGGTGGGGACGATCTCAATCTTGCCGGGTTGCGGTTTGGCGTGGTAAATCAGGGCTTCACGCCTTTTTTTCTCCTTGCTCATCTTGGTGTAGGCCTTGTGGCACAAAGGTACTAAGGTACAGGGTTCCGGCAATTTGAAAATGGATTTTTTGAATGCACCCCAGGTCGCCTGCCTCCGGGAAAGGGAAAGCCCCCACGATGGATTGGGCCGAGAAAGGGGGTTGCAGGGTAAGAGGTTATCTTGTTCACGGGGGAAAGAGGGGGGCATTTCCCCTAAATGAGTACATGGCGAGCGGGGCCGCTTGCCACGCAACAGGGGCAGCAACCGGCCTTCAGCAGGGGGGATAACACGTGTCGCTATCTGCCCCAGGGAAGCGGGCACGGGGTTTTGGCTAGGCTTCCCCGCCCATCTCGGCCTGTGCCTTTTCAACATTCAGGCGCAGGGCCAGCAGGCCGGCTATGGTGAAAAAGACAGCGGCAAACAGCATGGCATTGACTGAGCTTTCCCCCAATAGGTTCTTGAAAATCGGGCCGAAACTCAGGGTTTCGATCCCCATGGGGATCACGATCATCATGTTGAGGATGCCCATATAGACCCCCCGTCGCTCCTGGGGTACGATCTTCGATACCATGCTGTAGGGGATGCCCATCATGGCCGCCCAGCCGATGCCGAAAAAAACCATGGGGAAAAGCACGTATACCGGATCGGCAATGTGCGGGATTGCGAAAAGCGCAAAGGCAGTGCCGAACAGGCTTAGGGCATATACCTTTTTACCTCCGAAGCGCATGGTCAGGGGCACCAGCACCAGGGCTACCACGGTGGTGACGATGTTGTAGGTGGTGCTCATCTTGGCCGCCTGGGCCGCCGCCTGGGAGGTGTCGTACCCCAGGGTGGTCCTGAACAGGGGGGTTATGAATTGCCAGTAAACGAAGAGCGCATACCACTGGAAAAGGTACACCCCTGCGAGCTTCCACATAAACCGGGGCATGTCTTTCACCGCATGGCTGATTTCGATGAAGGGGATCTTGAACCGCTCCGAAAATGGCAGGCCCCGGTGTCTCTTGATCACTTCCAGTTCTTCATAGCTGGGCGGGATTTCGGGTGTTTTCAGCACCGACCACAAAATCGTGGCCAGCGACAGGAACGAGCCGATGAAGAAGGAATAGTAGAGCCATTTGGGCACAGCCCCTGAAATTTCCTCGCCCCCGCCAAACCAGTCCTGAAACAGGAACATGGAGGCGTTGGCCAAAAGGATGCCCGCACCCACGAACAGGCTCTGCATCTGGTATCCCAAATTCATTTGCTGGTCCGGGAGCTTATCCCCCACAAAAGCGCGGTAGGGCTCCATGGCCATGTTGTTCCCGACATCCAGGATCCACAAAAGTCCGACCGCGAACCAAAGGGCCGGGCTGAGCGGGAACAGGAACAGGCAGATGCTCCCAAGCAGGGCCCCGATCAGGAAGAAGGGTTTGCGGCGACCCCACCTGGGCGACCAGGTCTTGTCTGAAATCGCCCCGATGATCGGCTGCACGATCAGGCCCGTGACCGGGCCGGCAATATTGAGGATGGGCAAAATTTCTTCCCTCGCGCCCAAAAAGAGGAAAATCGGATTGATGGCACTCTGTTGCAGGCCGAAACTGTACTGAATGCCCAGAAACCCGACATTCATATTGAATATTTGCCAGAAACTCAGGTTGGGTTTCGGTATCGCCATGGGTATCGTCTGGTTGGTTACGAGGTCTTAATATAGGCCATTCTGTAGTATCTTAACCTGAATCCCGAAAAAATAATGGCATCTGTGGCACCGAAAACGATGTAGTTGCCAGGGGCCGGCCAAACACATTTTCAGCTTTCGTTTTTTAGGAAATCGATATTGCGCCGGAGCCCTGAGAATTTGGCCCGCTTCACGGCCGATTTCGGAAACACCCGTGAAAAGACCTCCTCGGTGAGTTCCTCCCAGTCGCCCCTGCTCATTTCGAGCAGCTCCTTCCTGGCCTGGAACCGAGGTTCGGCATGGGGCCGGGCAAACCGGTTCCAGGGGCAGACATCCTGGCAGATATCGCACCCGAAGATCCAGTCGTCCCACTGCCCTTTGAAGGACTCGGGGATCTGGTTCTTGAGCTCGATGGTGAAATAGGAGATGCAGCGGCTCCCGTCCACCACATAGGGCTGCACGATCGCCTGGGTCGGGCAGGCGTCGAGGCAGGCCGTGCAGGTGCCGCAGTGGTCTGTAACGGGGCCGTCGTGCTCCAGGTCGAGGTCTAGGATGAGCTCGGAGATAAAATAGAAAGACCCCACCTCTTTGGTGAGCAGGTTTGAATTCTTGCCGATCCATCCCAGGCCGCTGCGGGCAGCCCAGGCCTTGTCGAGCACAGGGGCCGAATCGACAAAGGCGCGCCCATCTACCTGCCCGATCTCGGCGGCAATAAAGGCGAGCAGCTCGTGCAGCTTGTCCTTGATCACGCGGTGGTAATCTTCCCCGTAGGCGTATTTGGAAACCTGGTAGGTATCCCTCTGTTGCTGCTCCGGCGGGTAATAATTGAGCAGGAGGGAAACCACTGAGCGCGCCCCCGGCACCAGCTTTCGCGGATCCAGGCGCAGGTCGAAGTGGTTCTCCATATACCCCATCTGCCCGTGCATCCCTTTGCGGAGCCATTGCTCCA
>CAYWZF010000068.1:0-15628 GCA_964461555.1 uncultured Robiginitalea sp. | reverse complement strand
CGACCTTAAAAATATCGAACATTTATTCCCCCTGGAACACTTTGAATTTTACCACCACGATGTGACCAAATTCGTGCATGTGCCCGGGCGGTTGGATTATATCCTGCACTTTGCCAGCCCGGCCAGCCCGATCGACTACCTGAAGATTCCGATTGAAACGCTTAAAGTGGGCGCCCTGGGTATTCATAACCTGCTGGGCCTGGCCAAGGAGAAGGGGTCGCGCATCCTGATTGCCTCTACTTCAGAAGTGTACGGAGACCCGCTCGTGCATCCGCAGTCTGAGGAGTATTACGGGAATGTGAATACAATCAGCCCTCGCGGGGTGTACGACGAAGCCAAGCGGTTCCAGGAATCCATCACCATGGCCTATCACCGGGTGCACGGCCTGGAAACGCGCATCGCCCGGATATTCAACACCTACGGCCCCCGAATGCGGATCAACGACGGGAGGGTGATCCCGGCCTTTTTCGGCCAGGCCTTGCGGGGAGAAGACATAACGGTATTCGGGGATGGTTCCCAAACCCGGTCTTTCTGCTATCTCGACGACCAGATTGAAGGGATTTACCGCCTGCTATTCTCTGATTACACGCTTCCGATCAACATCGGGAACCCCGAGGAAATTTCGATCCGCGATTTTGCTGAGGAGGTGCTCCGCCTTACGGGCACCCGTCAGAAAATAGTCTACAAACCCCTGCCACAAGATGATCCGCTGCAGCGACAGCCCGATATCACCAAGGCACGCCAGATTCTGGGGTGGGAGCCCAGGGTGAGCCGGTCTGAGGGGATGCGCCGCACCTATGAATACTTCAAGACGCTTTCGAGGGAAGAGCTGGAGAAAAAGGCCCACCGGGAGTTCAACAGGCCAAAGCACCTTCAATAAATAGCCAGGTTCTGGGCCGGTTATTCGGCTTCAAACCCTATTTTTGCCAAAACCTGTTTTCATGAATGTTCTGGTTTTGGGTTCTGGGGGGCGCGAGCATGCCCTGGCCTGGAAATTGAAGCAAAGCGCCAAAGTGAAAGCGCTGTTCGTGGCCCCCGGCAATGCGGGAACGGCATCGCTTGCAACCAACCTTCCGGTTTCCGCAGAAGATTTCCCGGGGATTGCTGAAATCGTGCGCCAACACCGCGTCGACCTGGTGGTAGTAGGCCCCGAGGTACCCCTGGTAAAGGGGATTTCCGATTACTTCCGGAATGATCCCACCCTGGCCCATGTTGGGGTAGTGGGCCCGAACCGGGAGGCCGCCCAACTGGAGGGCAGCAAGGAATTCGCCAAGGCCTTTATGGACCGGCACGGGATTCCCACCGCGGCATATATGAGTTTTGGCCCGGGAGAGCTTCAACAGGGCTATGACTTCCTGGATCGCCTGGCACCTCCCTACGTGCTCAAGGCTGATGGCCTGGCTGCCGGGAAGGGGGTGCTGATCCTCGACGACCTGGAAACTGCCAAAAGCGAATTGAAAGCTATGTTGCTCGATGCTAAGTTCGGTACGGCCAGTGCCAAAGTGGTGATCGAGGAATTCCTTGCCGGCATCGAGCTGAGTTGCTTTGTGCTCACCGACGGGTATACGTATAAAATCCTGCCCACCGCCAAGGACTACAAACGGATCGGGGAAGGGGACACCGGCCTGAATACCGGCGGAATGGGGGCTGTGTCGCCCGTTCCCTTTGCAGACCAGGCCTTCATGGAGAAGATTGAAGAGCGGATCATTCGCCCCACGGTAGAAGGCCTGAAGAAAGAAGGCATCCCTTATGTGGGCTTTATATTCATCGGCCTGATCAAAGTGGGCGAAGACCCGTTTGTGATTGAATACAACGTGCGCATGGGAGATCCCGAAACCGAAGTGGTCATTCCCCGTATTGCCTCCGACCTGGCTGAATTGATGCAGGCTACTGCCCTGGGCCGGCTCAGCGAAGTGGATCTCCGGGTAGATCCCCGTTCGGCCTCGACGGTCATGATGGTTTCAGGCGGCTATCCGGGAAGTTATGAGAAGGGCTTCGAAATCAAAGGATTGGATCAGGTACAGGAAGCGGTGGTCTTCCACGCCGGGACACGCCAGGATTATAAGGGGAACGTTGTAACCGATGGCGGGCGGGTACTGGCCGTAACCGCCCTGGCTGACGACTTCAGGCAGGCGCTCGCCAAATCATATGAAAACCTCCGAAAAATCGGGTTTAAGGAAGCCTATTACCGGAAAGATATCGGCTTTGACCTGTAAGGGTCGCCCTCCTGATTACTTGAGGTAAGAATGCGCGGTAACGCTGTGGTCTTCTTCCCCCCGCTGTTCAAAAACCTGCAATTGCTTGAGCCAATAGAGCATTGCCACGAATCCGACGATGGCGAACAACCAGTTCACGGTGTTGGAGGTCCACCAGTTTTGCATGAAGCGAAGGAAGTCGTAAGGGGCAAAGAGGTGATTGACAAATAAATCGGCGATCCCTTCAAAAAAAGCTCTCATTGTACCTATATTTACGACACAAACATACGAAAACCAGCGATGATTTCAAGTGTTTTTGGGAAAACTAAGCCCGTCAATTACATCCTGGTCCTTTCCTTCCTGTTTGTCTTTTTCTGCCTGGTCAGGCTCGGGCCTTTCCTCCTCGAAGACCCTGTTTCGGAATTGCCGGCTCTGGTTCTGGCTTTGGCCTGCCTGCTTTTCAGCGTGCTGGCCGTCAATTTTATCGTTCAGCGCAACCAGCTTACAGGCCCACATTCGTACGCCATTTTCTTTTTTGCCCTGTTGGTGCTGTTGTTCCCGGAATCGATGATAGACCGGGAGACGATTCTGGCCAATTTTTTTGTCCTTTTAGCCCTTAGAAGGCTTATCAGCCTGAAATCGCTGCGAGACACCAAATCCAAAATTTTTGACGGGACACTCTGGATACTTATCTCAAGCCTATTCCTCAATTGGTCATTACTTTTTTTGATATTGGTCTGGATTCACATCTATTTCTATGATCCCAAGAACCTCAGGAATTGGCTGGTGCCCCTTGCGGCCATGGCAGCTTTTGTCCTGATCGGGCAGGCTGTGGCCTTTTTGGCAGGAAGGCCTGATTATTTTCTGGCTCATTACCGCTTTTCATTGGAAAGCATAGGGGAGTATTGGGCGACCTGGAAGAATGCTTTCAAGATGGGATTCTTCCTTTTGACGGTCCTTATGGCGGGTTTTGTAGGTTTTTTGAAACTGGGTAAATCAGGACATGGGAAGGTTTTACCGATGCGCCTGATGGCCCTGACCCTTCTGCTGGCGACGGTGGTGGTCATCTTTCGGAGTTCGAGTGATCACAATTCAGTATTGCTGACTTTCTTTCCGTCTGTTGTGTTCCTGAGCAAATATGTGGAAACCGTGCGTCGCGACAACCTGCGCGAAGGGCTTTTGCTGGGCTCCCTGGCTCTTTGCCTGGCCTTATTTCTCGCGGAGTGGGTTGGCAAATAAGCGGTATCTTTGCCAAAATTGACTCCTATGTTCAGCAAAGAGGCTTTCAGGATCTTTGAAGAGAGTATTCAGAACTACCACATCTTAGACCGGGTAGACCAGCCCCTGTCAAACCCCTACCCGCAAGGGGATATTGCCCATCTTCTCTACCGCAAGAACTGGATTGACACGGTGCAATGGCATTATGAAGACCTCATCCGCGACCCGCATATCGACCCGGCAAACGCCCTTGTCCTAAAGCGAAAGATCGACGCCAGCAACCAGGAACGCACTGATCTGGTGGAGTATATAGACAGTTACTTCCTTCAAAAATACCGCTCGGTACAGACGTTGGGCGGGGCTACCATCAATACCGAGAGCCCGGCCTGGGCCATTGACCGACTTTCGATCCTCGCCCTGAAAATTTACCACATGCGCGAGGAGGCATTGCGGGAAAATGCTGAACCCGCCCACCGGGAAGCCTGTCGCCAAAAACTGGAGGTATTGCTGGTGCAGAAAGAAGACCTGTCAGCGGCCATTGACCAGCTCTTGAAAGATATCGAAGCCGGGCGCAAGTACATGAAAGTCTACAAGCAGATGAAGATGTACAACGATGAGGAATTAAACCCGGTGTTGCGTGAAAGAAAGCAGTAACCGGCACCTGGTGGCCATGCGGCTTTCGGCACTGGGCGATGTGGCCATGTGCATCCACGTGATACTGGCATTCCGAAGGACCTATCCCGACTGGCGCGTCACATTTGTCACCAAAAAAAATTTTGCAGCCCTTTTCTCCCGAATTCCCGGGGTGGAGGTTTTCATAGCCGATACAGAGGGGCGCCACAAGGGCCTGCGGGGCCTTTGGAGGCTCAGCAGGGATTTGAGGGAGCTCCAGCCCGCCTGTTTGGCCGATCTCCACAACGTTTTAAGAACCCGCCTGGTTCGGCTATTCCTGACGGGTTCGGGCAGCCGCTTTCGCAGGCTGAACAAGGGCAGGGCCGAGAAAAAACGACTGACGGCCGCGCGCAACAAGGAATGGGCCCCTTTAAAACCGACCCATCAGCGGTACGCCGATGTTTTCGGGGCCCTGGGCCTGCCTGTTGAACTAACCGGCAAGGACCATCTGGGCCGCGAACCCTGGCCCGCTTCCCTGAAAGCACTGCAGCCACCCGAAGGGGGGCTTAAAATCGGGATTGCCCCCTTTGCCGCCCATGCAGGTAAATGCTATCCGGAAGAAATGATGAAAGAAGTGATCGGCTTGCTCGAAAAGGGCACGGGCCATCGCATTTATTTATTCGGCGGGGGCCGGTCGGAGGCTGAAAGGCTAACCGCCTGGGAGGTTGAATACCAGCATTGCATATCGGTAGCAGGGAAATGCTCGCTGTCGGAAGAATTGGCCCTGATCTCGAACCTTGACTTAATGGTTTCAATGGACAGCGGCAACGGCCACCTGGCTGCGATGTACGGGGTTCCGGTGATCACGCTTTGGGGGGTGACCCACCCCTATGCCGGTTTTGCCCCGTTCGGGCAACCCGAGTCGCATTGGCTTACGTCAGACAGGCAGGAATTCCCCCAAATCCCCACTTCAGTGTACGGGAACAAGGTGCCTCCGGGATATGAAAGGGCCATGGAGACCATTCCCCCTGGTCGGGTTTATGCCCTGATTACTGAAATTCTGGCAGAAATTCAGGGTTTTCAGGCCAGCACCACCGGAGAAAGCGAACGGAAATAATTGCGCAGTTGCTGGATGTAGTTATACCGCAACATCCGGCAGTTCCCGCCCACCATCAGGGTACGGATCCCGAAATAGGAAGCGATGATATAGGTGGCAACCCCTTCGCTGTCTACGTGCCTTTCAACAAAACCGTTTGTCTTTCCGCGTTGCAGGGCGGTAACCAGGTTTACCTCCCAGACCTTGCAGATGTCCTGAAGGTATTTCATGATCTTTTCGTTGCGCCCATTGAATTCAGCCATGAAGTTTGCCAGCACGAAACCGAAGTCCATCTCGTTGTGTTCGGCGGTTTGCAGGGCATCGTCGAGGCATACTTCGATCGCCCGAAGCGGGTTGCTGTCTGCCTCAACGGGTTCGATCAGTACGCTGTAAACCTTGCGGAATACGAGGTTTTGCACCACGCTGATAAAAAACTCTTCCTTTGACTGGAAATGGTAATAAAAGGCCCCTTTGGAGAGGTCCAACCGCTCGAGGATGTCATCGATCGAGGTGTTGTAGTAGCCCTGGGTGTAAAACAATTCCAGCCCGGCCATTTGCATACGGTGCATGGTTGCCATGCGCTTGAGGTTCTTGTCCATGATTTCAGAGATTTGGGAAAACCGACTCATCGGTCTGACACAAAGAACCCCTGGATGGCAGAAAGGTTCAGGATTATAAGATGAAGCAGGGAAAATTATCGATCAGTGGTTGAAAATCCGATGAACGACCTGGATTTTGAAAATTAAAACCGACCAGGCGGTCGGTTAAACGTGCCGAAAAAGCGGATGAAAAGAGGGGGGCGATGGCCAATCTGGCCTCCAATCCTGCCAGCTCCGGGGGTGATACGATGTCAGGTTCGCCCCTGAACCTGAATTTTGGAAGGTCGGATAAACCCCTTACGCTCCTGTCCGACCGATGGGGCGGCCCGAGTCAGGACCTGGGAAGAAGTGTCTGGGGGAATTTGTCGGTGAAATCATGGTTTCCCGGGCCTGAGAGGTATCATAGCCCCTGGAAAGAAGGGCCAAAGCAGCCTCAGCCGACGCGCGGGTCGGTTTTTGATGGACAGACCTCCCTTATTTTAAAACAATTTTAGCAGTCTGAGGCCCCTATTTGGCATACAGTTTGACCGACTTACAGGCGTAAAAACAGAATGTATAACTAAATGGTTATTCAAGATGAAAACAAGCGTGATTAGCAAAACCTACCGGACGTATGGGGTGTCTACCCTGATTGCCCTGGCTGTTAGCCTGGGGGTGGTCGGAATTTCCAGGTGGCAATCGGGGGAACCGGTCACACTTCAGAAAGTAACTACCCAGACGGCCAGGCCGGTATTGTACACGACAGACAAGGACGGAAACATTACCCCACTCGATTTCACTGAAACAGCAGCCAGGGTACTGGATGGGGTAGTCCACATTACTTCCCGGGGCCGGCAACCCTATCAGGGCTATCGCCAATTGCCGGATCCTTTCCGTGAATTTTTCAAAGACAGTCCTTTTGCCCCTTATTTCAGATCTCCCGAACAAACCCCGGGTGATGGGGAGCAGGGCGATGCCCCTGAGGAAATACCTATGATGGGCACCGGCTCAGGGGTGATCATCAATCCGCAGGGTTATATTGTGACCAATAACCATGTGATTTACCAGGCCGACGAGATCGAAGTGACCCTCCACAACAACGGGACCTATAAAGCTACGGTCGTAGGGGTTGACCCCACCACAGACCTCGCTGTGCTGAAGATTGACGCCGAAGGGCTGAACGCCCTTTCGTTTGTGAATTCAGACGACGTGAAGGTCGGGGAATGGGTTCTGGCCATCGGCAACCCGTTCAGCCTCAACTCCACGGTCACGGCCGGGATCGTGAGTGCCAAGGCCCGGAATATCAACATCAACCGGGAAGAGCTGGCCGTGGAAAGCTTTATTCAGACCGATGCAGCCATCAACCCAGGGAACAGCGGGGGTGCACTGGTTAACCTGAATGGCGACCTGATAGGCATCAATACCGCCATTGCCAGCCGCACCGGCAGTTATAGCGGATACGGGTTTGCCGTTCCCAGCAACATCGTCTCCAAAGTGGTCGAGGATTTGCTCGCATACGGCAGCGTACAACGGGGCATTTTGGGGGTTCGCATCCAGAACCTGGACGGCCGCTTAGCCCGGGAAAAGGGCATTGACCTGATACCCGGGGTATATGTCGCCATGGTCAATGAGGGGAGCGCTGCCGACGAGGCAGGGATTATACCCGGAGATATCATTACTGCGGTAAATGACAAAAAGGTAGACAGCTCCCCTCGATTGCAGGAGCTCATCGCAGGCTACCGGCCCGGGGATAAAGTACAAATTACCCTTAACCGGTCGGGTTCTGCCAAAGAACTTCAGGTAACACTCAAGAATACGGCAGGCACTACGACCATCGTAAAAAGGGACGACAGCGCCTTTTGGAACCGGTTGGGAGCTGAACTGCACACCCTCGACAGGGAAAAGGCTGCTTCGTTAAAACTCGAGGGGGGCGTGGAGGTGACCCGGCTCTACCCGGGCAAGCTGCGACAGGAGACGCAGATACGCGAAGGGTTTATCATTACCCATGTGAACGGCCGCAAGGTAACGACCGTTGAACAGCTGAAGAGCCTTATAGACACCCAGCAAGAAGGGGGCGTTATGCTGCAGGGGCGTTATCCTGACAGCGATAAAGCATATTATTATGCCTTTGGGTTGAATTCATAGACGGAAAGCTGTTTCCGCGAAAGCCGCAGGCTGAAAGAATGTTTGTTCTTCACGCCTGCGGCTTATAAATTTAGGGAGTCTTAGCTTATGGAACACAGGCGGCCCTCATCTGAAAATACCGGGATCGTGCTCTCAGGAGGCGGTGTGCGGGGCATGGCCCATATCGGGGTATTAAAGGCCCTGAAAGAACACGGCATTGAACCGAACTGGATTTCGGGCACCAGCGTGGGGGCATTGGTCGGGGCCCTGTATGCGAAGGGCGCAACGGAGGCTGAAATGCTCAGTTTCTTTAAAGAGACCCCCTTGTTCCGCTATGATTTTCTGAGCATCCGGAAACCCGGACTCCTTGATACCGATCGGTATCAAGATGTTTTTAAAACCTATTGGCCCGAGAATCGTTTTGAAACCCTGGCAAAACCCCTCTTTGTAACGGCAACCAATATCCAGAAAGGACAGGAACGGACTTTCTGGGAAGGGGAGCTGATCAGGCCCTTGCTGGCCTCTGCTGCCCTTCCCCCCATTTTCAGCCCGGTGCTTATCGATGGGGAGCTGTACTCAGACGGGGGGATCATGAACAACTTTCCATTGGAACCCATCGAATCCAGGGCTGAATTCATCATAGGGAGCAATGTTTCGCCGGTAAAGGAGGTTACCCGGAAAGAGATCAGTTCTTCCATACAGCTGGCCAACCGCACAACAGGCCTGATGGTATACGCCATCAACCGGGAGAAGGTGCAACGCTGCCCGCTGGTATTCGAGCCCAGGGAGCTGGAAAAGATATGGGTGCTCGATAAAAAGGGCATCGAGAACGCCTACCGCATCGGGTATGAATGCGCCAGCCGCGAAACGGAAGCCTTCCTGTCGGGGCGCTACACGTCGTCGTAGTCGACTGTCACGGCCGGGGTGGTGGGGTGCGCCTGACAGGTGAGGATAAGCCCTTCTGCGATTTCACCGGGGGTGAGAATCTGGTTTTTTACCATGCTTGCGCTCCCTTCGGTAACCCGGGCAATGCACGTGCTGCACACGCCCCCCTGACAACTGTAGGGGGCATCGATCTTCGCGCGAAGGACGGCATCGAGCACCAGAGACTTCTGGTCCATGACCAGCTCGTGAGACACCCCGTCTAGGATGACTGTAAGCCTGGTTTTCCCTTCGAGTTCCTCCTTGAGGGTATCTGCCGCCTCGGGCTCTGTAAAGAGCTCGTGGAAGATGTGGTCGCCTGGCACGCCCTGCCCGATCAGGGTTTCTTCGGCCATTTCGATCATGGCCTGGGGCCCGCAGAGGTAAAAACGGTCAAAAGTCAGGTCCTTATGTTTGTTCCGGGTGATGTAATTGACCGTGGCCGCTTCGATACGGCCAAAAAGGCTGCCTTCTTCCCGGCCACGGCTGAACAGGTAGTACACCGTGAAACGCCCGGGGTATTCGGCTCTGAGTTGTTCGATTTCTTCACGAAACATGGTCTCTTCGGGGCTGCGGTTCCCATAGGCCAGTACAACTTGCGCATCAGGGGTGTCTGCCAGGGCAGTCCGGATGATACTCATGATGGGTGTAATGCCGCTTCCGGCGGCAAGGGCTAGCAACCGGGGGGTACTACTATCGGGGGCATACACGAACCTTCCCTGGGGGGGCATTACCTCGAGGCGGTCGCCGGCGCGCAATTCCTCATTGGCGTATACAGAGAAGAGGCCGCCTGCCACTTTTTTGATCCCAACGGTCAGTGTCTCTTCGCCGGGGCGGGAGGCTATGGAATAGGCCCTTCGGATTTCGTTGCCCTGGCTGTAATGCCGGAAGGTAAGGTACTGCCCGGCGATGAAGGAAAATGTCTGCCTCAAGGCCTCGGGCACGTGAAGGCTGACCGCTACCGAGTCGGGCGTTAGTTTGCGGACTTGTGTGACTTCCAGGGTATAAAAGTGGCTCATGCGCAAAAATTTTTGTGCAAAGCTACGGAAATGAGCTTTTTCGAAGCCAATCTGCCCGGCATTTAAGAAGGTTGTAACAAAAGTTGGATATTTGCTACAAACCCCAAACGCTTGGCTTTAAGACATTCTATGTACAGGCACTTCATCTCATTGCAGTGGAAGTCTTTCGTTCGCTCGGCCTCCTTTAAGACCGAAATCTGGTTCAAGGTGCTTATGGCCCTGGGGGCCCTGTATTTCATCCTTGTGTTTCTGGCCCTCGGGGTAGGGGCGTATTTTATGATCGACGAAGCAGGCCTGGGCGATCCGCTACGGGTGGTAAACCGCTTTATGATCTATTATCTGGGCGCCGATTTGTACCTGCGGTACATGTTGCAGAAAATGCCCGTGATGAATATCAGGCCCCTGTTGTACCTGCCATTGAAAAAGAACGCCGTGGTGCGTTATTCTCTGGGGAAAACACTGCTTTCCTTTTTCAACATCAGCCACGCCTTCTTCTTTGTGCCGTTTTCGATTGTGTTGCTTTTCAAGGACTACGATCCTGTTTCTGTGGTGGGCTGGCACCTTGCCTGCCTGGCGCTGGTCCTGGCCAACAATTTCCTGAACCTCTTGCTCAATAATGTTGACCGGTTTTTTTACCCGTTTGTGTCGGGACTTGTGGTGCTGGCCCTGGCTCAGTACTACGGGTGGTTCGATATCACGGCCTTTACGGCCCCGGTTTTTGACGCCTTTTTTGACAGGCCCTGGACGGCGGTATTCCCCTGGTTGTGGCTTGCGGCATGTGCGGTTTGGGCATTCCGGCATTTCCGCAGCAATATGTATCTAGACGGCGGGCTCGCCATTCGCACGGCCGAAGGCCGCACCGAAGACTATGCGTGGCTTAACCGCTTCGGGAACCTGGGGACCTTCCTTAAGAATGACATCAAGCTCATCCGACGGAACAAGCGTTCGCGCACCACGGTGCTGGTCAGCATCTTGTTTTTGTTCTATGGCCTCCTTTTCTTCACGGGGTCTGTGGAGGCCTATGAAGGGCCGGCCTGGCAGGTTTTTGCCGGCATTTTCGTCTCCGGGGGGTTCCTGTTCACTTTCGGGCAGTACGTTCCCAGCTGGGACAGCGCCTACTTTCCCCTCATGATGAGCCAGAATATCCGGTACCGGGAATATCTGCAGTCGAAATGGTGGCTTATCGTGATCGCCACTGCATTTTCAACCCTGCTCGCTTCCTTTTATGCGTACTTCGGGTGGAAGGCCTACCTGGCGGTACTGGTCGGGGCCATTTACAACATCGGGGTGAATTCGTACCTGGTGCTTTGGGGGGGTGCGTACATCAAAACCCCCATTGATCTGACCTCGAACAAGAAAGCTTTTGGCGACCGGCAGGCTTTTAACGGGAAAACCCTGCTGCTTACCATTCCCAAACTGGTGCTCCCCCTGGGTGTTTTTATGGTGGGGGACCTGCTATGGGACCAGACGGCGGGCTTCTTGCTGGTGGCGTTGACCGGGGTTGTCGGCTTTGCCTTCAAGGAACGCGTCTTTCGCCTGATCGAGAAAATATACAGGAAAGAAAAATACAAGACCCTGCGGGCCTACAAGCAACAGGCGTCATAAGCTCATTACAAAGTTATGATCGTAGCAGAACAGCTCAGCAAAGTTTACGGAAGCCAGAAGGTGCTCGACATTGATCACCTCGAGATCCCGGAAGGACAGAGCTTCGGCCTGGTCGGCAACAACGGGGCCGGCAAGACCACCCTCTTCAGCCTGCTGCTGGACCTGATTGAACCCAGCACAGGACGGATTGTCAACCAGGGGGTTGAGGTGCGCACCAGTGAAGCCTGGAAGCCTTTTACCTCGGCCTTCATAGATGAAAGTTTTCTGATTGGCTACCTCACGCCAGAGGAATATTTCTATTTTATCGGGGAGCTCCGCGGCCAGTCGCGGGCTGATGTGGACGCCTTGCTGAGCCGCTTTGAAGACATGTTCAACGGGGAGATCCTCAAACAGAAGAAATACCTGCGCGACCTTTCCAAGGGAAACCAGAAAAAGGCGGGCATTGTGGCCGCCTTTATTGGAAACCCGAGGGTAGTGGTACTCGACGAGCCCTTCGCCAACCTCGACCCCACCACGCAGATTCGCCTGAAAAAGATCCTGAAAGAAATGGCGGAAGACCGGGAAGTGACCGTGTTGGTTTCGAGCCACGATCTTATCCACGTGACCGAAGTGTGCCAGCGGATCGTGGTCCTTAGCAAGGGTCAGGTAGTGCGCGATATTCAGACCTCTCCTGAAACCCTCAGAGAGCTGGAGCAATTCTTTGATTCACAGACGGTTTAATGTAGGGGAAGGGCTCCCCCGGCCCGCCCGTAAGATCCCATCACGGCCTTAGGCGAGAATATTGGGGTCACATGGGTGCTTTTTACCCGGACGCGGCATACTAAATCGGCTCTTTTGCAGTTTAGGTTACAAACGCAATCCGGGAAATTTGAACATTTACAGGGCACTTTACGGCGGACTGCTGCTCGCAGCTGGTTTTTTGGTGGGTTGTTCCACCAAGAAAGACGCCTTTGCCAACCGCAACTGGCACGCCCTCAACACCAAGTACAACGTCCTGTATAATGGCAACCTGGCCTTTGAAGAGGGCCGGGAACAGCTCAATGAAACGTACCGGGACAATTACTGGGAGATCTTGCCGGTAGAGCGCCTGGCGGTCTCGGGGGAGGTCAGGCTCGACTCGGAAGACAACAACCCCCAGTTCCTCAAGGCAGAAGAGAAGGCTGCCAAGGCCATCCAGAAGCACAGCATGGATATCGACGACCACGAGCGAAATCCGCAGACGGATGAAGCCTTCCTGTTGCTCGGCAAGGCGCGGTATTTCGACGAGCGCTACATCCCGGCCCTGGAAGCCTTCAACTACATCCTGCGCAAATACCCGGAAAGCAACAAGCTCAACCAGGCTTCTATCTGGCGCGAAAAGACCAATATCAGGCTGGGGTACGAAGAACTGGCCATCAAAAACCTGAAGGGGCTTTTCAAGTACGAGGATTTGAATGACCAGGAATACGCCGACGCACGGGGCATCATGGGGCAGGCATACCTGAACCTGGGGAAGCCGGATACTGCCCTACTACAGCTGAAGGTCGCTGCGGCCTATACCCGCAAAAATGAAGAAAAGGGGCGTTACTTTTTCATTATCGGCCAGTTATACAACCAGTTGGGTTTCCGGGACAGCGCCAACTTCGCCTTTGACAGGATCATTGACCTGAATCGGAAGGTACCCCGGGTATACCTGGTGAATGCCCACCTTAAAAAAATCCAGAATATAGCGTTGAGCCCTGAAAACAGGGTCTTCGTGCTTGAGTACCTCACCGCGCTGGAAGAAAACCGCGAAAACCGGCCCTACCTTGACAAGATCTACCGGGAGTTGGCGCAGTACCATATCGCCACCGGGTCTGACAGCCTGGGAGCAGCTTATTACAACCTGTCTCTCAGGGCTACCCAGAACGACCCGGTGATCAATGCGCTGAATTATGAAGACCTTGCTGATTTCCAATTCGACCGCAATGCGTACAAATCGGCCGGGGCCTACTACGACAGCGTCTTGCTGAACCTTCCCGACGATACCCGGAAATTCAGGGCCATCCGGAAAAAACGCGACAACCTTGACGATGTGATCGCCTATGAGGAAGTGGTCCGAAATGCCGACAGTATCGTAGGGCTTTATGAAATGGAACCGATCGCCCAGAAGATCTACTTCCAGGCCTATATTGATTCCCTGAAAGCCGCCGACGAAGCCCTTGAGAGGAAGAAAGAAGCCCAGGCACAGGCGGGGTTCGAGGCGTTTTCCCAATCGACGGGGGGCAAGGAAAACCAGGGGAAATTCTATTTCTACAATATTACCAGCCTGGGATATGGCAAAACCGCTTTCACCGCCAAATGGGGAAACCGGGCCCTCGAAGACAACTGGAGGTGGAGCAACAAGGCCCGGGTGGTGGCCGAAGCGGCTCCCGGGGACGACCTGGCCGCTAATCAGGCCGATGCGGGATCGCCGGGCGAAGAACAGAAGTACGACCTGAATTACTACATCGACCGAATCCCGCGCGATGCCGGGGTCATAGACAGCCTCAGGCGCGAAAGGAACTTCGCCAATTACCAGCTCGGGCTGATCTACAAGGAAAAATTCCAGGAACCCCTGCTGGCTGCGGCCAAGCTGGAGAAGGTACTGGCTTCCAACCCGGAGGAACGCCTGGTTCTGCCTTCAAAATACAACCTGTATAAAATTTACGAGGCAGCAGGCAGCCCGCTGATGGAAGAAATGCGGATGGATATCATAAAGAACCATCCCGAATCGCGCTACGCGGCCATCCTCACCAACCCGGGAGTGGAGCTTTCTGCCCTGGCAAACAGCCCGGAAGCGCGCTATGCCGAGCTTTTCAGGGCCTATGGCGAGCAACAGTTCCTGGAGGTGATAACCGGGTCGGAGCAAAGCATACAGCAATTTGCCGGCGACCCCATAGTGCCCAAGCTGGAATTGCTGAAGGCCAATGCCATTGGGAGGCTCCAGGGCTTTGAAGATTTCAGGGAAGCCCTGAATTATGTGGCCCTGAATTACCCGAACGCCGAAGAAGGGCGTCAGGCGCAGCGCATGATTGAAGAGCAGCTTCCGCAGATGGAATCCAGGGAATTCACGACCTCTCTCAGTGCCTCGGGCACCGGGAACTGGAAGGTGGTATTCCCGTTTAAACGCTACCAGCAGGAAGAGGCCCAGGCGCTTCAGGAACTCCTGGAAAAATCCATAGCCGACCTGAAGTATGGCAACCAGGTATCCAAGGACATTTACAACCTGGAAGACCTTTTCGTGGTGGTGCACGGCTTCCGGTCGAGGGAATACGCCCTGGGTTATGCCGAACTCCTTAAAAACAACCGCGATTACCGGGTTGACCGTGAGAATTTTGTAATTTTGTCGGCCAACTACAAAACGCTGCAAATCCATAAGAATCTGGAAGAATACCGGAGCCAGATACAACCCCCAAAACCGTAATTACCATGTTTTCAGACAACAAAAAACCCAGAACTATGAGCGAAATAGGAGGACAGCCCAACAGGATCGAGAAGAACACCAAAATCAAGGGAGATATAATTTCAGAAGCAGACTTCCGTATTGACGGGAAGCTGGACGGGAATGTGAAGACTTCCGGGAAAGTCGTCATTGGAAAAGACGGGTACATTCACGGAAAAGTGGAATGCGTGAACGCCGATATCGAAGGCAGTTTCAACGGGGAATTACTGGTTTCGGAATTGCTTTCCCTGAAAGACACTGCTGTAATCGAAGGCACCGTCAGCGTTGCCAAGCTGGCCGTGGAGCCAGGAGCCACTTTCAACGCCTCCTGCACCATGAAGGGCAAATCCGGAAGCGCCCATACTCCTTCGGCCCAAGCCAATCCCGGCATGAAGGAGCCGGCAGGTAGTATGGCCAATACCGGGGAACGTGCCAAAGTCTCCTGAACCGGACAAAAAGAATAGCCCGCTGAGGCAGGTAGCGGTGCTGTCGGGGATCGCCGTGGAAATGGGGGTTATCATTTACCTGGCAGCCCGCGGGGGCATGTGGCTGGATGAATATTTTCAGACCGAGAAACGCCTTTTCACGGCAGTGTGTACCATTTTGGGGGTCGCCCTATCGCTCTGGACAGTCCTCAGGCAAATCAAGCGGTTCCAGGACGGATGAAAATACACCCTTTCCTTTTGCGCTACTTCTTGCTTCTGGGGCTGGTGCTTGGCACCTCCTTTCCATTCCACAGCTGGTTGCGGGGGCGTTCAGGCCTGCCCTTATTCGGCGATAAGCTGCCGGTATCCTACCTGGTGAATTTTATCCTGGCC
>CAYWZF010000067.1:15088-15766 GCA_964461555.1 uncultured Robiginitalea sp. | reverse complement strand
CGGCATAGACCACTCCATTGATTTTCCCTGTCTGACCTACCAAGGCCCACTCATAAGCTTTTACGGTAACGCCATTTTCATCCAGGTAAATGGGAGGGACAAGCGGACAACCTTCTGTGTCAACTTCTGCACCGTCTGGAGTGTTCGGACAAAGATCTGCAACATCTATAACGCCATCCCCATCGCTGTCTTTTTGGGAATCGGAACATCCGTTTTCATCTACTGTTTCACCTTCAGGGGTATCACTGCACAGGTCTACCTCATTCAGCACCCCATCCCTGTCAAGATCTTTCTGGGATTCTGAACAGCCCTTTTCATCCACTGCTTCTCCGGGAGGAGTGTTCGGGCAGTTGTCCACATCATCGGAAACCCCGTCTTTATCCTCATCAGATTTTACAAAGACAAGGGTGATGTCCATATCAGAAGTCATGGAAACCGACACCGGGTTATCGGTGCTTGTAAGATCTCCCATCCACTCTTTGAAAACATATCCTTCAGAAGGAGTGCCTGTAAGGGTTACCACTTTACCCTCTTCGAAGGTGCCCCCATCAGGGGATACGCTTCCTCCATCTTCAGGGGTTATTGTTACCGAGAGGATGAACTTTTCAGGTTCGTCGTCCTTGGTACAGGTTAGAATCAGAAATAAAACCGGAAGCACGAGGAGAATCCTCTTAAAAA
>CAYWZF010000067.1:0-15064 GCA_964461555.1 uncultured Robiginitalea sp. | reverse complement strand
TGGTTTTGCAATTACCAATTTGGACAGATAAACCTATTACAAACGGAATGTGCCCACAATGATCCTGGTCAGGGGGGAGGGGTTTAGGATCAATGGGTTAGAAGAGAAGGACGTTGGTAATGCCCGATGGGTCGGAATTCCGGGAACGCCGAAAATTTAATTCGTTTTGAAAGAGGGATGCAACCCTCTTGCGAGGCGTTCACACCTTCCGTATCTTGAAAACGCACACAGATTTTAAATGACCTTGGAATGGATTACGACCTGATCATCGTAGGCGCGGGCATCTCCGGTATAGGCACGGCCTACTGGCTGCAGGAAAAATGCCCGGGAAAGCGCTTTGCAATCCTCGAGGCCCGCGAGCGCATCGGGGGCACCTGGGACTTGTTCCGCTACCCCGGCATCCGTTCTGATTCGGACATGTTTACCTTCGGGTATCGCTTCAAGCCCTGGGAAAACCCGCAGTCCCTTTCCGACGGGGCCCATATAAGGGAATACCTGCGCGAAACGGCCGAAGAGAATGGGATTGACCGGAAGATAAAATTCGGGCACCAGGTGCTTTCGGCCGACTGGTCGTGGGAAGACCAGGGATGGCAATTGGAAGTCTCACATGCCAGTGAGACATCCCGGCTGCGGACCCGGTTCCTGTACATGTGCTCCGGATACTACAGCTATGAGGAAGGCTACCGCCCCCTATTCAAAGGGGAGGATACGTTTGAGGGGACTATCATCCACCCCCAGTTCTGGCCAGAGGGCCTCGATTATAGCGGGAAGCGGGTAGTGGTCATAGGCAGTGGAGCGACGGCCGTAACCCTGGTGCCCACCCTGGCCGAAAGGGCGGCCCATGTCACCATGGTGCAGCGGTCCCCCACCTATATCATGAAGTTACCCAACCGGAACGGGCTTTACGTAAGCCTCAGCAAATGGCTGCCCGGGCGCACGGCCTACCGCCTGACCCGCTGGCGAAACCTGGCGCTCACCATGGGGCTGTTCGGGTATTCCCGCGCCTTCCCGCAGTCCATGAAGCGCCTGCTCATGAAAGGGGCGGCCAAAGAGCTTCCCGAAGGGTACCCGGTCGAAAGGCATTTCAACCCAAGCTACAACCCGTGGGACCAGCGGCTCTGCGTGATCCCCGATGGGGACCTTTTCCAGGCCATCAAAAAAGGGCAGGCTGAGGTGGTCACTGGTGAGATCTCCTATTTTGAGGAGGATGGGATTGTCATGGCCGATGGTTCCCGCCTCAGGGCAGATATCATCGTGACAGCCACCGGGCTGAAGATGAAGCTCCTGGGCGGCGCCCGGGTCACCGTGGGCGGCCAGCCCCTCGATACGCATGAAGTGCTGGTTTACAAAGGGATGATGATGAGCGGGGTGCCCAATTTTGCCCTCGCCTTTGGGTATACCAACAATTCCTGGACCCTGAAGACCGACCTGACAGCCAACCTGGTCTGCCGGATTTTGAACTACATGGACCGCAAGGGCTATCGGGTGGTGGTGCCCGAGGTGCCGGCCGACATAGAGGCAGAAGAATTCCTGCCCCTCGAGTCGGGATATATGAAACGGGCGCAACACATCTTGCCCAGGAACGGTTCCAGGCGCCCCTGGCGGGTCTACCAGAACTACCTGATGGACATGCTGCTCACGCGCTTCGGGCGGGTGAAGAACCGGCACCTGAGGTTTGCGCCTTAGCAGGGGCGCTCAGGGCGGGACACGAAATGCAGGCCTCAGCAAATATCCTGCACGGCTTCTATCCAGGCCGGGATTTCAACCTGGGCCGTTTTCATTAGGAAAAACAAGCCCTCGACGGCCAGGGAATAGGAAAGGGTTACTGAATCGACCTCCACGGTTTGCAGCATGCCGCAGAGGGAGTCATACAGAATGGTGCTGACCCCATAAACTTTGATGACTTTGAACAGGATTGGGCTTGCGTGGTGAAACATGGCATTCAGGTTGCTTAGGTTGCTTTCTACCCAAATGACGAACGGGCGTCGGCCTTGTCACAGTCGTTAAGAACAGTTTAACAGGAGAAGGGCGATTTTAAATAAAATTTAAAACAAGGTGGGGGAAGGCCGGGATTGCCCTGACGGCTGGGCAGGGTCAGAAGCAATGTTGCGGGCCTGCCCCGGCAATTCAGGCGCTACTGGGGGCGCACAGCAGGGGTTATGGCCAGGAGGCATTTGCGGAGTTTAAAAAGGAATCTCATTACCCTTCTTCTAACTCCTGATCTAATATTCCGATGATTTCCCGGATCTGAGATTTGGTCTTTTCAAGAACACCAATATGATAGGTGTAATTGATTTCGAGCAGGAAGATATTGTTCAGAAAGATCTTGTTATTGAAGAGTTCGCGAACCTCCGCCGCCATGCGATCACGATGATTCTCGATATAGACCGAATCATAGACAAGGTTTAAGGCAGGAACGTCGGATTTATTCAGGTCGTAGTATTTGCCCCAATCGATGTATTTCTCGAAATCTTCAATAAACATATCATAGTCATTTCGCATATGTTCCTGGGCGGCCTGAATTTCGGTATAGGTCTTTCTCAAATCCATTAATTTCAGCTTGAGGTCATCGTTGCGAAGGGTGCTGAAATTGCCCGAACTCTTCATTTCTTCATAGGTGTTTTCATTGGGCCTGAAGTCATCCACAAAAATAAGGGTCAGCATATTGTCCGAGAAATCATATAGCGAGCCAATGGAATCCTTCGCGGATTTTACCTTGACAATTTGAGCGGCTTGCACCTTGGAGCCGGCCATGTCAATCATCTGGCCCAGGCGTTCAATGTCTGCAAGCAGATCATTTTTCAGGTTGCGGAAGAATTTCTGTTCGACCTGCCGCCCCTGCCGTTCCTCATTCCAGTTATTTACCTGCAGGGCGATCAATATCCCAACCACGACCAGCAAAATTTCCCCCACGGCATACAACACATACTTGTTGAAGCGGTTTTCGGTAAGGAGGCGCTGACGGAGCTGTCGGAAGAAGCGGAGCATGGACTGGCGGTTGCTCCTGTCAATATAGGGAAATAATTGATTGGGGGTTCATGCAGGGGTTTAACAACATGAAGTCTGAGGAAGAATAAAAAAAGCCTCCCCGCAAGGAGGAGGCCGATGGCACAGGAAAATGTCTTGATGTCAAATCCCAAACATCAACACATAAATCAAAAAAATCATATAGGATACCATGGCGCCCCCGACCATCTTCAGCAGGCCGGCAAACTGGATATTCCTGAGGGTTTTCATATGGTTTCGCAAAAGAATCATTTAATCAAAGGGAAAGCCGGTGACGATCCGGAAAATGAACGCGTAGAGGACGACCAAAAACATGACGAAACTGAACCAGGCAAAGGCCTTGAAGAAATTCCGCGTTATGAAGTGGCCCAGGTTCACAAATGCTTCCCGGTAAATGTTTCTTAAGAGTAGAACTGTTTTCATAGATATTTGTTTCGGGGTTTATTCCGGGGCGAAATTCAGATGGTTACGGTTTACCGCACTGATTTTTGGATTTATGGGCCGGAATTTCGGATCAAATGCATTTGGTCGGATCTTCACCGGAAAATAAGGGCATTTGACAGACCCCGTCCGAAAACGGATCGTTCGACAAACTACCGGGAAAGGCCACAAAAGACATTCCCGCAGCCCCAGTGGGGGTGCAAACCCGGCAAGGGGCAGGCGGATGATGTGCGGGGTCTTCCGGTTCCGAACTACGGGATCTGCCGCCGGAACGACCCACCATGAAGACGGCATTGTGGGTTATAACCCCTTTTTCAGGTGGTCGGAAAGGCGCAGCGACAGGGCGGTCAGGGTCAGGGTCGGGTTGGCTGCCCCGCCGGTGGGGAAGCAGGCGGCCCCGGCCACATACAGGTTGTGCAGGCCATGGACCCGGCAATTTGCGTTCACCACTCCTTTTTTAGGGTCGGGGTGCATGCGGGTGGTGCCCATGTGGTGCCAGCCTCCGTTGGTGTACTCCGGGAAGGTGTCGTCGCGTTCATCGCGCAGAAACTCCCGGAGCTTTACCCGGCCCAGGCCCAGGCGGCCGAATTCTTTCCCCAGCAGCTGATACATGGTGCGCATGCTTCGCTTGTCGAGGGGTGACAGCGCCCAGTGCAATTGCGCCCTGGGCATGCCCAGGGCATCCTTTTCCGGGCCCAGGGTAACCCGCGAACTGGGGTTGGGGGCCTGCTCCAGGCGGGTATTGAGCTGGAAGGCCCGCTCAATGGCCCCGGTTTCCGTTTTCGATTTTTCGCGGGCCTCGGCCCAGTCGGCCGTTACGCTGTCTTTGCTGATGCGGGGGTCTTTGTTCTGCCAGACCTCCATGCGGGGTTTCTGGTATTTACCCATGGGCAGGGGAAAGAGTGAAATAGTGCCATTGAGCATCCGGTTCCGGCCCTGCGCCTCTGCGGTGAAGGCGATTTCAGCATTCGAAAGTGTTTGGCCGTACCGCTGGAAGTACAGGTCCGTCGCAAAGGGCTCGAAAAGCCACAACTCGCCCGATTCGATTTCGAGGTGCTCCATGAAATAACGCCCCACCAGGTCGTGGCCATTGCCAACCCCTGCGGGCAGCTGGCTGTTTGAGGCCAGCAGCAGGCGGGCATTCTGTATGGTGCCACAGGCCAGTACATATTTTTTGGCCCGCACGCGCAACGCCTTGCCGGCATGGTTTTTGGCGGTCAGCTCGCGCACCCCGGAAAGGCTGTCGTTCAGCCTGATATCGACCACATTGGCATAGGTGACCAGGTGGATGTTCCGTGCCCCTACCAGGGCATCGCGGTACAGGGCACCGTACCGGGCCGGGCTGTATTGCCACATTTTGTTCCAAAAGACCTGCGGGTCAAGGGGGAACGGGTTCAGGTTGGGGATTTGTTGCTGCCAGTATTCCAGCCCATATTCGTAAGGCCCCAGCTTCAGCGGTGGGTGCGCCTGGGCGTAATAGGGGTCGAGGTCTTCCCGGCTGATTGGCCACCCGCTTTCGGGCACCCAATCGCGCGCCTCGAAATCGACGCCGTCAAAGGGGGTGCAAAGCCCCGACCAATGACCAGTGGTGCCACCGAAAAAATGCAGGCGGGTCGACATCAGGGGGTAGTACCGCTGCCCGGTGGCCGGCCCGTCGTACAGCTGCTGTATTTCGGGCTCGTATTCAAACCCACCCCCTTCCAGCACGATGACCCGTTCTTTGCGGCCAAGCCAGTCCAGGGCCATGGCGATGCCGGCCGCCCCGGCGCCCACAATGCATATATCGCCCTGTATCAAGGCCTTGTCTTCGAGGGTGCGGGCGTCTGTATGCATGGTCAGTCCCTTTGGATGAATGAGAAGAGGGCACACTGCCGCGCCTCGGTGCGCGACAAGACCCACCCGTCGAGGATCAGGGTGTCGTTGTTTTCATAGTCGGCCCTGATGCGGTCGAGCAACATTTGGGCCAAGGAATCGGGCGGGGCAGCTGTTTCCGGCAGCAACAACTCAAAAAGGAGGTCTTCATCGTTTTCTTCGGCCCGCTTTTTTCGGTATTGGGCTCCGACCGCAACCAGGGTAGCCGTATCGCAGACCCTGGAAAGCCCTGCGGGCCGGGCAAGCTCGGCAAGTTGTTCGCGTTTGCGCGAAAACTGGCAGGCAACCGGCAGGGACAGGGCAGCCAGGCCAAGGCCCGACACCACCATGAATTTTTTTCGGTTCATCGTATTCCCGGCATGAGGATGAGGGGTTTTTCAGCAGGCATCACTAGAAAAGCTCTTCCCGGAGGCGGTATTTCCGGCCCGACAAAAGATACGCAAAGAATTGGCCGGTTGTATTGGCAACCGGGGTATTTCGGGATAGAGCCTGTCCTGAATTGATTTCCGGGGCAACCCTATCGGTGCTAGTGAAATCCTAACCGGGTCGACCCCATGACATTGCGCGAGACCCGCTCAAATCCCTCCCCGCCTCCTTTATTCCTGAATCTCGTCTTCGAGCAGCGCCAGGATTTCTTCAATGCGTTTGCGCAGGGCGCCTGATTCAAGGTTCGCGGTTGAGTTGTATGTAATGGCCGAAGCCACCAGGCCCTCCAGTTCTTTGCTTTGTGAGATTTCGCCTAGGGATGCCGCCTGCCTCGAGTCTCCAATCTCGCGCTTTTCAAAGCGGGCCGTGCCCTCAAGGGCCCAGTCCATTTTGAGGTCGTTGATGAAGTAGTTGGCCAGGTCGCGGTAGATGCCCAAATCATAAAGGGCCGGCAACAGCTGTTCCAGAACGACATCGGCCCAATTATGCTCGATTTCCTGAACGGCGACAATGTCGGAGCTCCAGTTCGAGAGCATCCGCTTTAGTTTCTGGTTGGTGATCAGCCGCAGATCGCCATTGCTGCTCAGGTCATTTTCAATGGGGTCGAAGGTAGGGTCTATGACCAGGATGGAAAGGTTGCCGATCAGGCTGTCGCGCGGGGTGGTTTCCGGGTGGTCGATGGCCTGGAGGATGAACTGGGAGGCATTCAGGATATAGCCCCGCATGCGGATCTTCTGGTCGAGCTGGGCCAGGTTGGCCCGGTAATCGTCGCGCAGCTGGCGCAGTACCACCTGCTCCTCTTCCCGCTCTTTCCGCCATTCGTTCCAGGTGTTAACCTGCAGGGCGATCAGGATGCCGATTACCACGAGCAAGATCTCGCCCAGGGCATATCTCAGATACCGGGCAATCTTGCCCTCATTCAGAAGGCTTTGTCGGAGCTTGCTGAAAATCCGGATCATGAGGTCGGATTAGGGGGGTTGCTACAGGGAAGTTAGGGAATTATTCCATTTGCAGAATAACATATTCCCCCACCCCCCATTTTCCTGACATTTCCTGCCCTGCAACACGGGCTTTCTGAAGCCGCCTGGCTGGATGGAAAGCCAGGGGACGCAGGGGTTCCGGCTCCAGGCTGATATTTATGTAAGGGCCCTCCCAAATAAGGCAGAAAACCTGTATATTAGAAACGGAACCACAAAGAACCACACGGTCATGAAATGGAAAGGAAACCGACAAAGTTCAAACGTTGAAGATCGCAGGGGCGAACGGGGGCCCGCTATGGGCGGGCGGGGTATTAACCCATTGCTTCTTGCACCTCTGATCAGGCTCCTGTTTTCCAAAACCGGCCTGATTATCATCGGGGTATTGCTCGCTTTTGCCTTCATCACGGGAACCAACCCGTTAAGCTTTATCATGGGCGGGGGAGGCCCGGCGGCAACCTCGGGCACCTACCAGGAAACCGCGGAGGACAATGAGATGGCCGCTTTCTGCAAAACCGTCCTGGCCAATACCGAAGATGTCTGGAACAAGCTGCTGCCCGATTACCGGGAACCTACCCTGGTCCTGTTCAACCAGACCGTAGCCTCGGCCTGCGGATATGCCTCGAGCGCTACCGGGCCGTTTTACTGCCCCGGGGATGAGAAATTGTATCTGGACACCAGTTTTTTCGAGGAGATGGAACGGAAGCTCAACGCCCCCGGAGATTTTGCCCAGGCCTATGTGATTGCGCACGAAGTGGGGCACCATATCCAGAAACTGATGGGCATTACCGACCAGGTAGACCGCCTGCGCGGGCAGCTCCCCGAGAGGGAATTCAACGAATATTCGGTACGGCTCGAGCTGCAGGCCGATTTTTTGGCGGGGGTCTGGGCACACCATTCCCAGCAACTTTTCGGGCTTATGGAGGCGGGAGACCTGCAGGAAGCCCTCAATGCAGCAAATGCCATCGGCGACGACCGGCTGCAACGCGAACAGCTGGGGCGTGTGATGCCGGACTCTTTTACCCACGGCACCTCGGAGCAGCGGATGCGCTGGTTCAAAAAGGGCTATGATACAGGCGACCTCCGCCAGGGGGATACTTTCAGTGCAAGTTCCCTCTAAGCCCTCCGCTCCCTATAACCCCGCTCATCCCCGGTCGACCCGGCACGCTTGAAGCAATATGTAGGGTTCAAGGTTCAAGGTCCAAAGTTGTACGGAATGACGGGTTGTGCGTTCCCCTATAGGGACCAGGTTTCGGGAATTTTGATGGCGGATTTACGTGAGGGGAGCGTTGTAAAGGCCGATGAGGGAGACCATATCCGAGGGTTTTGGAGGCGATGCTACCCGTAAGGAGCGTGGCGCTTAAAAAATGTTACAGGCCAGGCATGGGAAGGGCTAGGCATAGATCTCGGCGATTTCGCGGGCGTGCTTCTGCAAGATCACCCGCCGCTTCAGCTTCAGGGTGGGGGTAAGCTCGGCCTCGGACTGGTCTTCGTGCAGCGGCAGCCAGGGCCTGGCAACCAACCGGAACTTTTTGATCTGCTCGATATGCGAGAATTCGGGGTTGTAGGCATCGACCAGCTTCTGGTACTTTGCCACGACCTTCGGGTGGGCCACCAGCTCTTGCAGGTCGCTGCCTTCGACGCCCTTGCGCCTGCACCAGCCCCTGAGGGCTTCTTCGGCAGGCACGATCAGGGCCGACACGAATTTTTGCTGTTCGCCCACCACCATGATCTGCTCGACCAGAAAGTGCTCCCTGAACCGGTTTTCGATGGGCGCCGGGGCCACGTATTTGCCGCCGGATGTTTTGAGCAGCTCTTTTTTTCGGTCGGTGATCTTCAAAAAGTCTTTCCCCCCGGGCCCTTTTACCAGCTTGCCGACATCCCCCGTGCGGAACCACCGTTTGCCGGCGATTTCCTGGAATACTTCGGCTGTGATGTCGGGCTTTTGGTAATACCCCAGCATGATGTTCGGGCCTGAGGCCAGAATTTCCCCCTCCCCTTCGCCATATTCCCCTCCCAGGGGGTCTATCCGCAACTCCACGCCCGGGATGGGGCACCCTACCGTGCCCAGCATGGCCCACTCGGGTTCAATGGCATTCAGGGTAAGGGTGGGGGCGGTCTCGGTGAGCCCATAGCCTTCCCGCACCGGGATTCCGGCCGCACAAAACACCCGCAGGATCTTCACAGGGCAGGGGGCCGCGCCGGTCACGACCATGCGCAGGTTTCCGCCCAGGGCCGCCCGCCATTTGCTGAAGATCAGGCGGTCGGCAAGCTTCCATTGGAGCTGCTCCCACACGCCAGGCTTGCGATGGAGGTCATAGCGGTCAGTCAGGTTCAGGGCCCAGAAGAACAGCCTTTTTTTGGCGCCTTCCAGGGCCAGCCCCTTGTTGTAAATGGCTTCGTACACCTTTTCAAGCAGCCTGGGGACGGTGGTAAAGGCCACCGGCCGCACCGCCGCCAGGTCGCCGTCGGGGCCGCTGAGGGTGTCGGTGCCGCAGAACCAGACCGAGGCGCCTTTGTAGCAGTAGGCAAAGGAAACGGCCCGCTCGAAGATATGGCACAGCGGCAAAAAGCTGAGCGCCCGTTCCCCCGGGTTCATTTTCAGGTAGCCTTCTGTATTCAGCACGGCGTGCATGATATTGCCGTGGGTCAGCATCACCCCCTTGGGGTTCCCGGTGGTGCCCGAGGTGTAGATGATGGTCACCAGGTCTTTGCCCGAAATCGATGCTTTGATCCGCTGCACCTCATCCTGGCCTTTACGGGTAAAGATGTCTTCCCAGAAGGGGCGGTCGGGGTGGCGGTCGAAGGTGATGATATGCCCGAGCGAGGGCACGCTTTTTTGGGCGGCCGAGAGTTTGTCGTACAGGTCGAGCCCCCCGCAAAAGGCCGCTTTGGCCCCGGCTTCACGTAAAATATACTCGTACTCGCCAATGCTGATGGTAGGGTAGAGGGGAATGCTGACCATGCCAGCCAGCTGTATGGCAAAATCCATGATCAGCCATTCGGGGCGGTTCTTGTAAGAAACCAGGGCCACCCGGTCGCCGGGGGCAAGGCCCAGGGCCAGCAGGCCGGCGGCGGCCTGCTCGGCAGCATCGACCAGGTCGCGGGAGCTGTAAGACTGCCACTGGCCTTCGGCATTTCGGGCACTCACCGATTCAGACAGGGGGTATAATTCCAGTTGGCGGTAGAGGAGGTCAAAAAGGCGGGTCATGGTCGGCTTGGTTGGTAACAGCCTGAAGATACGAATTTTACCGATCTGTGGGCCTGTGCCTGCCCTATTCGAACATCAGGCTGACGAATTCGGCCACGCACGCGGGTTTGTCGCTGCCCTCCAACTCAACCGTGCAGTCCCAGGTGATTTTCAGCCCCCGGTCTCCATAGGGCTCAATGTGCACGACCCGGCCCTGCAGGCGCACCCGGCTGCCTACCGGAACCGGGCTCGGGAAGCGCACCTTGTTCAGCCCATAATTCACCCCCATGGAGGCTGATTGTACCCTGATGCAGTCGGTCAGCATCTTCGAGAGGAGGGAAAGGGACAAAAAGCCGTGGGCAACTGGCTTTTTAAAGGGCGATTCCCGGGCGGCGCGCCCGGGGTCGGTGTGGATCCACTGAAAGTCGCCGGTTGCCTGTGCAAAGGCGTCGATGCGCTGCTGGGTGACCTCCAGCCAGTCGCCGGGGGGAAGGGGGCGGCCTTCCCACTGCCGGAAGGCTGCAAAATCGGGTATTTCGAGTTTAGCCATGGCTCCTGCTGGTTTTCAGCGCGACATCCCGCCGTCTATGGTCAGGCAGATGCCGGAAACGAACCGGGCTTCGTCTGAGGCCAGGTACAGATAGCCGTAGGCGATGTCGAGCGGTTCTGCCACCATTTGCAGGGGGATGCTCTGGCGGATCGTCGCCATGTGTTCAGACGGGATCTGCTCCGTCATTTCGGTGCGGGTAAAACCCGGGGCCACGGCGTTGGCCGTAATGCCGTACTTGCCCAGTTCGAGCGTCCAGGTCTTCGACATGGCGATCACCCCGGCCTTGGTGGCCGCGTAGTTGGTCTGGCCAAAGTTGCCGCGCAGGCCCACATTCGAGGCAGCGCTGACAATGCGGCCGTAACCCCGGGCTTTCATGTAGGGGATGGCCGCCTGGGTGCACAGGAATACGCCCTTCAGGTTCACCTCCACCACGGCGGTCCACTCCTCCTCGCTCATTTTTTCGAGGGTGCGGTCGCGGGTGATCCCGGCGTTGTTGATCAGAATGTCGATGCGGCCGTATTTCCCGTTTACGGTGGCAAACAGGTCGGCCAGGGCAGGTTTGTCGGTAACCGAGACAGAAAAGAACTCGGCCCGGCCGCCCTGTGCACGTATGCCGGCCGCGACTTCTTCCCCCTGCGGCAGCAGGTCAAGGATTATCACTGCGGCGCCTTCGCGGGCGAAGAGCTCAGACACGGCGCGGCCGATTCCCCTGGCGCCCCCGGTCACGATGGCAATTTTATTGGCAAGCCTCATAATACAAGTGTTTTTAGTGGGTTGGTGCCCCGGGGGCTAGGCTTCCAGGACCTTAAGCGCCAGCTTCCCCAGTTTCTCGCCGGTAAAAAGGCGGTCGAACACTTCCGGGAAGTTTTCGATGCCCTCGAAGACCGACTCGCGGGCCTTCAGCTTGCCCTGGGCCAGCCAGGTGCCCAGTTCTTTGGCGGCTTCACCGTAGCGGTCGGCCCAGTCGATGACTACCATCCCCTGCATGGTGGCCCGGTTGACCAGAAGGGAGAGGTAGTTCGAGGGCCCCTTCATGGCACCTGTGGCGTTGTACTGAGAGATGGCCCCGCAGATGACCACCCGGGCGTGCAATCGCAACCGGCTCAGGGCGATCTCGAGCTGGTCGCCCCCCACGTTGTCGAAATACACATCGATCCCTTCGGGGGCAAGCTCGCTCAGGCGGGCAGCGATATTTTCATGTTTGTAGTCGATGGCCCCGTCAAAGCCCAGTTCTTCGACGAGGTAGCGGCATTTCTCGGGCCCGCCCGCAATGCCGATGACCCGGCAACCCTTGATTTTGGCGACCTGGCCTGCCACGCTCCCCACGGCCCCGGCCGCCCCGGATACCAATACCACGTCACCCGGGCGTATCTTTCCGACCTCGAGCATGCCGAAGTAGGCGGTCATGCCGGTCATGCCCAGGGCCCCCAGGTAAGTGGGCAGGGGCGCCAGCCGCGGGTCAACGGGGTGGAACCCCCGCCCGTCGGTGGCCACGTATTGCTGTACCCCGCCAACGCCCACCAGGTAGTCGCCCACGCGGAATTTCGGGTGGTTTTTGGAAGCCACCACCTGCCCGACCCCATAGGCGCGCATCACCGAGCCCAGTTTCATGGGTTCGATATAAGATTTGCGGTCCATCATCCAGCCCCGCATGGCCGGGTCGAGCGAGATATAATGGTTTTGGATGAGCACTTGTCCTTCCTCCAATTCGGGCACTGGCTGGATGACCAGCTCCCAGGTATCGGCCCCGGCACGGCCCTCGGGCCGCTTTACGAATCTTAGCTGTTTATTCATGGAATGTGTATTTCAATATTCCGGGCCCTAGCCCGATATCAGATAGCCCCCATCGGCGGCGTAGACCCCGCCGGTCAGGTACGAGCCGGCGTCGGAGGCCAAAAGCACCGCCACCCCGGCCATTTCGTCGGGTTCGGCGATGCGCCCCAGGGGGGTCGCCCGGGTATAATGGCCCACGATTTTTTCATTTGACCAGAGGCCCTCGCTGAATTTAGTTTTGATCAACCCCGGGCAGAGCGCATTGGCACGAATGCAGTAGCGGCCCCATTCCTTGGCCTGGTTCTGGGTGAGCATGATCAGGGCCGCTTTGGTGACGCTGTAAAGGCCCAGGCCAAAACCGGGTCGGAGGCCTTCTACCGAGGCGATGTTGATAATGCTTCCCCCGCCCTGCTCTTTCATGTGCGGGAAGGCCTGGTTGGCCAGCATCCAGGGGGCCTTTACATTCACCTCCATGATCTTGTCGAAAGCCGCCTCGTCTGTATGCTCCAGCGGGCCGTAATATGGGCTGATGGCGGCGTTGTTGACCAGGATGTCGAGACGGCCATAGGCCTCCAGGGTCTTTTTAATGAGCGATGCCTGCTGCCCGGGCTCACCCACATGGCAGGCAATGCCGACGGCTTCGAGCCCCAGGTTTTTGAATTCTTCAGCCACTGCATCTACTGCCTCCTGCTTGCGGCTGTTCACCACCACCCGGGCCCCATGCTCGGCCAGCCCGCGGGCGATGGATTTGCCGATGCCCTTGCTCGAGCCGGTCACCAGGGCCACCTTGCCGTGCAGGTTGAATTTTGAAGCGAGTTCTTTCATAGTGTTCCGTTTTTGGTTGGGGCCCCTCAGGCAAACAGGTCTTCTGGGGGCTCGAGGGTGAGCCCTTCTGCCTGGAGCAGCACCTCGGCCAGGGCCAAGGTTCTGGGCAGTTCGTAGCTGAAGTAGAATTTCATGGCGTTCACCTTGGCAGCGTAAAACCCCGGCCCGTACCCGGCCTCGTCTTTCACCCGGGCGCCCAGGGCCATCCGGCCCGCATCGAGCCAGAGCCAGGCCAGCACCACCGTGCCGAAGAATTCCATGAACACCGAGGCGTTCGACAGGAATCGCTCGTATTCCCCTTTTTGGGCAAAGGGCAGCAAATGGCCCAGCACCTGTTGCATCAGCCCCAGTTTTTCCTGCAATTGGCGGGCGTAGGGCGCCAGCCCGGCAACCCCTGAGGCCTGCCCGATGCTGCGGGTTATTTCGGCAGCCAGCAATTCGAGGGCACGGCCGTTGTCCATGGGAACCTTGCGCCCCAGCAGGTCGAGCGACTGTATGCCTGTGGTGCCTTCGTAAATGGAAAAAATGCGGATGTCTCGGTAGTACTGTTGCAAGGGGAAGTCGGAGCAGTAGCCGTACCCGCCCAGCACCTGCAGGCCGTTGCTGACCGACACGGCGCCCATCTCGGAAGGGTAGGTCTTGGCCAGGGGGGTGATGATTTCAAGCAGAAGCTGGTATTTGCCGCGTTCGGCCGGGTCGGGATGGGCCAGGGCAAGGTCCTGGTAGCGGGAGGCGAGCAAGACCAGGCTCAGGGCTCCTTCGGCCACTGCTTTCTGCAGCAGCAGCATCCTTTTCACATCCGGGTGGTTGATGATCAGGGTCTGCTCCTGAGACAGGTCTTTCTCGCCTGAACGGCTGAGCCGGCGCCCCTGCGGCCGCTCCTTCGCATAGGCCAGGGAGGCCTGGCAGGCCGCCATGGCGATGGCTGCCGCGCCCCGACCCACGGCGATGCGGGCGCCGTTCATCATTTTGAACATATAGCTCAGGCCCCGGTGGGCTTCCCCTACCAGCCACCCGCGGCAGTCGTTGTGGTCGCCGAACGAGAGGTGGGTGGTACAATAGCCCCGTTGCCCCATTTTCTGGAAATCGCCGATCGTATTCACGTCATTGGGCTCGAGGCTGCCGTCGGCCCCGGGCCGGTATTTGGGCACCACAAAGAGGGAAATCCCCTGGGTGCCGGGGGGCGCCCCGGCGATGCGCGCCAGCACCAGGTGAACGATGTTTTCGGCCTCCCGGTAATCGCCCCCGGAGATAAAGATCTTCTGCCCCGAGAGCTTGTAGTGGTCCCCGTTGGGCTCGGCTGTGGTGGCGATATCGGAGAGGGAGCTGCCGGCCTGGGGCTCGGTCAGGCACATGGTGCCCCCCCAGTCGCCCGCCAGCATTTTGGGGATATAGGTTTCTTTCAGTGCCTCACTGCCGAAGTGGTCGATCAGCTCGGCCGCCCCGTAGGTCAGGCCGAGGTAGCCCGGCAGGTGGTTGTTGGCCGCTTCCTGTATGTAGGCGGCCGCTGTGGCGGCCATATGGGGCAGCTGCAGCCCCCCGGTCTCATAGTCGAACAGGGCAGCGATCAACCCCAGTTCGGCCCCTTGTTTCATGTACCGGGGCACCTGGGGGTGTACGATAATCTCCCCGTCGCGGTATTCGGCCGGGGTGCGGTCCATCTCCTGGAAGAAGGGGAAGAGCTCCTTGTCGGAAAAGTCTTTGACCGAGTCGAGGAACATGGCAATGGAGGCGTTGTCGTGGTCCTGATATCGCGGCTGTTGCAATACGCGGCCCAGGTCGTGGACCGTGAAGAGGAAAAACTTCAGGGTTTGGAGGTCGAGGTACGGATAGGCCATGGGGTGGTTTTTTGCGAAGCGTTACTAAGATAGGGGATATTCTGAGAAGTCAGCAGGGGGCATTGTCTGCCTTCGCAGGGTTTTGGCGGATGAGGGCCGCAGGCAGTTTTAAATGTGCTAATGTGACAATGTGCTAATGTGGCAATGTGCTAATGTGGCAATGTGC
>CAYWZF010000066.1:0-15838 GCA_964461555.1 uncultured Robiginitalea sp. | reverse complement strand
GCTTATTTTGGTAAGTAATTAGCGCATTAACACATTAACACATTAGCACATTAACACATTAGCACATTAGCAAATTAGCACATTAGCACATTAGCACATTAGCAAATTAGCACATTCAAAAAAGCTCCACCTCCATCTGAATATCAGAGCGCTGATAGGGCGAAGTGCCGCCGGATACCTCCCGGAACCCCAGGCTGCGGTACAGGGCCAGGGCCGGCTTGAGCACCGTATTGCTCTCGAGGAAGACTTTTTGTGCCCCGTGTTCACGGGCCCAGTCGAGGGCTGCCTGGCAGAGGGCCCTGCCGATGCCGCGGCCCTGCCAGGCGGGGTCGACCCCCATCTTGCCCAGTTCGTAGCGGCAGCCCGGTCGTTCCGAGACGATCAGGGCACAAACCCCCACGGGTTTAGCTCCCTGCAGGGCTACCAAAATATGCCCTCCCGGCCCGAGGATGCTTTGCTCGGGGTGCTCCAGGGTTTCGAAGTCTTTGGGCTCCATGGTAAAATACCGGTCGATCCAGGCCTTGTTCAGGTCGTAGAAGGCCTTTTTATAGCGGGGTTCATAGGCAACGATCTCCAGATCGGCTGCCGGGGTAGAAGGCTTCTGCTGCATGGTATGCGGGTCAGTCAAGGGTAGGCCAGAGGCGTTCCAGCAGGGCCTTGGTGGCCCGAATGCCCTCGGGTTCGCCCAGGCGGTTGCCTTCGTATTCGATGCCAATATGTCCCTGGTAGCCGGCGTCTTTCACCTGTTGCAGCAATTGCCGGTAGGGGAGCAGGGTTTCGTTCCCCTGTGCGTCAAAGTCGTACGATTTGGCGCTGACCCCCATGGCCAGGGGCAGGAAATCGGCCAGCCCGTTTTCGGGCCCGTAATTGTCGGTGCAGGAGCCTCCCTGCGTGCTGCCCCATTCCGCATTCAGGCACCAGTTCCCGAAATCGGGCAGCGTGCCCAGGCCCGGGTGGCCCACTCCCCGTATCAGGTCGGCCATGAAGCGACCATCTGAGGTGTGCAGGCCGTGGTTCTCGACCAGCACGGAAATCTCATACGGGGTGGCCTTTTCGGCCAGCCGCCCCAGCCCGTCAGACAGGTTCGCGCGCAATTCTTCCCGGCTGCCTGAGCCAAAGGCGTTTACGCGGATCGCATGACAGCCCAGGGTATGGGCGGCTTCGGCCCATTTCATGTGGTTGTCTACCGCTTCCTGCCTTTTCCCGGGGTCGGGGTCGCCCAGCAGGCCTTCGTTGTCGACCATGATCAGCACGTTGGTGACCCCCAGGTCGTCGGTCTGTCGCCTCAGCTCCTTCCAGTACGCCAGGTCGCGCACCTGGTCTGCATAAAACTGGTTCACATATTCCACGGCCGGTATGCCGTAGGTTTCCAGGGCGGTGCGCGGAAAATCCAAGGGCCTGAGCTGGCCCGCATTCAGGGCCCGGTGCAGCGACCACTGGGCCAGGGACAGTTTGAGCTCCCCGGCGGGTTGCCCGGGCAGGCCCAGGGGGGAGGGCAGGGGCATCAAAAGGCTGGCACTGCCCAGGCCAGCGGCCCGCATGAAATCACGACGTGTCTGCATGGTGTCAGATCAGGTTTGGGTGGGTTTGTTTTTGGCGAGGATCTCCACGATCCAGTAAATGAGCTGGCCGATGCCGCTGGCAAAGATGAACAGCAAGATCCAGACCAGCAGCAGGTTGTTTTGCTGCAGGTTCGGGTTTTGCACGGCGTGCACGATATAGAAGATAAGGCTTCCGATCGAGAGGAGCACAACCAGAAAGACCATGAAGATGAAAAAGCCCAGGCCCCCGAAAAAGGCCATGGGGGGTCGCTCCAGGCGCTCGAACTCCTCCAGGTTGCTGAAGAGGGTAAACAGGAAAACGGCATATCCTCCGACGATGAGTACCAGGCCTATAAAGGGCGCCAGGGCGAAGAACGCCTGCCAGAATTTGCTTTGGATCATGGCGGTTGTTTTTCTTAAAGATACCGATTCGGCCCTAAACTTTCAAGATTCCCGCTGTTCTTTCATGGCGCGGGCCACGGCGGCCGACATCCCCCCGCGTTTCCCGAGCTCTTCGGTTATGCGCCCATGGTCGGCTTCCCGGCCCTGGGAGAGCTTGAAGGCGGCCTCGATGCGCACTGCCTCGATCCGGAAGCCCACAATGCCCCGTACCTGCCGCAGGGTAGCCTCCGAAAGGCGGTGCAGCGAGATGGGCTCCTGAGAATCCCGTTCGTATTTGTCTACCAGCCGGTGCAGGGAAGCCATCAGCTCGGCATCGGTCTGCCGGCGGTAGGTGCCCCGCAGGTGCACGGCCTGGTAGTTCCAGGTGGGCACTTCCTCGTCGTGGTACCACGAACTTGAGACATAAGCGTGCGGTCCGTTGAAGATGCAGAGCACCGGTTGCCCGTCGGCCAGGTGGCGCCATTGGGGGTTGGCTTTGGCGAAATGCCCTTCCAGGGCCCACGGCCCGGTTTCCGCAGCTTGCAGCTCCAGGGGCAGGTGCGTGGCCATGGGGCCTTCGGGGCCCTCGCACACCACAATGCCGAAGGCGTTTTGTTCGAGGAATGCCCGTATGCGGCCGGGGTCTTCTTCTCTGTACTTCTCGGGTATGTACATAAGTTGTACGCTTGTCTGCCTCAAAGGTAGGGAATCGGCCCGGAAAGGGCCACGTGCCTGCAGGCCAGGCCCGGTTCAGGAGCAGGTTTTGACAATTCGTCCGGAAGTTTGGGGCGATCGGGCAGCCCTTGTGCATCTTTGCCCCGGGGAAAGGTCTGCTGAGGCCGGTCCGAACTTTTTGTTACATTTAGCTATCCATCGGCTATGAGATTATTTTTCCGGGAATTGGGGCGGGCAACCGCGGTAGGGTTGGCAATCTATATCGTTTTTCTGGCGATATACTTTTTCATGGGCCGCCCTATTGTGGTCAACCGCGAACTGGGCCGTGATTTCCTCGAGCACATGCTCTTCAGCTGGGTCATCTACATGGCCAACGCCTATGTTTTTCTGTACGCCTTCAGGCACTTCGGTGACCGGGTCTTCCACTGGAAGAACCTGGGCCTGTCGCTCCTGGCCAATGCAGGGGTTTCCCTGCTGGCCATCTTTGCGGCCAATTTCGTGCTGAAGGTCGGCTTCGGGGGCATGTCCCTGGAAGAGTTCATCGCCCTGCAAACCCCCTCGTACTATACGGTTTCTTTGGCTATCGCCTTAGTGGTTTCCGGTATTTTCTACGCCTTTTTCTACAGCAAGCA
The DNA here is from genome assembly GCA_964461555.1 of uncultured Robiginitalea sp. Classification (GTDB taxonomy): domain Bacteria; phylum Bacteroidota; class Bacteroidia; order Flavobacteriales; family Flavobacteriaceae; genus Robiginitalea. Next base: position 12,609 of record CAYWZF010000066.1, on the reverse strand, counting down.
CCGGCAGGAAAACCGGGTGCAGGAACAGCAGATCATTGCGCGCACGGCCTCGGCCCAGTTCGATGCCCTGAAGAACCAGCTCGACCCGCATTTTCTGTTCAACAGCCTGAATGTGCTCACCAGCCTGATCGACGAAGACCCGCAGCAGGCGCAGCGGTTTACCACCTCCCTTTCGAAGGTATACCGCTATGTGCTGGAGCAAAAGAACAAGGAGCTGGTGCCAGTCGACGAGGAATTTGCCTTTGCCCGTACCTACGTGGAGCTGCTCAAGATGCGGTTCGAAGACAGCATCACTTTCGACATTCCCGAACAGGCGGCAAACCCCGAAGGCCGCATCGTGCCGCTTTCCCTGCAGCTGCTGCTCGAAAACGCGGTGAAGCACAATGTGGTCACCCCTTCGCGCCCGCTCAGGATCACGGTACGCGAAGAAGACGGCTTTCTGGTGGTTTCCAACAACCTGCAAGAGAAACAGGTAGTCAGAAAATCGAGCGGCGTGGGGTTGCAGAACATCCAGCAGCGCTACGCCCTGCTCACCGAGCGCCGCCTGCGCATCACCAAGAACGAGGCCGAATTCTGTGTGGCCGTGCCCGTGCTTACCCATCAGGTAGGCCGGGCCCCCAGCCAGGAAGAGTTCATCCGCGACAAGCGGTACCAGAAGGCTAAGGAGAAAGTGGAGGCCCTCAAGGGCTTTTACGGGAACCTGGCTGCCTATTGCCTGGTGATCCCGTTCCTGGTTTGGCTCAATTTTCGCACCACCTCGTTTCCCTGGGCGATTTTCCCCGCCCTGGGCTGGGGCTTCGGCCTGCTCATGCATGGGCTGGAGGCCTACGGGTACAACCCGCTCTGGGGCAAGCGGTGGGAAGAGCGCAAGATCAGGGAGCTCATGGAGAAGGACGATTTCTGAGGCTGACAGTTCATCGGCCCGAAACGACAATTCGGTAGCAACGATTGGCAGGGCCGGGGCGCATGCCCGAATTTTGGGGAACAAACTTAAAAACAAACCTCATGAAAACAGAATCACACGAAATCCGCTACCGCCTGGCCAAAGAGCGGGTTGACCGCATCAAGGGCTTTTACGGGAACCTGCTGGCCTACTGCCTGGTCATCCCGGCCCTGGCCTTCCTGAACTATCGCACCACCAGTTTCGCCTGGGTGCTTTTCCCGGCCATCGGCTGGGGTTTCGGCCTGCTCATGCACGGGCTCGACGCCTACGGGCTTAACCCCATCCTCGGAAAGAACTGGGAAGCGCGCAAGATCAGGGAACTGATGTCCAGAGATTCATTTTAAAACGCCAGATATACTTTAACCAACGCTATCATGGAAGATTTCAAACAGGAAAGCAAATACCACCGCGCCAAGGAGCGGGTAGACGAACTCAAGAAGTTCTACGGCAACCTCACCTCGTACGTGGTGGTCATCACGATGCTGGCCGTTATCAATTACCTGACCTTCTGGGGCTATAAATGGTTCCTGTGGGCCGCCCTGGGCTGGGGGATTGGCCTGGCCTTCCACGCTGCCAGGACTTTCCGCTGGAACCCCTTCTTTTCCCGCGACTGGGAAGAGCGGAAGATCAGGCAGTTCATGGAGGAAGATGAAAAGGGCGGCAGCCGCTGGGAATAAATCAGAAAACGAACGATCATGGAACACGAAGAAAAACTCAAACGCGCCAAAAAACGGGTCGAACAGCTCAAGGGCTTCCACATCCACCTGGTGGTCTACCTCGGCATCAACCTGCTGATCGCCCTCGGAAATATGGTCGCCAGCGCCTCCCAGGGAGAGCCCCTGCTGCGGTGGCACATGCTGGTCACCCCGTTTTTCTGGGGGATCGGCCTGGGCATCCACGCCCTGAACGTCTACGGCCCCACCTTCCTTTTCGGGAAGAAATGGGAAGAGCGGCAGATCGCCAAATTCATGGAACAGGACCGGCGCGAGTCGGAGAAATATAAATAATACGGGCACCCCCTTTATGAAGGCACTTATCATTGAAGACGAAAAACCCGCAGCCCGCCGCCTGGCGCGGATGCTTGAAACCCTGCAGGTGGAGGTCTCCCACATGCTGCATTCCGTGGAGGAAGCCATCGGCTGGTTCAGGGAGCACCCGCACCCTGACCTGATCTTCCTCGATATACAGCTCTCAGACGGGCTCTCCTTCGAGATCTTCGACGTGGTACCGGTCAAGTCGCCCATCATCTTCACCACGGCCTATGACGAATATGCCCTGCAGGCCTTCAAGCTCAACAGCATCGATTACCTGCTCAAGCCCATCGACGAGGCCGAACTGGGCACAGCCCTGCAAAAGTATCGGGAGCGCCTGCCTGAAAGCCGTCCGCTTTCGGTCGATTTTGAGGATATCCGCCGCCTGCTGGTCAATCCGCTCGAGCGGGAATACAAGAAGCGCTTCACTGCCCGGGTAGGGCAGCACCTGAAGATCATTTCGGCCGACGAGGTGGAGTGTTTTTACAGCGAGAACAAGGGCACCTATGCCGCCACCACCGAGGGCCGTTCGTACCTGCTCGACACCACCCTCGAGCAGCTCGAGGGCGAGCTTTCGCCTGAGACCTTCTTTCGGGTCAGCCGTAAGTTCTCTGTCAACATCAACCACATCAAAGACATCGTTGCCTACTCAAATTCGCGCCTCAAAATCAGGCTGAACCGGTTTTCAGAACAGGAGATCATCGTGGCCCGCGAACGGGTCAGGGATTTCAAGCTTTGGTTGGAATAAGTCGATTTAGAATTCTGGAAAACAGGATTGTAATATTCACTATAGAAAATCCTTATAGTACCTATTCGGCCTTTGGATCGACCCGGTTTTCGTCAAAGGAAGAAGGCAGCAACCGGGGGATGAGCTTGATGAAGATGGGCAGCAGCACGGCCCCGCCCGGCAGCATGAAAATGGCCAGGGAGGGGATCGATTTGAAGATGTCGACCAGCTGTTCGCGCACCTTGCCTTTCTCCTCTTCGCTCAGGTCGCGCATGGTGGATTTGGAAAGCAGGTAGACCAGGTCGCGGCTTTGGGCCAGCTCTTTTTGCAGGCGCTTGCTGTTGCGCCGGATGAGCTTTTGCACCAGCCGGGTCATGCTGTCGAGGCTGTTTTGTTCCCGGAGCACCGTCAGGTCGCCGGCATAGGCTTCAAAGAAGGCAGTCACGTCTAACAGGGCCTGGTGGATCACCCCCGCTTCCAGCCCCAGTTCTTCCCCCAGGTCAAACACGAACCGCGATTCCTGGTACTCCAGGTTGTCGTCTTCCCATACCGTGAGGCTGGCCACATCCAAAAAATAGGGGGCCGCATCGGTGCCGCGGTAGGCCTGGAGCCGCTGGCGGTATCCGGCGTCGGCCCGGGCCTGGGGCTCATCCAGAAAGGTGAGGGAAGCCCGGAACAGGTCGCGCAGCCGCTCGTCAGAGGGATTGGCGCGTTTGGAGCCCAGGGCCTGGTAGGTAATGTTGATGGCAATATATTCCAGTTCCCGGGCATAGGCGCGCGGCTCGGCCTCCCCTTGCAAAAAGTGGCGGTAGGTGAGCACATCCACGAAAAGCAGGGAGTTGGTCAAAAGGTTGTTGAAGGCTTTGGAAAGCACGTTGGCCTCGATGTAGACCCTTGAATCGATCAGTTTTTCAAGCTGGTCGGAGGTTTTTTTCCCGCTCAGCATCTTCTGGAGGAAGTTCATGTGCCCGACCTCGAGGCCCCGGTAGAAGGTGAGCACCGATTCCAGGAAAGCTGCGAACCCCGAAGCCGGATATTGCAAACGGTAGGTGTAATACAGCCCGTACAACAGGTTGAGCTTGGCATTTTCGTCCTGGGTCAGGGGGTGGGCCGGGCGGATGAAACCGGGGATGCGGGTATTCAAGCCGTAGGTGAAACCCAGGGAGTGGAGCACCCCGCAGAGCTGCCCGAAGTCTTCGAAAGGGGGCTGCTTTTTATCGGCCAGGTGACCGAACTTCTGTATCCAACCGGCGGCAGACGGATTCACTTCGGATATGAATTAGGCTGCCAAATTAGGCTTTATTTCCCACTGTCGGAAGCCCCCGGGCCGAATTTCACAGCCACCTGCCTTCCCGTAACCATTTGGCAATACATGCCCGAAATTTCGACTGCCATATGGGTTTTAACGGCTCTTTTCGGGGCCAAACGACCGGCCCCGTGATGGCATTTCATCGATTTCTTTGCTAATTTCATAGAGAAAAGGGCCGGTTTTTCGTACATTTAGCATGCCTTAAATCCCAAACACGGTCTGGATGCCCCTCCAGGCCGAACGAAGAACCTAAATGCTATATGTTATGGAACTCCTCCTGTTTTCCGTATGGTTGGCCGTGATGGCCGCAATCGGGCTGCGCGTTTACCTTGCCCAGCAATCCCTCAAGAAATTTCAGAAGACCCATAAGGCCTGAGCCTATGAAGCAAGGTTACTTCTGATATTCTGAAACCTGGTGCGGGCGGTTCTGCCGCCCGAAGGTGTCTTATTTTCCCCGAAACCTGTGAATCACTGCCAAAGCCTTTCGTGAGGGGCCCGGCCATGTCATACAGGTGGGCGGCCCGGGCAGAGCTGAATCTGCCGGCGCCCTGAATCAGAAAGGCCGGGAAACCTCCCGGCCTTTTTGCGTACACCCCCCGGGGGGTATTGCATTTTATTCGATCACCGCGGTACAGCTGATACGCGCCCCGGCAGCCCCGGTGGGCTGGGTGGTAAAGTCATCGGTGCCCTGGTGGACGATCACGGCCTTGCCCAGGATGTCTTTGTTCGGGTCGCCACAGCCGATGCACCACTGGTCGGTCTCAAAGTGCACCATGGCGTTGCCTTCGGCGTCGGCTGTAAAATTCCCGATATCGCCCTTATGATAGCCTGTTGCGGCTCCCCATAGCCCGTGGGGCTCGCTGGTGGGGTTCCAGTGCCCTCCGGTAGAGGTGCCGTCAGGTGCCGAACAATCGGCCGTTTCGTGCAGGTGAATGGCGTGCTCTCCCGGGGTGAGGCCCGAGAAGGTGCCGTGCATCATCACCTTTCCGTCATTTTCGGAGAAGGTAACCGTTCCCTGCACGTTGCTTTCGCTCTTGGGCTCCATGGTCAGGGTGAGGGTTTTCCCCCCCATAGCCATGTCTTTCATGTGGTCCATGCCTTCTTCGGCGGCCGCTTCCACTTCTTCGGCGGCCTCTTCGGCCTCTTTCTTGGCTTCCTTGCAGCTGTAGCCGCTGACCAGCAGCAGCCCGAGCAGCAGGGTGTTTACTTTTTTCATTGTTGCTGTTTTTGGCTGTTAAATTCCATTTGGTTCCATAAAGGTAGGCATTCTGCGAGAGCAAATCAACTTCACCCGCTTTTTCCCTGCACCAGCTCGCGGGCCGACCGAAAGCCGCGGCGCAGCCGCTCACAGACCAACAGGGCCTGGTCGATCCGCCGCTCAGGGGTCCTGAAGCCGGCAATGGCGTAGATCACCGACCGGCAGGCCCCGGGGGTCAGGCGTCGGAAAAGTTCCAGGGCTTCCGGGTCCTGCCTGAAAACTTCTTCCAGTTCAGGGGGCAATTCCACCCCGAATTCGGTCTGGTCTTCCTCGAGTTGCACCTCGAAGCGGTCGCCCGGGCCCAGGCCCAGCTGGCGCTGTTTGGCCTTACTTAGGGTAATGCCATGCCCATCTGGGAGGGTGAAGAGGGCCGCATGGAAAAAAAGCTCCTGCCCTTCAAAGCGCACCCGCACCGCCAGGCGGGTCAGGCCCTTTTCCAAAAATGGGCGGAGCAGGCTTTCGGGAAGCACCAGCGCATGGCCCCGGGTAAGGAGGAGCTCCACAAAAGGGCTGCGCATCATGGCTCTGCGGTTTTATGGCCGGCCCCGGTATTGTACAACAGCAAGACCCGGATGCGCTCGTCGTGCCGCCCCCCCGGCAGGAAAAAATGGGTGTAGCCCACCTGCAGCCGCAGCCGCGGGTTCAGGAAGGCGCCCACCGAACCAGAGAGCCGGTAGCTCATCGATGCCTGATCGCGCCATTCGGCCAGCACCTCCCCATCTCCGGAGCCGTAGACGGGCCCCGCCAGGGGGTGGCTCAGCAGCAGGCGGTAGCGGGCCCGGTGGCTCGTGGAGCGGATCCCCTCCAGGTCAAAGAAGCGCTGTTCGGTGCGCAGGCGGTGCGAAAAGCCCCATCGGGCGTACTTGTGCCGGTAGATCAGCTGTTCCATCAGCCGGTGTTCGTCCAGGCGGTTGACGTCGATTTCCTCGGCAAAGGTGGGGTCGCTGTAGCTGTAATGGTAGAGGAAGGTGCCGGTCAGGGACGGTGTCAGGCGGTAACTGGGCCCGGCGCGCATTACGAAGCGGTTGAAGGCCTGCAATGGCTCGTAGAGGTGCAGGTGGGTCTCGTGGTGGACCGACCATTTCTCAGACACCCCGTAGTCGGCAAAGTAGATGTACCAGACCCCCATGCCTTTGGGTTCGGGTTGCTGGGCGGGGGCAATGGCCCAGGTGCCCAACAGGGCCAGCAGCAGGGCCCGGGTAGTGGCGCCGGAACCCTTCACGGGATGGCGGTTTTTTTGCGGAGGTCCGCATTCCAGAACAGGGCCAGCTGCAGCCGGTCGTAATGGGCCAGGGAAAAATGGTTTTTCAGGTAGCCGGCCTGCAGGCTTACCGCCGGGCCCAGTTGGATTCCCAGGGCTCCGTAGAGCCGGTTCTGCCCGAAGGCGTCGCCCTGCAGGTTGATGAAAATCTCATCATAGAAATTCAGGAAGAAAACATCGCCCAGGGGGTAGGTGGCCTGCAGGCGGTATCGGGCGCGGTGCTCGGTGCGCTGGGTATCGCCCGGGGTCAGGAAGCGCTGTTCCAGACGGAAGCGGTGTTCGAATGACCACGAACCCAGGGGGTGACGCCGAATGAATTGCTCGAAGATGCGGTTTTCGGGGATCTTGCGTCCCTGCTCGTCGGGGCCCTGGGGGAAGGGGTCGCCAAAGGTGGGGTCGGTGTCGATATAGGCATAGCCAAGGGTGAGCCAGGTACGGGGCCGCAGGTGGTAGTTGATGCCCGCCCGCAGCAGGAGCTGGTTGAAATTGCCCCCCAGGTCGTAGTACCGGAACTGGGCCTCATTGTGAACGCTCCAGCGTTCGGCTATCCGGTGGGTCCCGAAATACATGTACCAGGCCCCCAGCTGCTGCTCCCCGTTTACCTGTGCCCGGGCCGGGGCATGCAGGAGCCCCAAAAGAAGAAGCAGGCCGAAAGAGCGGCCTGCTTTGCTGATGGGATCATATAAGGCGTTATAATGCATGCGTTACCGGCCGTCTTCCTTGAGTTCAGGCTGTTCCATGGCATCGTCGCGGATGGGGGCTGCTTTTTCCCCTTTCAGGTAGGTGTCGAGGAAGTTCAGCACGCGGCTGTAGGCCTCTACCTGGTTTTCCTTTTTCACGAAGCCATGGCCTTCGTCCTCGAAGAGCACATACTCCACGGGCACGCCGTTGGCGCGCACCCCGGCCACGATCTCATCTGACTCCACCTGCAGCACCCGGGGGTCCTGGGAGCCCTGCAATACTATGAGGGGCTTGGTGACCTTCCCGGTGTGGAACAGGGGCGATATGGCGTAGAGGCGTACCGAGTCGGCGCTGTTCGGGTCGCCCATCTCCGTGTAGAGGGCTTCCTTGAACGATTCCCACCAGGGCGGGATGGAGCGCAGGGTGCGAATCCAGTTGGTCACCCCGAAGAGGTTCACCCCCACGTCAAATGCGTCAGGGGCGTAGGTCAGGGCCGCCATGGTCATGTAGCCCCCGTAGGAGCCCCCCAGAATACCGATCTTCTCCCCGTCGATCTCGGGCTGGGCGGCCAGCCAGTCCTTGCCGGCAATGCAGTCTTTGAGGTCCTTGTCGCCGTGGTTCTGGTCGTCCATCTGGTAAAAGGTCTTCCCGTAGCCCGAGCTGCCCCGGTTGTTTACGGCCAGCACGGCATAGCCGTGGTTGACCAGGTACTGCAGAAAGGAACTGAAGTTCTGGCGCGATTGGCCGCCGGGCCCGCCGTGCACCCACACCAGGGCCGGGGCCGGATGCTCGGCGCTGGCCTGGTGAGGCAGGTAGTAAATTGCGGGGATCTCCAGCCCGTCGAAGGAGGGGAAGCGCACCACCTCGGCCTTAACCAGGTGGGCCGGGTCGATTTCCGGGTTGAGCACGTCAGAGAGCTGCTTTACCTCGCTGGTTTCGAGGTTGCGGACGTAAAGGTTGCCCGGGGCGTTGGACCCGCCCGCAAACAGGCGCATCATGCGCTCGTCGCCAGAGAAGCCCACGCTGGTGATGTCCATGCCATCGAGGGCCGGCAACGCCACGGTCTTGCCCGAGGCCACCTCAGTCACTTCGATGCTGTTCCTGGCATCTTCGTTGACGTAAATGACCTGGTAGGTACCCTGTTCGGTGAAGTAGCTGCCCATGATGTCCCAATTGCGTTCCAGCACCTTCTCACGGGCCCCGCTGGCCAGGTCGTACCGCATCAGGTAGGCGAACTCGCTCCCATGGTCGGTGGTGTAATACAGGGCCGAGCCGTCGGGGGCAAAATCCTGGGCCGTGTTGCCGCTTCGCACTTCATTGACCTGGGTGAGGCTCCCGTCGGCCATGTTGTAAACGAACAGGTCGCTGTCGTTGGTGTTGATGGCCTTCGACAGGGCAATCAGCTTCCCGTCCCCCGAAACCTCCCCGAGGTCGTACCCCGCCTCGTTCTGGTAGAGCAGGGAGGGGGTGAAGGTAGCCAGGTCCATTTGGTAGAGGTCCATAAAGCGATTGTCTCGCTTGTTGGAGGCGAAAAAGAACGACAGCTTGTCGTCGGCCCAGCCGGCGAACATGGCCCGCGCCCCGGCTTCGGGGGTCAGGTCGCGGATAGAGCCATCGGTTTCGCGCAGGTACAGGTGGTCGATCTCATCCCCGTTGTTGTCCATCTGGAAAAGCAGGCGCTCGTCTTTCGGGAAATACGACACGGCAAAGACCGAGGAGCTGTCAGAGGCCGTCAGGGGCGTCCAGCTGCCGTCAGAGGTGCTCACGGTGTACAGGTTGTAGATGCCCGAGCGGTTGCTGTGCACCAGTAATTTCGAGTTGTCGGGGGCAAAGCTGCCGCCCCCCACGCTCTCGTTGTCCATCATTTGCTCGATGGTGTAAGCCTTCAGGGTTTCGGCCACCGCGGGGGCCGGGGGCTCCTGCTTGCAGGAGGCCGCCAGGGCCAGCACGGCGGGGATCAGGATTCGTTTCATACGGGATGTTTTTTAGTTGCTCCCTATAGGACGACTATTCCATGGAAAATGTTTCAGTCTCCTTGAAAGGCGAGAGGGAGAGCCCTTCCATTTTGGCCCGGTAAGCCTTCCAGGCATCGCCGAAAAAGGCATTGGTGGCTTCCAGGGCCTTTTTCAGGTCGGCCTCGGCATAGCCCATCAGGCGTCGCTCGGTATCGGTGAGGCCCGAGGGGCGGTCTGAAGCGTAGCCCGCGGCGGTCCGTAAACGGGTCATCACGGTCAGCTCCGGGTTGCGGGTAATGCCCTGCCGCTTGTCTTCCTTCCCGATGTACAGGGCCATGAGCGAATCGATTTGCTTCACGATCTCTTTGGAGGCCTTTTGCTCCTCCTTAAAGCCGTCTTTATCTTTTTCCTTCAGGGTTTTCTGCAGGTCTTCGGCCACCTTTTTGCTCTCGGCCAGCTGTTTTACGGCATCGGCCGCAGTCTGCTGCCAGGCCTCGAGCTTTTTGCCCGCCTCGTAGGCGTCGGTGATGGCTTTCTGAGACACCTCCAGGCGGGGGTCAGACGCCACGGTCACCGTGGTGGAGTCTGTCGCCTCCCCGAAGTGCACGACCACCTTGTAGGTGCCGGGTTTAACCCGCGGCCCACCGGGTTCGCGGGTGCGTTTGCGCACAGTGCGCGAAGGGTATTCGGCCCCGGCCTCATCGAGGCCCCAGTAGACGCGGTGCAGGCCGGCCGAATCGGGCGTCTTGTACGAAAGGGTGCGGATCAGCCGCTCCCCGTCGTAGAACTTAAAGATCACCGAGTCTTTGGTGGCTTTCTTTTCGGCGGCTTCCTCCCCGTTTTCGTCTTTTTGCTCCGGGTCTGCAGCGGCTTTTTTGGCCTCCTTGGCACCCTGCTTCAGGTAATAGGTGATCATGGCCCCGCCCCGGCGGTTATCGCCGTTAAACTCGGCATCGCCCCCGAAGCGCAGGCCGGTGGGCTGCTGGTAGGCGGCCTGGTAGGCCGTCGGGGTGGGGAAGAGGCTCACCTCCTTATCCAGGATCGTGGCATCCCCGGCAAGAGCCCGAAGGGGCCTGATGTCGTCAAGCACCCAGGCGGCGCGGCCGAAGGTGCCCATCACCAGGTCGTGTTCGCGCGGGTGGATGGCCAGGTCCATGGTCGAGACAGTCGGGTACCCGTGGTCCCATTTCTGCCAGTTGGCCCCGGCGTCCATGGAAATATAAAGCCCGTCGTCGGTACCCAGGAACATCAGGTTCGGGTTCTGCGGGTCTTCCAGTATGCTCAGGGTGTACGAGGGCACATCGGTGGCGTCGACGAGGCGGGTCCAGGTCTTGCCGTAGTCGCGGGTGCGATAGGCATAGGGGGTGTAGTTGTAGCGGCGGTAGTCGTTGGCGATCAGCAGTGCCTCCCCGGGGTTGCGCTGAGAAGCGCGGATCTGTGCGATCCAGCTGCCCTTGGGCAGGCCCTTGATGTTGGCGGTTACTTCGCTCCAGCTGCCGCCCCCGTCGCGGGTGGTGTGCACCCGCCCGTCGTCGGTGCCCACCCAGAGCATGTTCCGCTCCACAGGCGAGGGTTCGATCACCAGAATGGTGCAGTGGTTCTCGGCCCCGGTGGCGTCCATGGTCAGGCCGCCGCTCTCGCTCTGCTTCTGCTTTTCCGGGTCGTTCGTGGTCAGGTCGGGCGAAATCACGCTCCAGGTCAGGCCCTTGTCGGTGCTCTTGTGCACGAACTGGCTGCCGAAGTACACGGTGCTGTTGTCAAAGGGGTCTTGCCCGATGGCCGCGTTCCAGTTGAAGCGCAGCTCGGTGGTGGCGTCGGGCGGGGTGGGCCGCACCATGTAGCCGTCACCGGTGTGGGAGTCGTACCGCACCACGTACCCCTGCTGGCTCATGGCATAGCCGAAGCGGGCATCGTCGCGGTCGGGCACCACGTCAAAGCCGTCGCCGAAGGCGATCTCCTGCCAGTACGAGTTGCGGATGCCCTGGGCTTTCCACACATAGGCAGGGCCCTTCCAGGAGCCGTTGTCTTGCATGCCCCCGTACACGTTATAGGGGAATTCGTTGTCGGTGCTGATGTGGTAGAACTGGGCCACCGGCAGGTTGCCCACAAAGCGCCAGGTCTTGCCCCCGTCGCGGCTCAGGTTTACCCCCCCGTCGTTCCCGTCCATCATGAACTGCCCGTCGCTGGGGTGGATCCAGAAGGCGTGGTGGTCGGGGTGGATGCCGTTCGACACCCCGTAGGCCGGCATCAGGGCGGTGAAGCTTTTGCCGCCGTCTTCCGATACGTTTACGTCAGAGAAGGACGAGATTACCCGGTTCTCGTTCTCAGGGTCGACAAACAGGTCGGAGTAGTAGAAGGGGCGGTCGCCGATCTCCTCCTTGTCGTTGACCATTTTCCAGGAAAAGCCCCCGTCTTCGGAGCGGTAGAGCGCGTTCTTCTTGGCCTCTACCAGGGCGTAGACCACATTGGGCTTGTTGGTGGCAAAGGCCAGGCCGATACGGCCGAGGTCGCCTTCGGGCAGGCCGTCTTTGTCGGTGAGCTGCTTCCAGGTCTTGCCCCCGTCGTGGGTCATGTACAGGCCGCTGCCCGGGCCTCCTGACTTGAAGAACCAGGGCCAGCGCCGGTGTTCCCACATGCCCACGATGAGCTTGTTGGGGTTGGAGGGGTCCATGACCATGTCGCCCACCCCGGTCTTGTTGTCGACAAAGAGGATCTTCTCCCAGGTCTGCCCCCCGTCGGTAGTCTTGAAGACGCCCCGTTCGGGGTGCTCGCCCCAGGGCGAGCCGATGGCCCCCACATACACCGTGTTCGGGTCGGTGGGGTCGACGATGATGCGGTGGATGTGCCGGGTCTCCTTCAGGCCCATGTTCTGCCACGTGCGGCCCCCGTCTAGGGTGCGGTATACCCCATAGCCCCCGTTCAGGGAATTGCGGGGGTTGCCCTCGCCAGTGCCCACCCAGACCACAGCCGGGTTGCTCTGCTGGATGGCCACCGCGCCTATTGAGGCCGTTACCTCCTTGTCGAAGATGGGCTCCCACTTGATGCCGCCCGAGGTGGACTTCCATAGCCCGCCCGAGGCGGTGCCCACGTACATCACGTCGGGCTCGGAGGTGACCACGTCGATGGCGGTGACCCGCCCGCTCATGCCGGCAGGGCCGATGCTGCGCGGCTTCATATCGCCGGCCAGTTTTACGTCGAATTTCTGGGAAAAAAGCGGAGACGCCGCCAGCAGCAGCGCCAGGAGTAGTAGTTTTTTCATTGGGTTATTAAGTTAGCGGGGTTCAAGATACGAAATGTGTTTAAGTGACACTATGGGAAATCGTGTTAACGTAGGATCTTTGACGGGAGTTTTTGGCTCGTCACGCGGGGGGCGTGACTCGCCTGCTTTTTCTTCATTTCTTTTGCTCGCCCAAAAGAAACGAAGCAAAGAAAAGGGCGGTTCCG
>CAYWZF010000065.1:0-16054 GCA_964461555.1 uncultured Robiginitalea sp. | reverse complement strand
GCGACGGATCGAAATCATGGATACCACCCTGAGGGATGGCGAACAAACCTCCGGGGTATCCTTTACTGCATCTGAGAAACTCACCCTGGCCAAGCTGCTGCTCGAAGAGCTGCAGGTAGACCGGATCGAAGTGGCTTCGGCCCGGGTTTCGGAAGGGGAGTTCGAATCGGTGCGGCAGATTACGGCCTGGGCCGAATCGGCCGGACGCCTCGAGCAGGTAGAAGTCCTGACCTTCGTGGATGGGGGCGCTTCCCTCGACTGGATGAAAAAGTCGGGGGCGGTGGTGCAGAACCTGCTCACCAAGGGATCGCTCAACCACCTGACCTACCAGCTGAGAAAGACCCCTCAGCAGCATTTCAAGGATATAGCCGGGGTGCTGGAACAAGCCGTCGGGCAGGGGGTTACATCGAACGTGTACCTGGAAGACTGGAGCAACGGGATGCGCAATTCCCCCGAATATGTTTTTGAATTCCTCGACTTCCTGGTGACGCAGCCCGTGCAGCGGATCTTGCTGCCCGACACCCTCGGGGTGCTCACCCCGGGAGAGACTTACCAATTCCTGGAACAGATCATAAAGCGCTATCCGGGGCAGCACTTTGATTTCCACGGGCACAACGATTACGACCTGAGTGTGGCCAACGTCATGGAGGCCATACGGGCAGGGGTCAGCGGCCTGCACCTCACGGTAAACGGCATGGGCGAACGGGCTGGGAACGCCCCCCTGGCCAGCGTGGTGGCCGTGATCAACGATTTCATGCCCGAGGTGGCCATAGGCGTCAACGAAAGCGCCCTTTACAAAGTAAGCAAGCTGGTATCTGCCTTTACAGGGATCGGCATTCCGTCTAACAAACCCATCGTAGGCGACAACGTCTTTACCCAGACCGCCGGGATCCATGCAGACGGAGACAACAAAAAGAACCTTTATTTCAACGACCTGATGCCCGAGCGCTTTGGGCGCAAACGGAAATATGCCCTCGGGAAGACCTCCGGGAAGGCCAATATCCAGAAAAACCTGCAGGAGCTCGGGCTGACCCTCAATGAGGAGGAGCTGCAAAAAGTAACCGCCCGCATCATTGAGCTGGGCGACAAAAAGGAAAAGGTAACCCGGGAAGACCTGCCGTATATCATTTCAGATGTGCTGGGCAGCGACACCCATGCGCAGAAGGTGTTCATCCGCTCCTACGTGCTCACCCATGCCAAGGGCCTTCAGCCTTCCACCACGGTCGCCCTGGAGATCGACGGGCAGTCGTATGAGGCCCATGCCCAGGGTGACGGGCAATTCGACGCCTTTATGAATGCGCTGCGGAAGGTGTACCGGAGCCTGAAGACCCCCCTGCCCATGTTGACCGATTACGCGGTGCGCATCCCCCCGGGATCGAATTCTGACGCCCTTTGCGAAACCCTGATCACCTGGCGCCTCGACGACCGGGAGTTCACCACCCGCGGCCTCGATTCGGACCAGACCGTATCGGCCATCAAAGCCACCGAAAAAATGCTCAACCTCTGTTGAGCCTTTCTCCCAGGCCTATACTGCGCGAAGCTGTCCGCAACCTGAGATAAGGGTGGATGGAATACCTGTCACGCCCGGCGTTTCCTGCTTTTTTTGCGCATCCAGATCGCCACGGCCATGCAGGCACCCATAACAGAAAGGAAAGCCCCCACCCGACCGGCAGCGGTAACCCCGAATCCGTAAGCGATGGGCAGGCCCGCCAGGTAGGCCCCATTTGCGTTGGCGATGTTGAAGGCACTTTGGTTCAGGGAAGAGGCCAGCATTTCAGATCCCCGGGAGGCATCGATGATCGCCATTTGGATGGGGGCAGCCAGGGTAAAGGTCACCAACCCGATCGCGAAACACATAAATAGGGCCCAGGTCGGGTCTGAAACCAAATAGGAATTGAGCAGGAGCATGGCGCTCATAGAAAACATGCCAACCGCTACAGCGCGTACCGGGCTGAACCACTCGGCCATCTTGGCGCCAAGCATGTTGCCCCCCACCATGCCCACCCCGGCCAGGATCATGGCATAACTCACATCGGTGGCCGAAAGGCCGGCCACTTCGATCAGCAGGGGGGCGATATAGCTGTACCACGCGAAGAACCCCCCCGTGCCAATGGCTGTCAGGGCCAGCAAAGCCCACAATTCCGGGCTGCGCATGCCGCGAAAGCTGCCTGGTTCGCCCGAAGCCGGCCGGGTGGATACCTCGGGCATCCAGGCATACAGGCTCAGGACGGTAAGCAGCCCCACCCCGCCGATCAGGGCAAAGGACAGGCTCCAGTCGAAGACGTTGCCGATGTAGGTGCCCAATGGCACGCCAATCACATTGGCCAGGGTAAAGCCTGCAAACATCTTGGCGATGCCCTGGGCTTCGCGTCCTTCACGGGCCAGTTTGGCAGCGATGACCGCCCCGATCCCGAAGAAGGCCCCGTGTGGCAAACCGGACAGGAACCGAAGCACCATCATGACGGAATAATCCTGGGCCAGCCCTGACAGGGCATTGAAAACGGTGAACCACCCCATCAGCACCATCAGGGCCCGACGGGAAGTCCACCGGTGGATAACCCCTGCCAGCACGGGCGCGCCTACCACCACCCCCAGGGCATAGACGGCGATGAAATGCCCGGCCTCGGGAATGCTGACCTGCAGCCCGCCTGCCACCTCAGGCAAGATGCCCATGATCACGAATTCTGTCAATGCAATCCCGAAAGCCCCCATCGCGAGGGAGAACAGGGCCCTGGTACGCGCTTTTCGTGCGGTCATGACAGGCGGTTAGAGCCTGCTGCTCAGGCCAGCAGCAGGCTGGCCTGAACGGCAGGGGGTTATGGATGGCAAATATGGGGAGAAGCCCGGTCTCTGCCAAAAAGCCAACCCTTATAAAATATAGTCGGTACTAATAAAATTGGAAGCTTTGGTTTCGAGCAACTGCTCTACGGTCGCATTGTTCAGCGCGTTGTCCTTGAAGGCCACGAAGGTCCTTATCGAGAAGGAGCGCAGGGCGTCGTGAACGCTCAGGGTCGACTGGGCCGAATCTTTGCGGCCGGTGAACGGGTACACATCGGGGCCCCGCTGGCAGGAGGTATTCAGGTTCACCCGGCAGACCAGGTTCACCAGCGTATCGATCAGGGGCGCCAGGGTATGCACCTCCTTGCCGAACAGGCTTACCTGCTGCCCGTAGTTGCTTTCGGCCATGTCATTGAGGGGCTCGTCGATCTCCCGGAAGGAAAGGACCGGAATCACCGGGCCGAACTGTTCTTCCTGATATACGCGCATGTCTTTGGTTACCGGGTACAACACGGCCGGCCAGATGAAATTATCGGTGCGTTGCCCGCCCTTTTCATTCAGGATGCGCGCCCCTTTGGCCAGGGCGTCGTCTATCAATTCCTGGATGTAGTCGGGTTTGTCGGGTTCCGGGAGGGGGGTAAGCTTCACGCCCGGGTCCCAGGGGTTCCCGAATTTCAGGCTGTCTACCCCTTTGCAGAAGCGCTCCAGGAAGTCGTTGCGCACCGCTTCATGCACGTACACCACCTTGAGGGCCGTGCAGCGCTGCCCGTTGAAGGAAAGGGTGCCGGTCAGGCATTCCTGCACGGTGAGCTCCATATCTGCATCGGGCAAAATGATGGCCGGGTTCTTGGCCTCCAGCCCGAGCACCAGGCGCAGGCGGTTGCTCTTCGGGTGTTGCTCCTGAAGGGCGTTGGCCGACTTGCTGTTGCCGATCAGGGCCAGCACGTCTACCTTCCCGGTCTTCATGATCGGGGCCGCTACGGCCCGTCCCCTGCCGAAAAGGATGTTGACCACCCCCTTCGGGAAGCTGTTCTGAAAGGCCTCCAGCAAAGGGGTAATGAGCAACACCCCGTGCTTGGCCGGCTTGAACAGGGTGGTATTCCCCATGATAATGGCGGGGATCAGCAGGGCAAAGGTCTCATTGAGCGGGTAGTTATAGGGGCCCAGGCAGAGCACCACCCCCAGCGGCCCGCGGCGGATGTGGGCGTACACCCCGTCGTGCTTGCTGAACTTGGCGCAATTGCGGTCGAGCACCTTGTACTCCTCGATGGTGTCGTAGATGTACTCTACGGTCCGGTCGAATTCCTTCTCGGAGTCCGGAAGGGATTTGCCGATCTCCCACATCAGCAGCCTGACGACCTCTTCCCGTTTCGCCTCCATCTGGCGGACGAATTTTTCCATGCATTCGATGCGGTCGCGCACCTTCATGGTGGGCCAGGTCCCTTTGCCCTCATCATAGGCCTCCAGGGCGGCCTGCAGGGCATCGAGGGCTTCTTGCTCACCCATGTCGGGGATACTGCCCAGCAGGGTGGGCGCATACGATTTGGTGGTGGAAATGGTCGAATACACCGGGGTAACGCTTCCCTCCCACTTTCTCAGTTCGCCCCCGACCAGGTAGGTACGCTGGTCGACAGGCGCCTTTGGCAGGTAAGCTTCGGGAATCGGATATACGGCATTCATGGGCACAGGCATTTAGACGATGGGCTTCATAGCCGTCATGGATTCCCGCAGGCGGGCGCCCACGATTTCCACCGGGTGGTTGCGCAGGGCCTTGTTCACAGCGATCAGGCGCGCGTTGTCTACCCCGTTGTCGCGGTCGGCCCCGAAGGCCTCCCCGATCACATCCGTGTCGATCTTCTTCATGAAATCGGCCAGCAGCGGCTTGCAGGCATGGTCAAAAAGGTAACACCCGTATTCGGCCGTGTCGGAGATCACCCGGTTCATTTCGAACAGCTTCTTCCGGGCGATGGTGTTGGCGATCAGGGGCGTTTCGTGCAGCGATTCGTAATAGGCCGATTCGCCTATAATGCCCGACTCGATCATCGATTCGTAGGCAAGCTCCACGCCGGCGCGCACAAAGGCCACCATCAGCACGCCCTTGTCGTAGAATTCCTGTTCTTTGATTTTCATGGCCCCCGCCGGGGTCTTCTCAAAACGGGTCTCTGCCGTGGCGGCACGCCAGCCCAGCAGGTCCTTGTCGCCGTTGGCCCAGTCTTCCATCATGGTCTTTGAAAAGTGGCCGCTCATGATATCGTCCATGTGCTTGCGGAACAGGGGGCGCATGATGTCTTTGAGCTCTTCTGACAATTCAAAGGCCCTGATCTTGGCAGGGTTGGAGAGGCGATCCATCATGTTGGTGATGCCGCCGTATTTAAGGCCTTCGGTAACGGTCTCCCAACCGTATTGTATCAGTTTGGAGGCGAAGCCCGGCTCGATGCCCTTCTCGATCATCTTGTCGAAGCAGAGGATTGACCCGGTCTGCAGCAGCCCGCATAAAATAGTCTGCTCCCCCATGAGGTCTGATTTTACCTCAGCCACAAAAGACGATTCGAGCACCCCGGCCTTGTCGCCCCCGGTAGCCACGGCGTAGGCCTTGGCCTGTGCCAGCCCCTTGCCCTCCGGGTCGTTTTCAGGGTGCACGGCGATCAGGGTCGGAACACCGAAGCCGCGCTTGTACTCCTCGCGCACCTCAGAGCCCGGGCTCTTGGGGGCTACCATGATCACGGTGAGGTCTTTGCGGATCTGCATCCCTTCCTCGACAATATTGAAGCCATGGGAATACGAAAGCGTGGCGCCTTTTTTCATCAGGGGCATCACGGCCCCCACCACCTTGGTATGCTGCTTGTCGGGCGTCAGGTTGATAACCAGGTCGGCCGTTGGGATGAGCTCCTCATAGGTGCCCACCCTGAAGCCATTCTCCGAGGCGTTCATATAGGAGGCCCGCTTTTCGCGGATGGCCGCTTCGCGAAGGGCATAAGATATGTCGAGCCCTGAATCGCGCATGTTGAGGCCCTGGTTGAGGCCCTGGGCCCCGCAGCCCACAATGACGATCTTTTTGCCTTTCAGGGCCTGCACCCCGTCGGAGAATTCAGAGGCCTCCATAAACCGGCATTTGCCGAGTTGCTGTAGTTGTTCGCGCAGGGAAAGGGTATTGAAGTAATTGCTCATAATTCAGTGTTCTGGTTATTCTGATAGTTGGGTTATGCGTGTTGAAATTTGGCGAGCATCTCGGTAATGGGCATGGTAGCCTTGGAAACCGCAATGCGCCCGCTGCGCACGAATTGCATGATGCCGAAAGGCTCCAGTTCATGGTACATCTGGTCAATTTCGTGCCGCCGGCCGGTTTTGGCAAGGACAAAGAATTCCCGGCTTACCGTGACGATCTGGGCATGGCTGTCTTTGATGATATTCTGGATCTGGCGCTCGTCAAAAAGCAGGTGAGAGGCGATCTTGAAGAGGGCAGATTCCTGGTAGATCGTCTCATCGTCGGTGTGGTAGAACGCCTTGATCACCTCGATTTGCTTCTCGATCTGGGAGACGATATGACGGGTCCAGTCTTCGGTGGTATTGACCACGATCGTAAACTTAGATATTCCGTCGATCTCTGATTTAGAGACATTTAAGCTTTCTATATTAATATGCCTCTTTAAAAATATTCCGGAGATTCGGTTGAGCAATCCAACCTGGTTTTCCGAATAGACCGATATGGTGAACCATTGATTTTCCATACGAAAAGGGGCGGCTGACCCGCCCGGTTATTTTTGTTCTTATTTCAATCGGATGTCAGACACCGACGCCCCGGAAGGGATCATCGGGAATACGTTGTCTTCTTTTTCCACTTTCACTTCGAGGAAGTAGGCATCTTTCGAGTCGATCATTTCAGTGACCGCTTCGGCCAGTTCGGACCGCTCGGTGACCCGTCTCGCTTTGATGTGGTACCCCTCGGCAATCTTGACAAAATCGGGGTTGGTCATAATCGTGGAGGCGTACCGCTTGTCGAAGAACAGTTCCTGCCACTGCCGTACCATCCCCAGAAAATCGTTGTTCAGCACCACGATCTTCACGGGGGTGCGGGTCTGGAAGATCGTGCCCAGTTCCTGAATGGTCATCTGGTAGCCCCCGTCTCCGGCAATGGCCACCACTTCCCGGTCCATCGCCCCCATCTTGGCGCCGATCGCAGCCGGCAGGGCAAAGCCCATGGTGCCCAGCCCCCCCGAGGTGATGTTGCTCTTGGACTGGCGGAATTTGGCATAGCGGCAGGCCACCATCTGGTGCTGGCCCACATCGGTCACAATGATGGCCTTATGGTCTGAAGCCTTGTTGATCTCCGCAATGACCTCGCCCATGGTCAGGCCCGGTTTTTCAGGATGCAGGTCGTTTCGGATCACCGCATCGAATTCCTCTTCGTACTTTTTATGGAACTCCCCGAGCCAGGCCTCGTGCGATCTTTTCTCGACCTTGGGCAGCAGCAGCGACAGGGTCTCGCGGGCATCGCCCAGCACGGCCACGTCTACCTTGACGTTCTTGTTGACCTCGGCAGGGTCGATCTCAAAATGGATGATTTTAGCCTGTTTCGCATAGGTGGCCAGGTTCCCGGTCACCCGGTCGTCGAAACGCATGCCGATGGCGATGAGCAAATCGCATTCATTGGTAAGCACATTGGGGCCGTAATTCCCGTGCATGCCTACCATGCCGACGTTGAGGGGGTGGTCCGAATCGAGGGCAGAGAGGCCCAGAATAGTCCAGGCAGCAGGAATGCCGGTCTTCTCGACCAGGGCCTTGAGCTCGGCTTCGGCCCGCCCCAGGATGACTCCCTGCCCAAAGACGATATAGGGCTTTTTGGCTTTGTTGATAAGTTCCGCCGCGGCATCGATGGCTATAGGGTCGGGTTTGGGAACCGGAACATAGCTGCGCACCCCCTTGCAGGGCACATATTCAAAATCGAGGCTGTCGAACTGGGCGTTTTTGGTGATGTCCACCAAAACGGGCCCGGGTCGCCCGCTGCGGGCAATATAGAAAGCCTTGGCCATTACCTCGGGGATTTCCTCGGCCCGGGTGACCTGGTAGTTCCATTTGGTCACCGGGGTGGATATGCCGATGATGTCGGTTTCCTGGAAGGCGTCAGACCCCAACAGGTGGCGGGGTACCTGCCCGGTAATGCATACGATGGGGGTGGAATCGATCTGGGCGTCGGCCAGGCCGGTGACCAGGTTGGTCGCCCCGGGCCCCGAGGTCGCCATGGCCACCCCTACCCTGCCGCTGGAGCGGGCGAAGCCCTGAGCGGCGTGCACAGCCCCCTGCTCATGCCGCGTCAGCACGTGGTGGAGCTGGTCTTTGAACTTGTACAATTCGTCATAAACCGGCATGATCGCACCTCCCGGGTAGCCGTAAAGCACATCGACCCCTTCGGCGAGCAGGCAATGAATGATCGCCTCGGCCCCGGTAATGCGCAGGGCCTTCTCGGTGGCGCGTTGCTTTTTCAATTCTTTTACTGGTTCCATATTCGCAACCTGATTTGTTTTCTCACTATTAAAATTGATCGGTCACACACCCCTGAGAGGCAGAGGAAACCGTTCTGGCATATTTGTACAGGGAGCCCTTGCGCACCTTCAGCGGAGGCTCTTTCCAGTCTTTTTTCCGGGCTTCCAGCGTTGCTTCTGAAAGAGCCACTGACAGCTCGTTCCGCTCGGCGTCTATCGTGATCTGGTCCCCGTCCCGGAGTAGGGCTATGGGGCCGCCTACCTGGGCTTCGGGAGTCACGTGCCCGACTACGAAGCCGTGTGTACCCCCCGAAAAGCGGCCGTCGGTGATCAGGGCCACCTCCTTGCCCAGGCCAGCCCCCATGATGGCGCTGGTAGGCTTCAGCATTTCGGGCATCCCGGGCCCCCCCCGGGGGCCTTCATAACGGATCACCACCACATCTCCTTTCCGGACCCTGCCTTCCCCTATCCCTTTATTGGCATCGAACTCGTTTTCAAAAACCCGGGCCGGGCCCACGAACCGAAGCCCCTCCTTGCCGGTGATCTTGGCTACGGCCCCGGTCGGGGCCAGGTTGCCGTACAGGATGCGCAGGTGGCCGGTCTTCTTGATGGGGTCAGAAAGGGGGCGGATCACTTTCTGGCCCTCTTTCAGGCCGGGCACCTCCCGGAGGTTTTCTTCCAGGGTCTTGCCTGTAACAGTCATGCAGTCACCGTGGAGCATCCCGGCATGGAGCATAAATTTCAGCACCGCCGGAATACCGCCGATGCGGTGTACATCTTCCATCAGGTATTTGCCGCTGGGCTTCAGGTCGGCCAAAAACGGGGTCTCGTCACTAATGCGCTGGAAGTCGTCGAGGGTAAATTCGATCTCTGCGGCCCGGGCAATAGCAAGGAAATGCAAAACTGCATTAGTCGACCCCCCCAGTACCACCACCAGGCGAACTGCGTTCTCTAGCGATTTGCGGGTGATAATGTCGAGGGGCTTGATATCCTTTTCCAACAGCCGGCGCAAAGCCGCCCCGGCGCGGATGCAGTCTCCCTGTTTCTCAGGGCCCACAGCCGGGTTGGAAGAACTGTACGGGAGCGACATCCCAAGGGCTTCAATGGCAGAGGCCATGGTATTGGCGGTATACATACCCCCGCAGGCGCCGGCGCCCGGGCAGGCATGCTGTATGACCTGTTTGTACTCTTCCTCATTCATGTTCCCGGCCACCTTCTGCCCCCAGGCTTCAAAGGCCGACACCACGTCGAGCTTCTGGTTGTTCAGGCAGCCCGAGGCAATGGTGCCCCCGTATACCATCACAGACGGACGGTTCAGGCGGATCATCGCCATCAGGGCGCCGGGCATGTTTTTATCGCACCCCACCACGGTGACCAGGGCGTCGTAATTCATCGCCTGCACCACAGTCTCCATGGAATCGGCGATGATATCGCGAGATGGCAGGGAGTAACGCATCCCGTAAGTGCCCATGGAAATCCCGTCACTCACCCCGATGGTGTTGAAAATCAGTCCAACCAGATCCCCTTCCTCGGTGCCTTGTTTCACGTAGTGGGCCAGCTGGTTCAGGTGCATGTTGCAGGGGTTCCCTTCATATCCGGTGCTGGCAATGCCCACCAGGGGCTTTTTCAGATCTTCCTCGGTAAGGCCGATGGCATACAGCATTGCCTGGGCAGCTGGCTGGGTAGGGTCCTGGGTAACGTTCTTACTGAATTTATTCAGTTCCATAGGTGCTAAAAGAATATGCGGACAATTTAATCCAAGGTCAAAGATATGGGATTGCCAAAGCCGGGAGCGACATAGCAGGCCCACAATACAGGCTCATTTGCGTAAATACTAATTTAAGGCGTTATTTATCAGATTGTTAAATAGATAAAATTACCATATTCAATTATTGGAGAACATCTTCCGGAAGTAGCCGGCTCGGGTGTTAGAAACGCCGGCAGCCTTGCCGGAAACGGCGGATTGAAAAGGCCCTGGCGGGGAAGGAATCAATACCCGGTAGTCCGGAAACGGATCCGGTCGCCCGACTTTTTCTGGGCCAGGATGCTTTGGGAGTTTTTTTCAAGCTGCAGGATGCGTGGATATCCGCCGGTGGTTTGTCCGTCGCGCAGCAGAATGATCAGTTTTCCGGAGGGCGCCAGCTGCACAGTGCCTGGCAGGGTGGCCGAGGTAATCATGCTGATGGAATGCGCCGGCAGCAGTTCGCTGAGCTGGCAGGCCATCCGGTCGTGCTCCTTGGCCAGGCTGAACTCCTGGGTGAACAGCATTTCGCGCTGTTTCTGGCTCAGCAGGTCGTATTCAGGGCCCGGATAGACCAAAAGCTCCTTTTCCCTGATGTGATCGGCATGGCTCCACTTCAGGATCATGGGTTCATATGCCGCACAGGGAGTATAGCCAATCTCATCGCCCGGCATGATTTTGCGGGCCCTGGTGACCGGGCTGTAATAGGATCGGCTCCCCAGCACCAGGGGTGCCTCGAATCCTCCGCGGATGCCCAGATAACTCCTGAACCCGTTCCGGATGCGCCCGCAATTCAAAACCGCCCCGCCGGGCACGGCATAGACCTGGTCGGGGTCGAGGGTTTGATCGTTGAGCCTGATTTCCATGGGGGCACCGCTGTAGCAGATATAGGCAGGCTCGGCAAATTCCAGCACGGGGCCCTGCATGGTCATTTCGAGCACCGCGGCTGTTTCGGGGTTTTCGAGCAACCCGTTTGCCCGCCCGGCCGCAAGCTGGTCTGCCGCCCCCGAAACGGGGACGCCCAGGTGCCGGTAGCCGAAGCGACCCTGATCCTGAATACTGGTGTAAAACCCCGCTTCCTTAACGTGCAGCATTGCCGTATTTCTTTTTGTAATCATAAACCCCCACTTCGGCTTCTATCCGGTGGAGGTCAAATTCTGCACGGCTCACGGCCCTGAAGCGGATGCTGTCTCCCAAGCCAATGAAGCTGGGCGGCTCCCGCTTCGGGTCAAAAAGCGGCAGGGGGCATTTGCCCAAAATATTCCAGCCTCCCGGGGATTCCTGCGGGTAGATACCGGTCTGGCGGTCGGCGAGCCCGACCGAGCCTTCCGGCACCCGGGGCCTGGGAGCAGGCAGCCTGGGGAGGCGCAGCTCTTCGGGAACCCCGCCAAGGTAGAGGAAGCCCGGCAAAAAGCCGATGCCAAAGACCCGGTAGGTCGGTTCGCCGTGCTTGCGGATCAGGGTCTCAGGGTCCATGTTCAGGGTTTGGGCAGCCAGTTCCAGGTCGAGGCCGAACTCAGGGTCGTAGCAGACCGGCAACTCCCAGTCCTGGGTTTGTACGCTCTTCGGGCCGGGGTAGTCTTCATACCACGCTTTAAGGGCAGGCTCGAGCTTGCCGAATTCGATGGGATGGTCGCGGCGGATCAGGGTAAGGCTATGGTAGATGGGCACGTATTCCCAATCGGGTTCCTGCAAGAGGCCCTGCTTGAGAAAGTCGGCAAACCCGAGAATATCGAAAAGGATCTCCAGCTCAAGGCGGGCGGGCCATTCAAGCAGCACGGCGTTCGGGCCAAAGGGCTTTATCCTGAAGGGGGGTGGGTTCACTTGGCTAATCCGATTGATTCCTCGCGTAACTTTCGGGAAAGATACATCAATATTTCATAAGCGCGGGGGGTATCGCCGTGCAGGCAATACGTCTGGGCCTTTACGGGGATTTCCACCCCGTCGAGGGTCCCGGCCCGGTGGTACAATACCATTTTCCTGAGTTGCTGCCACACCTGTTCGGGCTCTGCGAGAACGGCTCCTTCCAGTTGGCGCGAGGCGAGGCTTCCGTCAGCGCGATAGGCGCGGTCGGCGAACGCCTCTTCCCATACCCCGAAGCCCCGTTCGCGCGCCTGTGCAGCGAAATTGGAACCGCAGGGGGCAAATAAAAGCACCCTGCCACGGTACCCCCTGAATATTTCCAGGTAGGTCTCGCCCAGCTGCACATCGGCTGCCAGATCATTGTACAGGGCCCCATGCGCCTTGATGTGGTGCAACACTCCCCCCCTGGCCTCCAGCACGGCCTCCAGGGCCGCCACCTGGGCCCGGAGGGAGTGCCGCAGTTCTTCAACGGGAAGATCCAGGCTCCTGCGCCCGAAATGGGCGCGGTCAGGATAGGAAGGGTGCGCCCCGATCCTGACCCCATGCCGTATTGCCAGGGCCGTTACCTGCTCCATGCTTTCAGCATTTCCGGCATGCCCGCCACAGGCAATATTGCACGAACTAACCAGGGGAAGTAGTTCTGCTTCATTTCCGACACCTTCCCCCGTGTCGCAGTTGATATCGATTTGCCCGGGTTTTCCAATCAGGGGTTCCATAAGCCAAGAATCGTTTTAAAGGCCAGCCCGCTGACCAGCAATAGCACCCCGCCGGCCAGCAGGTCTTGCCACCCGTTGTTCCGGTAGGTGCCCATCAGGGCCCTGCTGCGAATGGCCCACCACAGAAAGACAGCCAGGATGGGCAACAGCAGGGCGTTGGCGATCTGTGCAAAATAAATCACTTCCAGGGGTTGGTACTGGAGCAGGTGCGACAAGACGCCGATCGCGATAACGCCGATCCATACCGCCCTGAAACGGGGGTCTGTGCGTTGGGGCGACCAGCCGAAACACTGCCGGGCCACATAGGCGGCCGCAAGGGGTGCGGTAATGGAGGAAGTGATGCCCGCCGCGAAAAGCCCCACCCCGATTCCGTAGCGCGCCAGGCTGCCATACACCGGTTCGAGAGAAACGGCAAGGTCCATTACATTTTCAAGGGCCGTCAGGCGCGAGCCTGCAGCCGTGATCAGAATGGCCATCGATACGGCGCCTCCGATTACGACCGAACTTACAATATCGCGCCTCATGCTCTTCAGGTTGCCGGCGCCTTCCCATTTCTCGCCTACCAGAGAAGTATACAAGAATAGGTTATACGGCACGACGGTCGTGCCGATAAGGGCCATAACAGTAAGCAGGGAACCCGTATCGGCGGAAGGGATCAGCAGGCCCTTCAGCACCTCTGCCCAGTCGGGCTGTACCAGGAAGGCGGTTACCGCAAAAGAAAGGCTCATCAGCAACACAAGCCCGGTAAAGATCCGCTCCAGGAACTTATAAGACCCCATCCAAAGCAACGAAAAGGCGATCAGGCCTGTAATCCAGGGGTACAGGTGCACCAAACCCGGGCCGAAGGCAGATTCCAAACCCAGGGAGGCCCCGGCTATATTCCCGGCCTCATAGGCTGCATTGCCCAAAACGATAGCCGCCAGGATGATTCCAATGAAGAGGTGGCGCCAAACCGGACGCCTCACGTGGCCCCTGACCAGGTCGGGCAGGCCGCTGCGGGTAACCAGGCCCAGCCTCCCTGCCATTTCCTGCAAGACGATGGTCGCCACCACCGATAGCCCGAGCGCCCATAGCAGGGCAAAGCCCCGATCGACCCCGGCCCGCAGGCAGGTGGTCACCGTACCCGGGCCGATAAAGGCCGCCGCGATCAACATGCCGGGCCCCCCTTTTTTAAACATAGACAATCCTGGTTGCGTATGCAGTAAAGATACAGGATTCCGGCAAAGCTGTTTGGCAGTCCTTTCCACGTTCCGATCGTATCTCAGAAGGTGCCGTTCATCGGAAAAAGTGCCGTTCATCTAAAAGTGGGGTGTCATTCATCGAACCGGTATACTAAAGCGGTCCGCGAGGGGGTTATACTTTTCCCAAATCAAGTTAAACTGACCTGCAGCAATGACCTGTCTGGAATGTAAAAAAGAACTCAGCTACATGGACCACCGGAAAGCCATCGAGCTTTTCGACGTGGAGCTCTGCGAGGCGCACCGCGCCCGCATGGAACGATTGGTGAAATCCCAAAATGCCCCTGCCGAAGCCATTATACTCTACTACGCCCTGAAGAAGGCCGGGGTAAAGGCCATGCTGGCCTGGTGGGACGGAAAAAGGACCGTTGACCTGGCCATTTCACGGGTCAGGCTCAATATTGAGATCGACCGGGGGGAGGAATCCCTCTCTTATGAACAGGTAATTGCGGAATTGGGCCAGGCGATGCACGCCTACCACGACGGGTTTACCACCCTGCGGCTCCCTCACTACCTGGTTAAGACCGACCTGAAGGTAACCGTGGAGAGCATTCTGGGTATCATCGATGGACTCAAACCCCGCCTGAAGGTAGTTTAACCCCTAAAAAAAGAACCCATGGATGCTGAATTTACCTATACCGAACGCTCATACCGGATGAGCCAGCTCATTTTGGGGCTGCTCACCTTCGCAGCCCTGACAATCATGTTCAACATCGGGCCTTCCATTTCCAGGATCCTGTTCGGCTTCCCGATAGTTATGTCGGGGTTGTTGGGTATCCTAGGCACGGTCTATGTGATCAGGGGGCTGCATGAGCCCCTTTCCGAGAAGAAGGTGATTGCCATTACCGTGAACCTGGCCATGGTGGTTTTGATCATCTCCATTTTGGTCAGCAATACGCTCTACCGCCTCTGACCCTTCCCCTTTTCACGTCAAATCAACCCGCCCGGGCAGACATTCGCTTTTAATTCGTACCTTTTCCCAAAGCAGGTACGAATATGAATACTACTGATCGCAGAAACTGGCTGAAAACAGTGGCCCTGGGGGGCGGATTTACCCTCCTGGGAGGTGTTTCTTCCATGGCGGCTCCCGCCACCTTCCGGCCCCTGTCGGCGGCAGGCCCGGCCAAACTGAATTCGAACGAGAACCCATTCGGGCCATCTGATGCGGTTCGCAAGGCCCTGGCCGGGCAGATGGACCTGGGGTGCCGGTACCCCTTCCAGCACCTGGAGGCGCTGGAAAAACTCATTGCGCAGAAAGAAGAAGTGCCCCCCTCTAGCGTGGTGGTCACCGGAGGCTCTACCGAAGGCCTGCAGGCTGCCGGCCTGATCTATGGATTGCAGGGGGGCGAAATAATTGCCGCCGACCCCACCTTCCAGGCCCTGCTGACCTATGCAGAGCAGTTTGGGGCCTATGTGCACCGGGTGCCCCTGGATGACACGCTGCACCATGACCTGGAAGCCATGGAGCGGCGCATTACCTCCAAAACCCGGCTGATCTTTATCTGCAACCCCAACAACCCTTCAGGCACCCTGCTCGATGCAGGACAGTTGAAGGAATTTATCTATGCCACCGACCACCGGGCCGTGATATTCAGCGACGAGGCCTACTACGATTATATCACCCAGCCCGACTACCCTTCGATGGTTGAACTGGTGCGGGAAGGCCGCAACGTAATTGTATCCAAGACCTTTTCCAAGGTTTTCGGCCTTGCCGGGCTGCGCATCGGGTACCTGATCGCCCGGCCCGATATCGCCTCCCGCCTGCGCGAGGCCCTGATGGCCAACACCAATATCCTGGCCATCGTGGCGGCCCAGGCGGCCCTGGAGGACCAGGAATTCTACCAGTTCAGCCTTGCGCAGAACGAACAGGCCAAGGAGCATATATACCGCGAGCTTAGCGCCCTGAACCTGCCGTTTATTAAATCGCATACAAATTTTGTCTTCTTCAGGAGCGGCCGGGATATCAGGGAACTGGGCAGGCTCATGGCCGAGAAGAACGTAATGATCGGCCGGCCCTTCCCGCCCCTGAACGATTGGGCCCGCATCAGCACCGGGCGCATGGATGAAGTAAAGGCTTTCACCGATGCCCTCCGGCAGGTGATGGCGACATGAAACGCCCTGGCTGGCACTGCCCAGCCAGGCCTTCAGGGAGACGAACTCTCGCAAATTGCCTGCAATGAGGAGCAGGAAGAAAAGGTTCTGGCAATTCAGGGTGGTAAAGTTTGAATATTCGATATT
>CAYWZF010000064.1:0-16264 GCA_964461555.1 uncultured Robiginitalea sp. | reverse complement strand
CGAAAATCGGAGCGGGTGCCCACCCACTGGGCCTTTGCCGGTTCGGTGGGGATGCTGGCCGGGGTCACCACCATGGTCGGGAACCTGGCCGGGGCGTTCGCCAACATCTATTTTTTGGCCATGCGGCTGCCCAAAAACGAGTTCATCGGCACAGCGGCCTGGCTTTTCCTGATCATCAATGTCTTCAAACTGCCCTTCCATATCTGGGTGTGGAAGACCATCGACCTGGAGGTACTCAAGATCAACGCGGTGTTGCTGCCCGCCCTGGTGCTGGGGCTGGTGGCCGGCATCTGGCTGGTCAAACGCATAAGGGAAGGCTTTTACCGCCGCCTCATTTTGATCCTTACCGCAGTCGGCGCCGTGCTGATGCTCTTGAAATAGCCCCCTATTCTGCAGCGAACCTCAGCTCTGCCATGACCGGGAAATGGTCTGAGGGAAACCCGCGGCCGGTTGTTTCCCCGAGAATGACATGCCCCGTGACCTCAAAATCGCCCGGGCTCAAAAAAATGTAATCGATCCGCCGGGTGACCGGCCGGGTGCAATCGAAGCCGTTGAAGGTGCCCGGGGGGCCGTAGGCGGCAGCGCCGGCCTGCGTATAGGCATCTTCGAGGGTAGCGGCCAGGTCGCGGATCGGGGCCGACTCGGGCTCGAGGTTCAGGTCGCCGGTAAGGATGGCCGGGTAGCCCTCCCGGTTGAATTCCCGGATCTTCGAGAGGATGAGCTTCACGCTCTGAAGGCGGGCCTGCTCCCCGATATGGTCAAAATGGGTGTTGAAGACGTAAAACATCCGGCCGCTTTCGCGGTGGCGGAAAAGGCCATAGGTGCAGATCCGGTTCAGGGCGGCATCCCAGCCTTTGGAAGGCCGGTCGGGGGTTTCTGACAGCCAGAAGGTTTCCTGTCGCATCAGCTCCAGCCGGTCTTCACGGTAGAAGACCCCTGTGTGTTCCCCCGCCCGATCGCCACGGTCGCGCCCCACCCCGAAAAAACGGTATCCCTCCAGGCCTGCCTCCATTGCCTCCAGCTGGTGGATCAGCCCTTCCTGGGTGCCAAGCACCTCCGGGGCGTAGTGGGCCACCTGGGCTATGAGGTAGTCTTTGCGGTTCGGCCAGCTGTCGAGGCTGTCGGCCGGGTTGTCAAACCGGATGTTGTAAGTCATCACGCGGAGGTCCTGGGCCTGCATGCCGGTTGCCGCGCCGGCCAGGCCAAGCCAGAAAATTGCTTTCATACAGGTTGCTCGAAGTGTTTCCATTGTACTGGATAATTGGTTTTCAAATGAGGGCCGGCCTGTTCCCCTTACTCGGAAATAACAGCCTCTGATTTGGGTGAAATGCCGTTGTTGTTAAATGCCTCTATCCGGAAATAATAGGTGTCTGGCCGGTCCATGCCGGTAAAGAAATAATCGTTCTTCCCGTAGACCATTATGCTGCCGTACAGCTTGTCTGCCTCCTTGCCAAAATATATGACATAGCCGTCTGCCTGCTGGTTTTGCCGCCATTTCAGCCAGGCGCTCCGGCGTTCCCCGAACCTGTCGCGCGAAGCGCGCAGCACGAGAAAGTCTTCCACGGCCGGGGGCGGGCTCCCGCTTCCTGTGCCAAAGACCCTAAGGCCGCTCAGCGCAAATTTCCCCGTGGGCATGCCGAGGTTTTCAATCTTGAGGTACCGGGCCCGCAGCGGTTGGGCCAGTTCCACATAATCGTGGGGCACGTCAGTACGGTTATCGCTTTTGTCGACCACGAGCTTCCAGCGCCTGCCATTCTCGGAGGCGTAGATCCGGTACTGGTGGTAAACCCCCAGGCTCTTGCCAAGGAATTCTGCGTCCTGGTCGGCGTAATTCACCTGGATGGCCCGCACCGTGCTCAATTCCCCCAGGTCAGTCTGGAACCATTCCCCGGGGTTGCCGGTTTTGGCCGACCAGTAGGTCTTCAGGTCTTCGTCTACCGCAGCATTGGGCTGAAACCCGCCCAGGACAGAGGAGGCCTGTACAGGTTTGTTGTAGTTCAGCAGCATCCATCCGGTGAACATGCCCTGCAGGTGGTCGGAGCCCTCCCGCGGTAAATAGGCGGGATAGTCTCCATAGGCGGTGTTGCAGTATAGTACATCATCGGCATCAAAGCCGGCCGGCCAGATGCCGATGCGGCGCTCGAAATTGTTCTTGACCCCCAGGGCAATGGTGGAAACATGCCACCAGTTGCCGTAGACGTCCTGATAGGTGGCCCCGTGCCCGGCGCCCCGCGCAAATCCTCCCGGCTTGTAGGCGAACGGATTGTGTTTCTGATAGCTAAATCCGCCGAGAGGGTCATCGCTTACGTATACCCCGTCGGCATACCCGCTGAATTCCGTGGCCGGGGCCCCGTACTGCAGGTAGTACCTGCCATTGTATTTGGTCATCCAGGCCCCTTCCATAAAGGGTTGCAGAAAGGTGTTGTCGTTATACTCGCCAAAGCGCTCCCAGCCGTGATCTTCGGGGTGCAGGCTGATCAGGGGCTTCACGAACCCTTCCGATTGCAGTGTACGGGGGTTGATCTCCGTGCCGAGAAGGGGAAACTCATTGCTCGAACCCCAGTACAGGTAAAGCTTTTCAAGACCTTCGTCGTAGAGGAAGGCTGGGTCCCAGGCCCCAACTTTCAAGGAATCCACGGCGATCTCCCAGTCGTCAACCGTCGGGTTGGCGCTTTTCCACATCGAAAAGGCCGGCCCGTGGGTCGACCCGATCAGGTATAGCGTATCTTTCATCACAAAAGCGGCCGGGGCACAGAGCTCGTCATAGACCTGGTTGCGGGGCAATAAGAATTTGCGGGAAACAAAATTCCAGTGCGCCATGTCTTCGCTCCACCAATACCCCCACTGGTTCGTGGAAAACAGGAAGTACGTACCGCGGTAGTTTACAATTACCGGGTCGGCCGTGGCACGGTGTTTCCCACCTGTGGCAAAGTTCGGGATGGGGGTGTACCCGTAATCGAGGTTGATGGGGTTGCAATAGGTTCGCTGCTGGGCCGGCAGCATCAATACCCCGGCCAGGATCAGCCCCGTGGCCAGCCAGAGGGCCCCGGCGCGCACAAAGCCTTTCATGGCCGGCTTCCCGTTTTCCGGTGCGAGAACAACCAGCGCAGCAGGCCGGGTTCGGCAAAGGCGCCGTCCCAGCTGTTGTGGTTGTAGGTGTCGTAGAGGGTAAAGCCGGGATGGGCCCCGGCTTTCAGGAGGGCATCGACCATTTCCACGGAATGGCCGGGGGCCACCACCTGGTCGAGCGCCCCGTGGAACACCCAGAGGGGCGTGCTTGCGGCATAGGCGGTTACCGTTTCGGGAACGCCCGCCCCGCAGATGGGGATGGCCGCGGCAAACACGCCGGGCATGCGGGAGAGGAGCTCAAAGGTACCCATGCCCCCCATGGAGAGCCCCATCACATAGACCCGGTCGGGGTCGATATAGGGGGCCTGCAGGTATTCCCGCACCAGGTCCATGACCATCTGAAGGGGTCGGGTCGGCCCGTTTTCGTGCCGGAACGTCAACCCAATCGGATAGGAGCTGCGGTCGATCTCGACCTGGGCCCAGTACGAGTCCTGGGCGCATTGCGGAACGAGGACCACGGCCGGGAAAGCCCCCCGGTTCAGCGGATCGGTGAAGAGCCCGCTGCCGTGGGTGAGCTGCTTCTCGTTGTCGTTGCCGCGTTCCCCACCCCCGTGCAGGAAAAGCACCAGGGGATACTTTCGCGAGGCGTCGAACCCTTCGGGCAGGAGCAGGCGGTACGGAAGGGTGTCTCCCTGTTCGATCAGGGATCGCGCTTCATAGGGAGAATCTTGCTGGGCCTGTGCCAGAGGCGGCAAGCCCAGCAAGACCAAAGACACCAGGTTCAGGATCGTTTTCATGGCGGTTGTTTTTCGGATCATTCCACCCCCTAAGATAGGAAAAGAGTTCCGACCCGCCGATGCTGCGTGACTCAGTGGGGCAGCTTATCCCGCAGCAGCCCGTAGACGTATGTGCCCAGCACGGCCGATACCAGCACGATCAGGATGGGGAGAAACCCGGCCCCGAGCAGGGTAAACATGGGCCCGGGGCATGCCCCTGCCAACGCCCAGCCCAGGCCGAAGAGGAACCCTCCGATCAGGTAGCGGGAAACGCTCTTTTCCTTGGGGCATATGTCAATGGGTTCGCCGTAGAAGGACTTCAGGCGGAATCGCTTGATGCTCTGGACGATGATAACCCCCAGCACCACGGCCGTGCCGATGATGCCGTACATGTGGAAGGCGTCGAACTTGAACATTTCATAGATCCGGAACCAGCTCGCGGCCTGGGATTTGAACATGGTGATCCCGAAAAATATCCCGATCAACAGATAGCTTAAACTTCTCATGGCTTAAAAAATTAAGGGGAACAGGAAATAGATCATCACCATACCGCCGGCGAAGAACCCGAGCACGGCCAGCAGCGAAGGCCATTGCAGGTCGCTCAGGCCGCTGATGGCATGCCCCGACGTACACCCGCCGGCATACCGGGCACCAAAGCCCACCAGAAACCCGCCGATGGCGAGCAGGGAAATGACCTTCGGGTCTGAAAGGGCGCCGAGGGAATACAATTCGTCGGGCAGGTAGGCCGATCCGGCACTTTCGAAGCCCATGGTTTTCAATTCGGCCACCGTATCGGGGTTGATGGCGACGGCTGCATCTGCCGTGAGGAAGTGGGCGCCAATATAACCCCCGATGATGGTGCCGAGCACCACGATGAGGTTCCAGCGCTGCTCCTTCCAGTTAAACCGGAAGAACTCGTTGTGCTTCCCTGCGCCGCAGATGGTGCAAAAAGTCCTGAGGTTAGAAGACATGCCAAAATTCCTGCCGACCAGCAACAGCAAGAGCATGGTCAGTGCGATAGCTGCCCCTGAAACATACCAGGGCCAGGGTTCCATTATCCAATCCATTTTTTTGATTTAAAAGAAACTTTCAGGTGAACTAATCGGTGGGCTCAGAGACATCAGACCTCTTTCCCTTTGAGCATTTTGTTCCAGTAAAGATACGGCAGGCCGTACTTCTTGAGCATCCATAGCCTCCAAAGTTCCTTCGAGGAGTCTGTGATGAGCATCTGCTTCAGCTTGGGGTCGGGGGTGAATTTGTTGTCGTAATCGAATTCTGCCAATACCATTTTGCCGTAGTCGGTTACCAGCGGGCAGGAAGAATACCCGTTGTAGGTCTTGCTTCCGAGGTGGTTTTCCTGCTGCAGTTTCATGAT
Source organism: uncultured Robiginitalea sp. (assembly GCA_964461555.1). Classification (GTDB taxonomy): domain Bacteria; phylum Bacteroidota; class Bacteroidia; order Flavobacteriales; family Flavobacteriaceae; genus Robiginitalea. The sequence goes on along the minus strand of CAYWZF010000064.1, from coordinate 11,044 downwards.
GTTGTCGACCACGATCGGCACCTGCTTCCTGATGGCGGCCCCGGTTTTGGCGGTCGGCAGGGCGGCCACATCGCCCAGTCCGAAGACGTTCGGGTAGCGCTTGTGCTGCAGCGTATATATGTCTACATCGAGCCACCCGGCCTCGTTGACCAGGGTGGAGTTGCGCACAAAAGCGGGGGCCACGGAGGGCGGAGAGGTGTGCATCATGTCGTAGTGGATGCCGGTGAGGTCGCCGTCCTTTTCGGTTTTGATCTCCTTGTGGTTGTATTCGCTCACGTGGTCGGCGAATTTGTACCAGGCGATCCGGTTGGCCCCGTCAACCTTGACCAGGTTGTAGCCGAAGCGCAGGTTGATGTCTTTGCGGTCGACCACCTCCATCAGGGTCTTCTTGATTTCGGGCACGCCAAAGATCACCGTGCCAGGTGTTGCAAACACCACTTGGGTCTTATTGCGCACGCCCGATTTGCGGAAGTAACTTTCTGCCAGGTACAGGATCTTTTGTGGCGCTCCCCCGCATTTGATCGGGGTGTTGGGCTGGGTGAAGAGGGCAGTGCCCCCTTTGAAGTTCTTAAGCACCTCCCAGGTGTGCTTCGGGTCGGTGTAATTGCTGCAGACCACGTCTTTGTCGAGCACTTCCCCCAGGCCGGGCACCAGGCTGTTGTCATATACCAGGCCGGGCGACACCACGAGGTAGTCGTAGGTAAGGGTTCCGCTGTTTTGGGTGGTCACGGCGTTGTTGTCAGGGTCTAGGCCAGTGGCTGCGTCCTTAATCCATGTGGCTCTCTTCGGGATCACCGAACTCATGGGGCGCACGGTTTTGTCGTAATCGAAGGTGCCGGCCCCTACCAGGGTCCAGGCGGGTTGGTAGTAATGGTATTCAGAAGGCTCTATGATGCCCACCTTGGCTTTGCCGTTCTTATTCAGGTAGGTCGCGGCGGTCATGATGCCCCCGGTACCCCCCCCGATGACTAAAATCTCGTAGTGTTTGTCCATCGTTAGGTCATTTATTTAACAAGTTTAAAGGTACGGATACCGGGCTGTCCTTTCTGTAACCCGGGTTACATTGCCATTCTAAAATAGCGATTTTTCGAGGATTGCAGACGTTTCCGAGCAGGGGCCCGAGTCAAAAAACAGGCACCTCCGCCCGATGTGCGCTGGTTTTGTAACTTTTGTTACAAATACAATTCCGCAAAAATGCTAAGTTTAAAAAATGTATAAACCTCATTGTCATGAAAAGACGGCAATTTGTCCATAAATCGGGCCTGAGCGCCTTTAGCGCCCTTCTGGGGGCAGAAATTGTCTTTGGGAATCGCCTGCCCGTCGGCCTGCCCCTGCTCGGATTGCAGGATCCGGACCCTTTCAAGATGTTCGACAAGGACCCGCAATTAATGGTGTTGAATGACAAGCCCTGGAACATCGAAACCCCGGCGCACCTGCTTGACGACCCTGTGACGCCCAACAAGTACATGTTTATCCGGAATAACGGGAATATCCCGGAATCGGTAGACGTGGGCAACTGGACCCTGACCTTTGACGGGGAGGCGGTGCGCAACCCCAAGACCTATACCCTGAATGACCTCAAGACGCGTTTCCAGAAGCATACCTACCAGCTTACCCTGGAATGCGGGGGCAACGGGCGGGCCGAATTCGACCCCCCTGCGAAGGGCAACCAGTGGGCAGTTGGGGCCGTATCATGCGCCAGCTGGTCGGGGGTTCGCCTCCGCGACCTGCTGGACGATGTGGGAATTAGCGGGAATGCCGTCTATATTGGCTACCATGCGGCCGACACCCACCTGAGCGGGGACCCGAAAAAGGAACCCATATCACGCGGCATCCCGATCGAGAAGGCCCTGCAGGACGAGACCCTGGTAGCCTATCAGATGAACGGAAAGGATATCCCGCTGGCCCATGGGCATCCGCTGCGCCTGGTGGCGGGCGGATGGCCCGCCTCGGTCTCCGGGAAATGGCTGAGCCGCCTCAGTGTCAGAGATCGCGTGCACGATGGGGAAAAAATGATGGGCGATTCGTACCGCGTTCCCTGCGATCCGGTAGAACCCGGGGCCAAAGTGGCCGATGAAGACATGTGCATCATTGAATCCATGCCGGTAAAATCGGTGATTACCGCCCCGAAAACGGGAGCCACGATTACCTCTGGCAAGGCCCTTTCTTTCCGCGGCCATGCCTGGGCCGGGGAACTGGAAGTGTCTCGCGTGGAATTTTCGGTTGATTTCGGCAGCACCTGGAAGGCCTGTACGCTTGAAAGGCCGGCCAACCGGCTTGCCTGGCAACATTTTTCCGGCAGCGTGAACCTGCCCAAAAAGGGGTATTACGAGCTCTGGGTGCGGGCCACAGACAGCCGGGGCAAGGCCCAGCCCATGGTTTTGCCGGGCTGGAACCCGAAAGGATACCTCAACAACGCCTGCCACCGGATCGCCATAAAAGTCGCATGATGGAGCCGCAGCATGATTTTCAAAAAAACGCTCGTGCCATCTACCGGATGCTGGCCATGGTTTTCGGGTTTTTCCTGGTGATTGCCTCATTGCTTATCTATGTGATGCTGAACCCTGACCTGTCGGCGTTCAGGCCGGGGCCCGAAACCGCCATGCAGTCAGATCCGGCCTCTGCCCCCCCGAATCCCGATGATTACGACAAGGTGGTCGACGGCATCCACGTGCGCACCGGCTTTGTGGCCGAAGAGGGCTATATGACGGTGGTCAACAACTGCACCAACTGCCACTCTGCCCTGCTGGTGACGCAAAACCGGATGAGCCTCGAAGGCTGGCAGGCCACCATAAGGTGGATGCAAAAAACCCAGAACCTCTGGGACCTCGGCAAGAACGAGGAAATCATCCTGAAATACCTTTCCACCTACTATGCGCCCCAGAAAAAGGGCCGGAGACAAAACCTGGAAAACATCGACTGGTATGTTTTGGAAGAATAGCATATGGCTTTTGGCCCTGGTCTTGCCGGGTTGCCGGCAGGCCCCCGAACCGGCGCCTGTGGTCGTGGAGGCAACCTACGCCAACCCCCGTGCCCTCATAGAAGCCGCTGAGCTTAAGGGCCAGCTGGGCCGGCCAGGCCTCCGGCTCGTCGATTTCCGGGAGCGGTCAGAATTCGATGCGGGCCACATCCCGGGGGCAGTCCCCATGTGGCGCCCCGACATTGAAGACACAACCGCCGTGGTGCCGGGCATGGCCGCCCCCAGGGAAGCGGTGGAATCACTCCTCTCCAAACTGGGCATTTCCGAGACGGATACCCTGGTAATCTATGATGACCTGGCCGGCTGCAATGCCGCCCGCCTATGGTGGGTGCTGCAGTTGTACGGCCATGGCCGCACCCGGCTGCTAAACGGCGGGGTGCAGGCCTGGGGCGATGCCGGTGGCGAGCTCGTTCGCGATTATCATGCCCCTGACGCGGCCGTATTCCGGTTTGCCGGCTCCGGAAACCCGGGCTCAGAGATCGGTGCCGGGGAGTTGCTCAAACGCCTCGGGGAAGAATCCCTGGTGGTGATTGACGCCCGCACCGCCGAGGAATACAGCGGCCGCTGGCAAAAGGCAGGCGCCGGGCGGGCCGGGCATATCCCGGGCAGCATTCACCGCGACTGGGCCGGCGCCACCCATTACGACGGAGACATGCGCTTTCTGAGCCTGGAAGGCCTGCAGAAGCGCTATGCTTTCCTGCAACAAAACGACTCGGCAGAGGTGGTGGCCTACTGCCATTCAGGGGTGCGCTCGGCGCACACCTATTTTGTGCTCACCCAACTGCTCGGATACCCACGGGTCCGCAATTACGACGGGTCGTGGCTGGAATGGAGCGCCCGGGAAGATGCACCGGTTCAGCAAGACAGTTTGACTCAAATTTTCAAATAGCTATGGAAAAATATCTTGAAGCCTTTGGCAACGCATTTATGGGTACGGTAAACTGGACCTGGAAGTCCATTTTGTTCGAAGTGCCCTGGTACACGAATTATTTCTGGGGGCTGATCGTCATTTCCCTGGTGGTCTGGGGGCTCGAAATCCTGTTCCCCTGGCGCAAGGAGCAATCGATCTTCCGGAAGGATTTCTGGCTTGACGCCTTCTACATGTTCTTCAACTTCTTCCTGTTCGCCATCGTGATCAGCGGGGTGTACCGGGTGCTCGGGCTCTTCTTCGAAGAATTCGGCCTCACGGCCAAAAGCCTGGCCATTGTGGACATCGGCGGCTGGCCCATGTGGCTGCAGCTGCTGGTCTTTTTCATCGTGCTCGATTTCGTGCAGTGGTTTACACACATTTTGCTGCACAAATACCCGGTGCTCTGGCGGTTCCACCAGGTGCACCACAGCGTGAAGGAGATGGGCTTTGCGGCCCACCTGCGGTACCACTGGATGGAAAACGTGTTGTACAAGCCCCTGAAGACCTTCGGGGTCATGATTTTGGGCGGGTTCGAGCCCGAACAGGCCTATATCGTCCACTTTGCGGCCATCGCCATCGGGCACCTGAACCACGCCAACATCAAGCTTACCTGGGGGCCGCTCAAATACGTGCTCAACAACCCGGTGATGCACCTGTACCACCACGCCTACCACCTGCCCGAGGGCAAGTACGGGATCAATTTCGGGATCAGCCTGAGCTTGTGGGATTACCTCTTTGGCACCAATTACGTGCCCGAAGACAGCGGCACCATCCCCCTGGGCTTCCCCGGGGACGAAACCTTCCCTCAAGACTTCGTGCACCAGAATTTGTACGGCTTCGGAAAGATGAAAAAATGACCGGGCTTCGGATGGTCAGTAGACCTTTTCCGCCGCTTTGACCCATTTGGACCAGCCCCGGCTGTAGGTGTGCACGGCCCGGGTCTTGCCCTGCAGGTTTTCGAGCGGGCAATCCTGGTTGGCCCATTCGAAAATGCCGCCGTAAAGGTTGGAAACCCGGGTAAACCCGGCCCCGATCAACTTTTCTGCCACGCGCTCGCTGCGGTACCCCACCGAGCAGTAAACCACGATGGGCCGGTCTTTGGCCACCCCCTGCAGGCGTTCCAGGCTGAAGTCGTCGTACCCCACCCACCGGGCGTCGGGCACGTGGCTGACCTGGTATTCTTCGATTTCACGGGCATCCAGGAATAAGATGCCGGCCTGCTGCCGCGCCTCGGCCACACTGCTTTCTGGCACATCGTGGGAAAGCAGGTTTTCGAGCAGTTTGCCAAAATCAGGGTCTTGCACCCGGCCCTGGGCGCGTGCGGTTGAAAGCAGGGCCGACCCTGCCAGCAGGGCCCAGAGCAAAGCCCGGCGCCGGAAGGGTGCGCTCAGGCACATAAGGCGTTTGGTAACTAAAGGGGGCTGGCTCATTGCTCCAGGATAAATTCCACGGCCATGCGGGCGTGCAGGTCGGTGGTGGCCAGCAGCGGGACGTCTACTTCTTCGGGCCTGATCAGCAAGGGCAGTTCAGTGCAGCCCAAAATAATGCCGTCGGCGCCCCGCGCCTGCAACCGCTCGATCTGGCCGAAGAAAAACTGCCGGGCTTCTTCGGTAAACCGGCCCTGGGTGAGTTCCCTCGAAACAAAGTCGTGTGCCCGGGCCAGGTCAGGGCCTTCGGGGAGCAGGGTCTCGATGCCGTATTGCCCGCGCAGGGGCCCCGAAATGAATTCCCCCGTCATGGTGGGGCGGTTGCCAAGCAACCCGAGCTTTTTAAGGCCGCGCCGGGCCGCTTCGCGCCCGGTGGCGTCGGCAATATGCAGAATGGGGATCCCGATTTGGGGCTGCACATAATCATAGACCATGTGGGGGGTGTTGGCGCAGATCACCAGGGCTTGGGCCCCGTTTGCCTCCAGGCGGCGGGCCACATCGAGGTATTTGGCCCGGATCTTTTCCCCGTCCTGGGCGCGCATCAGGGCAATGTTGATGCTGTGGATCAGCAATTCCGGGTTTTCGGCCTCCCCGATCACCTGCCCGACGCCTTCGTTGATCAGGCGGTAGTAGGCGATGGTGGAGTGCCAGGAAGTTCCTCCGATCAATCCGAGTAGTTTCATGTGTTCCTTATTTGTTGCCCGGGTTCGGGGTTACCTTCCAGAGGCCCCGCAGCTGGTTCGGGCCATAGCCCAGCGCCTGGTCATCGGGGTAGAGCGCTGCGAGGCGTTCCCCGACTTCCGGGGCCACGTCTTGCCCGGGCGCCCCGTGGCATTGGAGGCAAAGGTTGTTGGTCACGATGGGAAAGTAATAATGCGTCACCCCGTTTTCGGTCAATTCCAGGCTACCGGCTGCCGTGCCTTTTGCCAGGGAGTCGCGTACGCGGCCCATCAACCCGGCCTCTGCTGCACTTGCCTGGTTCGCACGATTTCGGGGGCGGTCGGTGATCCGGCGGATCTCAGCGCCCCGTGCTTTTGCGATGCTGTCGGTAATCGGCAGGGCGCTCAGATTGCAGAAGCCGATGGCCCCGGCTGCGCCCTGCTGCGCGATCTGGGCCTGGAGGGTCTTGCCCAGGGCTGCCTGGGTCTCAAGGGCATACCCCCGGGCTGCCTCTGCCTGGTTCTGGGAGGTTTCCTCAACAGGTGCCACAGGGCTTTCGGCTGCCGGTTGTGCTTTCTTGTCTCCTTCCCGGCACTGGGCAAGCAGGATCAGGGAAACGCATGCGATGGCTAATTTTTTCATCTTCCTAAAAATAGTAACTCTGTTCAAAATCTTAAACCTCCCGGTTCGGCCGGGGCAAAAAGAAAGCGGCCGTACGAAAGTAGGCCGCTTCCCTCACTAAAAACAATCAACTCAACCATTTCCTCCGGACAGATCCGGGGTGTTTCAACCCCTGGTTATGGGTCTGCCCTGACTTCTTGCGCCTAAATTACGGCGGGTACAGGGCCTGCGCAGTAACTTAGGTTACAGAAGCTCCGTTTTTTTGAAATTTTCTGAATCTTCTTTCAGCGTGGAAGGGCACACGTATTCGGTTACCGGCAGCCCGGCCTCGGCAATGGCCTTGAACCCGCCCGTTACGTCTACCAGGTTATGTATACCCCGGCTTTTGAGGATGGAGGCGGCGATCATGCTGCGGTACCCCCCGGCGCAGTGCAGGTAAAACACCTCTTCTTGCGGAAACTCGGCCAGGTGGTCGTTCAGGTAGTCGAGGGGGGTGTTCTCAGCCCCGACCAGGTGCTCGGCCTTGTATTCGCTTTCCTTGCGGACGTCGAAGACCATGGCTTCTCCCTCTTTCAAAAGTTTTTTCAGGCCTTCGGGGCTGATCGGGCTCACGGTGTCGTATTCCTTGCTGGCCTGTTTCCAGGCTTTGAACCCACCTTTCAGGTACCCCAGGGTGTGGTCGAAACCGACGCGCGACAGCCTGATGACGGCTTCTTCTTCGCGCCCTTCGGGGGCCACCAGCAAAATGGGTTGCTCCGTGTCGGCGACCAGGGCGCCTGCCCAGGGGGCAAAACTGCCGTCGAGGCCGATAAAGATCGACCGCGGGATGTGGCCTTTGGCAAATTCGTCCTCATGGCGGACATCCAGGATCAGGGCGCCCGATTCGTTGGCAACCAATTCGAATTCATCCGGGCTCAGGGGCCGGGTTCCGCGCTCCAGCACGGTGTCTACGTGCTCGTACCCCTCCTTGTTCATCTTGACGTTCAGGGGGAAGTACTGGGGCGGGGGCAACAGGCCCTCGGTCACTTCCTGGATGAATTCTTCCCGGGTCATATCGGCCCGCAGGGCGTAGTTCATTTCTTTCTGGTGGCCCAGGGTATCGACGGTTTCCTTCATCATGTTCTTGCCGCAGGCCGACCCTGCCCCGTGGGCGGGGTAGACGATCACGTCATCGGCCAGGGGCATGATTTTGTTCCGCAGGCTGTCGAAGAGGGTCGAAGCCAGTTGCTCCTGGGTCATATCGGCTGCCTTCTGGGCCAGGTCGGGTCGCCCGACGTCTCCCAAAAACAGGGTGTCACCGCTGAAAATGGCGTGGTCTTTCCCGTTGGCATCGCGCAGCAGGTAGGTGGTGCTTTCCATGGTGTGGCCCGGGGTGTGCAGGGCGATAATGGTCAGGTCGCCCACCCTGAACTGCTGCCCGTCTTCGGCGATGATGGCCTCAAATTTGGGGTTGGCCATGGGGCCAAAGACGATCGGCGCCCCGGTCTTGGCGGCCAGGGTAAGGTGGCCGCTCACAAAATCGGCGTGAAAGTGGGTCTCAAAGATATATTTGATGGTCGCCCCGTCGTGGCGGGCCCGCTTGATGTAGGGCCCAACTTCGCGCAAGGGGTCTATGATGGCTGCTTCGCCTTTGCTTTCGATGTAGTAAGCCCCCTGGGCCAGGCAACCGGTGTAAATCTGCTCAATGGTCATAACTGTAATTAATTGATAGATACAAAAGTATCAAAGAAGGCTGATTCGCTCAGTAACCGAGGTTACAAACCAACAAAACCCGCCGGCTGGCGGGTTTTGGTAACTTGCTTGCCGTTTTCCCTACAACAGGGTGGTGGGGCAGATATACTCTGACTTCGGCAGGGAGCTTTCCTTCATCTCGTCAAAGCCCCCGATCACGTCCGCGAAGTCGCTCCAGCCGCGCTGCTTCAGCATCGAAGCGGCGACCATGCTGCGGTACCCTCCCTGGCAGTGCAGCACGAAGGGCTTGTCTTTTGGGATCTCTGCCAAATGGCGGTTGAGCTCGTTCAGGGGGATGTTCACGGCATCGATCAAATGCTCTGAATCGAACTCGCTCTTCTTGCGCACGTCGATAATAAGCGGGGCCTCCCCTTTCTTCACCATTTTTTCCAGCTCGGCCACAGTGATCCGGCGGGTGGTTTCCACATCCCTGCCGGCCTTTTTCCAGGCGTCAAACCCGCCTTTCAGAAAGCCCAGGGTGTTGTCGTATCCCACCCGGGAGAGCCGGGTTACGGCCTCTTCCTCTTTGTCGGGATAGGTGACCAGCAAAATGGGCTGCTTCACGTCGGGGATCATCTCGCCCACCCACTGGGCAAAGTTGCCATCGAGCCCGAAGTTGATGCTGTTCGGGATAAAGCCTTTGGCATAATCTTCGGCGTCGCGGGTGTCGAGCACCAGGGCTCCGCTCTCATTGGCCGCGGCTTCAAAAGCCTCCGGAGACAGGGGCTGGGTGCCCCGCTCCATGACTTCGTCGAGGGATTCGTACCCTTTGATGTTCATCAGCACGTTCTGCGGGAAATACCCCGGGGGCGCAGTGAGGCCGGTAAGGAGTTCCTTGATGAATTCTTCCTTGGTCATATCGGGCCTCAGGGCGTAGTTCACCTGTTTCTGGTGGCCCAGGGTATCGGTGGTTTCCTTGCTCATCATCTTGCCGCAGGCAGACCCGGCCCCGTGGTTGGGGTAGACGATCAGGTCGTCGGAGAGCGGCATGATCTTGTTGCGCAGGGAATCGTACAGGTGGGCTGCCAGCTTTTCCTCGGTCAGGTCAGAGACCACGTGCTGGGCCAGGTCGGGCCGGCCCACGTCGCCGATGAAGAGGGTATCGCCCGTGATGATGCCGTGTTCTTTCCCCTTTTCATCGATCAACAGGTAGGTGGTGCTTTCCATGGTGTGACCCGGGGTGTGGATCACCTTCACCTTGTAATCCCCTACCTTAAACACCTGCCCGTCTTTGGCCACGATGGCCTCATACCCGGGTTTGGCGTTGGGCCCGAACACGATGTCGGCCCCTGTTTTCTTGCGCAGGTCGAGGTGGCCGCTTACGAAGTCGGCGTGGAAGTGGGTCTCGAATACGTACTTGATCTCGGCGTTGTCGATCTGGGCCCGGTCTATATAGGGTTGTACTTCCCGAAGCGGATCGAATACAGCCGCTTCGCCCTTGCTCTCGATGTAGTAGGCTGCATGGGCCAGGCAGCCGGTATAGATTTGTTCAACTTTCATAGGTTGTCTTGATTTTGTAATTAATTTACGAAAAATACGCGATAGTATCCGCGCATTCAGTTACTTATGTTACACAAGGCGCCTGGCCGACTGCGTGGCGATCTTTCGCTGCAGGTCTGACTTCTGGGCAGCCTGCTGGCAGTGTTCAAACGCCTCCTTGGTGCGCACAAAGAGGTTCTCTTCACCAATGTCGTCGATCAGGCCGCTGCTGAACAAAATATCGCGGGTGGGGCCGATGGCCCCGGCCAGCATAAAGCGGAACCCTTCCTTCTTCAGTTCCTGGATGAGGGCCTTCAGCATGAACACGGCCGAACTGTCGATATAGTTGATGCCCTCGGCATTCAAAATGATGTACCTGAGCCCGTCGCCCTTTTTCGCAATCTGCCTGCGCAGCTGGGTGCGGAAATAGTCTTTGTTCCCGAAGAACAGCTGCCCGTCAAACCGGAGGATCAAAATGGCCCCGAACTGCTCGGTGTCTTCCGAAAAGCGGCTGACGTTCATGAAGTAGTCGGTGCCGCGGATGCGGCCCAGCACCGCGATGTGGGGCATCGAGATGCGGTAGACCAGCAGCAGGAGCGAGAAGAGCACCCCCAGCAGGATGCCTTCCTTGATGCCCAGCATGAGCGTGAGCAAAAAGGTGGCCAGCAGCAGCACAAACTCGTCTTTCCGGTTTTTCCAGAGGGCCCGGGGGTAGTCAAGGTCGATCAGCCCGAAAACGGCTACCATGATGATCGACGCCAGGATGGCGTTGGGCAGGTAGTAGAACAAGGGGGTCAGAAAGAGCAGGGTAAGGCCCACTACCAGGCTGCTCACCAGGGCGGCAACCCCGGTATTGGCACCGGCCTGGTCGTTAACGGCGGTACGCGAAAACCCGCCGGTGGTGGGGTACGACTGGAAGAAGGACCCCACGATGTTGGAGAGGCCCAGGGCCACCAGCTCCTGGTTGGCATTCACCCGGGTCTCGCCCCTCTTTTCCTCTACGGCCTTGGCCACCGAGATGGCTTCCATGAAGGCGATGAGCGCAAGGGCCAGGGCAATGGGGAACAGTTCGGAAATGCGCCCGGCGTCGAGAGCCGGGAGGGTGAACGACGGAAGCCCGTCGGGCACCTCGCCCACGATGCGCACCCCTGCCTCGTGCAACCTGAAGAAATACACGGCCAGCACCCCCAGCACCACGGCGATCAGGGCCCCCGGCAGGCGCGGGCCCACCTTCTT
>CAYWZF010000063.1:0-16470 GCA_964461555.1 uncultured Robiginitalea sp. | reverse complement strand
CCGCTCATGCGCCCGTCCGAGATGCGCACCATGTCGGTAACCCCCTGTTCGAGCAGCTTGGTGGGCAGGCCCAGATTGCCGACTTCGGGCATGCCCGGGTACCCCTTGGGCCCCACATTTTTCAGGACCAGTACGCTGCCGGCATCCACGGGCAGGTTCGGGTCGTCTATGCGGGCCTTGTAGTGGTCAATGTCTTCGAAGACGATGGCCCTGCCGGTATGCCGCAGCAGGGAGGCGGTGGCGGCAGAGGGCTTGATCACGGCCCCGTGCTCCGACAAATTCCCCTTTACGATGGCCACCCCCGAGACGGGCGAGAAGGGTTGGTCGACCCGGCCGATTACCTCTGCATTGTAGCATTCTGTTTCGCGGTAGTTGGCCTCCAGGGTCTGCCCGTTGACCCCCACACAGTGTCTGTGCAGCCTGGGCAGCAGTTCCCGGATCACGGCCGGCAGGCCCCCGGCGTAGTAGAAGTCTTCCATGAAATATTTCCCGGAAGGCTGCAGGTTTGCGATCAGGGGGATGTCAGCCGACAGCGCATCGAAATCGTCGAGCTTCAGGTCGACCCCGATACGCCCGGCGATGGCCAGCAGGTGGATCACGAAGTTGGTCGAGCCGCCGATGGCGGCATTCACCCTGATGGCATTTTCAAAGGCCTCCCGGGTGAGCACGTCTGAAAGCTTGCGGTCTTCGAGAACCATCTTGACGATCTCGGACCCGGAGCGCTGGGCCAGTTTTTTGCGGGCGGCATCCGGGGCGGGGATGGCCGCGTTGCCGGGCAGGGCGATGCCCAGGGATTCAACCATGCAGGCCATGGTCGAGGCCGTGCCCATCACGGCGCAATGCCCGTCGCTGCGGCAGAGGCCCGCCTCGGCCAGCTGCATCTCGGCGTCTGACATTTGCCCGGCCCGGTGTTTTTCGCTGAAGCGCCAGACGTCGGAGGTGCTGATGGGTTGCCCCCGGTAATACCCGGTGAGCATGGGCCCTCCCGAAACCACCAGGGAAGGCAGGTCTACACTGCACGCCCCCATCACCAGGGAGGGGGTGGTCTTGTCACACCCGCATAGCAGCACCACCCCGTCGATTGGGTTGGCCCGGATGCTTTCCTCCACGTCCATGGAGGCCAGGTTGCGGAAAAGCATGGCCGTGGGTTTCATTTGGACTTCCCCCAGCGACATAACGGGGAATTCCAGCGGGTACCCCCCGGCCTCGAATACGCCCCTTTTGACGAATTCGGCCAGTTCCCGGAAATGGGAATTGCAGGGGGTCAGCTCCGACCAGGTGTTGCAGATGCCGATTACGGGCCGGCCGTCGAAGGCGTGGTCGGGTACGCCGCTTTTGCGGAGCCAGGAACGGTAAATGATGCCATCCTTCCCCTTCTTGCCAAACCAGCCCTGGCTGCGCAAGGTTTTTTCTTTCATGTTCGGTCAGGTTATTCGTCCGGGAGCGGCCTGGGCCCGGTGGCCCGGAGGCAGCCCCGGTTCAGGGATAAAAAAGTACGCAAAAAATTGGAACTGCCCCGCAACGGATTCACAGGAAGTTGTTGACAAATCGTTGGGAAGCCTCAAAAAAGGGCCGGGAATGCCAGGGCTTTGCAGGGGAAGGGGGTATCTTGCGAATGGGGTGGGGGGCAATGGCCCCTGAGCATCAGGCTTTCATCCTTGCCGGGATATTTTCAGGCACCGGGCCAGCACCACCCGCAAATCGACCCCAAGGTGTATCCGCCCGTATGGGGCCACCTGGTTAAAAGTCCTTCCTCCGGGAGCGGACCGCCAGCCGCCAGACGGGCAGGCAGGTCCAGACCACCAGCATGCCCAGGGAGACCAGCAGGCCCAGACGGGTGCCGAAAAATTCCTTGAAAACGGCCCCGGTATAGCCCAACAGGGCTGAAATATCGAGTTTCAGCAAAATAAGCGTGCGCGAAAGGTCAACCGGGTTGAGCAGGGTGGCGGCCAGGGAGAAGTTGTCTAATGGGTATTCTTCCAGCACAATCAGGGACAGCAGGAACAGCCCGTCATAGATCACCGCCAGGAACAACCATAGGAGCACCGCATAGCCAAAGCCCTTGATGCGGTTTTCGTTGGCAAGGGCAATGTTGAAGGAGAGGGCGGTGAAAATAAACGTTAGAAACGCCCCGGTGACCAGCAACAGGCCAAAATCCCACACGGCGCTGCTGCGGAACAGCCCGTAGGCCGCAAAGGGGATGCCCAACCCCAGTATCAGGCTCAGCGCGAGGGAGCCTGCCACCCCGAAATACTGCCCCAGGAAGATGGACGAGCGGCGTACCGGCAGGGCCAGCAGCAGCTCGGTGAATTCCCGGGAGTTGTAGTAGTACATAATGCCGAAGATGGTCCCGATCAGGGGCACCAGCGTGATGATGATGTTCATCAGGGTGATGACGGCCTTGGAAAGGTCGTTGTTCAGGAACAGCAGCATGAAGCCCAGGGCAAGGTAAAACAGCAGGTACACGTAGCTCCAGCGGCTGCGCATCAGGTCGTAGAAGCTGTATTTCAAAATCTTAAACATGGGCTTCCCGGGTTGCGATGGCCGCGATGGCGTGTTCTACATCGGCCTGGCCCGTGCGCTGGCGGAGCTCCTCCAGGGTCCCTTTGAAATAGATCTCCCCTTCAAGCAGGTAGATGACCTGGTCTGCCAGCTCTTCCACAAACTGCATGATGTGGGTGGTAACCAAGAGCACCTTGCCCCGGGCCTTCTCGGCCCGGATGCGCTCCTTCAGGCGGATCAGGGAGGCCGGGTCGAGGCCGGTGGTCGGCTCGTCGAGGATGTACAGCGGTCGGTCGAACATAAAGGCAATGGCCAGGTTTACCTTCTGGCGCGTGCCGCCTGAAAGGGTGTTCAGTTTTTTCTTCAGGAAGGGCTCCAGCCCGAACTGGGCGATCAGCTCGCCTTGCCGGGCCTGTTGCCGGCGCAGGTCGACAATCATGGCCAGCAGTTCCGAGACCGTGAGGTTGCCCGGAAAATTGGCAATCTGGGGCAGGTAGCTCAATCCTTCCCTGTATTTCCACTTGCGGTGGGTATCGTGACCGTTTACCCGGATCAGGCCCTTATCGGGCACCACCATGCCCAGGATGCTCTTGATCAGGGTGGTCTTGCCCGAGCCGTTCGGGCCCAGCACGGTATAGATGCCGGCCCCCTCGATTTTCAGGCTGAGCCCTGATAGCACGGTATTTTTGCCGAATTTCTTATGCAGGTTCTCAACCTCGATCATAGCTTCGCTTCATTAAGGGGCTTTCGTCTTGCAGGTTGTCGGGCGTAAAAACAGGCGACACCTTTTCGGAAAAGTCGATGAGTTCCATGAACAGGCTCCGCAACAAGACGATGGTTTCGGGGGTCCGGTTCACAATATAGGAAAAGAGTTTGACGGGGCGGTAGGGCACATCCCCGATCCCGTCACGGTTCAGGTCGTACCCGGTGTAGTCGCTCCAGTAGTTTTGTTCGAAGCGGTTGTCGTTTACCTTGCTGTTGTAGGCCAGGTCGAAGGAATTGTTCAGGAAGTTATTGCCCCTGAAGGTGTTTGCGTAACAGGCCCCCCGCACCTTGATGGCCCAGCCGTTGTTGGCAAAATCATTATGCAGGTAATCGATCCGGTTCGAGCCCTCAATGCTGATCCCCACCGTGTTTTCTTCGAAGGTATTGCCCGAAATTTCCGCATCGTTGATCTCCTTCAGCAGCAGCCCGAAGCTGGCCGTCCCCCAGTTTTTCCGGAAGGTGTTCCCGCTCATCCGGATCTTCCTGGAGAACATGACCGCAACCCCGGCCCCGTTCGACTCAAAGAGGTTGCCTGTATAGGAGTCGTCGTTCGAGAACATGAAGTGCAGGCCGTAGCGCAGGTTATGGGTGCTCCGGTTGTTTTCGATGCGGATGCGGTCCGAAAACTCGAGGTAGATGCCGTCGCGTACCCCCATGACCAGGTTGTCAGCCACCCTGATATTCTGGCAGTACCAGAGCTGGATGCCATTCCCGGAATTGAACTCTTCCCGGGCTTCTCCCCTGATGCGGTTTCCGGTCACTTCCCCATCCCGGGCTTTTTCCAGATAGATGCCGAAGAAAAGGTCTTCCATTTCGACATCCCGAATCTTGAAATGCTGCCTTTTGACCACCCGGATAGCGGCGTAATCGGTGGTATAGCTGATGCCCACATTGCGCAGGGACAATCCTTCCACGGTCACGCTGTCGGCCAGAATGGTGATGATCTCCCCCTTTTTCTGCCCGTCAATCACAGGCCTTCCCCGGCCCAGGAGGGTCAGGGGCTTGTCAATTCGTATATCCCATTCCCGGTAGGTGCCTTCCCGGATCAGCAGGGTATCGTGGGGGGCAGCCCGGCTGATGGCCTCCCGGATCGAGCTAACCTGACAATCCGGGCAAACCTCCCATACCGAGGCCCGGCTGTTTGACAGGAAGAGCATCCCGACGATGCATGGTATGAGGCGAAGTGCATTCATGTGCGTATGGCAAAGGTAGGCCGTATCCATAAGGGGCAGGCAGGGTTCAGCGTAGGATCAGAAATTTGGAAGGGGCCTCAGCCTGAACCCAGTGGGGCGTTTGTGCCGGAAAGCTGAGGAACTGCTGCGCTCCAAGGGTGTATTCCCCGCCTTCGATATAGAATCGGATGCGGCCTTCCAGCACCAGCAAGACGGCTTCTGTCGGGGAACTGTGCTCGGGGAAGACCGCATCCTCATCCAAACTGATACTCAACAGTTCCAATGCCTCATTCCTGAAGAGTTTCAGTACCTGAAGCCCCTTGATCGACTGGGAGTTTATATCCGTGCGAACCGCAATCATGATTCAGGGGTTCAGGTTTTGTTGTATGCCATCCCAGTCATAGAGCACCCCGCCGTAGGCTTGCCGGGCTTCCTGGCCCTCGGCTTCGGAGGCAAAGGCCGTCAGGAAGGCCCCCATGGGGCTGGGGAGGTTTTCACTGACCAGGTAGGTGGCGTTTTCGGCCCCGATGAGGGTGCCGGGCTGGTTGAAGTCAGTGACCAGGGTAAGGGCTCCTTCTTCCGGGGCTGCATCCTGCAGGTGGAAAATCATGCATTCCACAGCGTCGAATTTGAAGGCCTTGCCCTTGGCGGTAACCAGCTCGCAGGCGTGTTGCCGGTCAACGATGGTCATATGGCAGAAATGGCAGGCATCGGTGCCATAGGCGATCGGTTGCGGGGCGATCTTGCACGAAACCGTCAGCAGGAGAAGCGCGAGGGATGAAAGCAGGCGGTACATTCCGGGGTATTTTTATCTGTTTCGTTTTGCTTTGCGGGCCACCCACCAGGCCACCAGGCCCAGGGCGATGCCGCCGGCCAGGCAATACGCCCCCAGCTGCGGGTACGAATGGGCCGTAAAGTTCAGGATGTGCTTGGTGCCGAAAAAGGGCGGCTGAAAGCCCATTACCGAGCCATCCGGGTTGGTGAATTTCATGATGGCCTTCGGGTCGAGGTCATGCCCGTACTCGTATTCCCACAGGTAGAAATCGATCAGCCCGGCGGTGCTGACCACCACCATCATGATGAACCAGTACAGGTACCACCGGTAGCGGGCCCAGAAGGCGATCAAAAGGCCTATGAGGGTGGTCAGGGCAATGCCGATGGGAAAGATCTTGAATTCCGGGATGGCGTCGGGGATGTATTTCATGCCGACATAGTGGTTCATTAGGTTGATATTCTTGATATCGTGCGGGTTGGCATCGGCAAAGTCGTTGATATAGATGTACATGCCCAGGGGGGTGGGGTATTGAGGGGCTTCCAGGGTTATTTTCCACAGGGGGAATACGAACAAAAGCAGGGGAAGCAGGGCCGCCAGGATCATGATGAATTTTCCCTTTGTCATGGCTAGAGCTTTTAGCGTTACACAAAAGGGCCGGCCCGAAAGCCGGCCCTTGTCATTCAAGTGATAGTTTAAGTATATCAGACTATTCCCCGAGCGACCATTTCAGTTCGGTATTCGAGCCTGCCGGGGATACCCGAATGTATCCCTGCATTTCCTGGTGGAGGGCCGAACAGAAGTCGGTGCAGTAGAACGGCCATACGCCGGGTTGTTTCGGCTCCCAGACAAAGCTTTCGGTCTGCCCGGGCATGATCAGCAATTCGGAGGTGTTGGCCCCGATCACGCTGATGCCGTGGGGCACGTCGTAATCCTGTTCCATGTTCGTCACGTGGAAGAACACCTTGTCGCCGACCTTCACCCCTTCGATATTGTCGGGGTTGAAGTGGCTCCGGATCATGGACATATAGATATGGACTTCATTGCCGCTGCGTTCGACCCTGACATCGGCGTCAGACTGAATGCCATAGGGGTGCTTGTTGTTGGGCAGCTCGTAGATCTTTTTGGAGCGCGCCTTTACGATGTCGGCGGCGATACCCGCGGCGTAGTGCGGTTCCCCAACCGTCGGGAAATCGAGCAGGAGCTCCATTTTCTCCCCTGAAATATCATACAGCTGGGCAGACTGGGTAACTTCAGGCCCGGTGGGCAGGTAGCGGTCTTTGGTGATCTTGTTCATGGCCACCACATACTTGCCGAACGGCTTGCGGGAGTTGCCTCCCGGGATCATCAGGTGCCCGACGGAGTAGAAGCAGGGCTGGCGGTCGACCACCTCCCAGGTGCCGAGCTTCCATTTCACCACTTCCGAAGAAATGAAGAAGGTGGTGTAGGCGTTGCCCTGTCCGTCAAACTCGGTATGGAGGGGGCCCAGGCCAGGCTGGCTTACGGTGCCCGCCCGCACGTCTTCAAAACTCAGGATGGGGATGCCATAGGCGTCGCCGTCAAATTTCTGGTTTTCGATGGCATCGAGCATTTTGGCAAATGAATGCACGGTGATGTCTGCCGAAAGCTTGCCGGCACCCACGATGTATTCCCCGGAAGGGTCCACGTCGCACCCGTGGGGCGATTTGGGGGTCGGCAGCAGGTACACGGCCCCGGGCACATCGGCCGGGTTTACGGTAAGCACTTCCTGAACCATGGTTGATGTGGCCGAGTGGGTTTCCTCATTGTACACGTTATGCGCGTAGTTGGCCGGCATTTTGGTGCCGCCTCCGTTGTTGACGAATTCCTCGATCTTCTTCCAGTTCACCGCGGCGATGAAGTCCTTGTCGTTCTGGGAGGCATTTACTTCCAGGAGGGAATTGGCTTCCTCCGAATTGTAGGTGGTGAAAAAGAACCAGCCGTGAGAGGCCCCGCGGCCCGGGTGTGAGAGGTCGTAGTCAAAGCCCGGCATGATCAGCTGGAATTTGATGCCCATGCCCCCGTCTTCGGGGTCTACGCTGATAAAGGTAAGGGCGCCCTTGAAGTTTCCTTTGTACTCATTGATCGGCATATCCCGTTGCGGGACCGGGACGGAAAACCGGGTGCCGGCCACCACGTATTCGGTGTTTTCCGTTACGAAGGCCGAACTGTGGTTCCCGGCGCTGTTCGGGATCTCGATGATCTCTGTGGTCTCGAACACGCTGAGGTCAACCTTGGCGATGCGGGGGGTATTGTTCCCGTTGATGAAGACGTACCGTCCGTCGAGCTCCCCGTTGGTCTGTGAAATGTCGGGGTGGTGCGCGTCGTCCCAGGGCACAAAGCCGTGGGAGGTGTTCAGCATGGGCTTGGTCTCCTCGTTGTAGCCCCAGGCCTTTTCAGCATCCTGGGAGAAAACCGGGATTACCTTGAACAGGCGGCCCGAAGGCAGTCCGTACACCGATAACTGCCCGCTGAAACCGCCCGAGATAAAGGCGTAGAATTCGTCGTGTTCGCCCGGGGCGACATACACGCGTTCGGCGGCGTTGGAGGTCAGGGCCCCGTTGGAGCCCTGCGGGCCTTCCCCGCAGGCGAAGAATGCCGAAGCCCCCAGAAACAACGCCAGGAAAGAATAGGTTGCTTTTTTCATTGCTTAAATATTAGTCTTGTTAGTTGTTTATTCATTCAGAGGGTGGCAGCATCACCTTGTCGACCACGTGCACGATCCCATTGCCGGCCGGCACACTGGCCAGTATTTTGGCGCCGCCCACATACACGTCGTCCCCTTTTACTTCGACCATCACGTCCTGGTTGTTGGCCTGGCCGAGCTTCTTGAATTTCTTCAGGAAGTCCTTGCTGTAGTTGCCCGGGGTCACATGGTATTTCAGGATGTTGGCCAGGGCATCTTTGTTCTCGGGTTTCAGGAGGTTTTCGACCGTGCCTGCCGGCAGGGCGTCAAACGCTTCGTTGGTAGGGGCAAAGACCATCAGGGGCCCGGCGTTGACCAGGGCATTTTCCAGGCTGGCGGCCTGCACGGCGGCCACCAGGGTGGAATGGTCGGGTGACCCGATTGCGATCTGCAACACGTTGGGCCTGGCCACGTCGCCTTCAATGAAGGCCTGGCCCTGTTTTTTGGAGGCCTCCTGTCCGGGGTCTGAGGCCGGGGTGACTGCCGCCTGCTCTCCGGCCTGCTTGCAGCTCGCCAGAGCCAATAGCAACGACATCGCCCCCATGAGGAATTTCAGTCGGTTGATTGTTTTCATTGGATCTTATTTTAAGGTTCGGAAATATTCGAGTACCGCCCGGGCCTGGTCCTGGGTGAGGCCCTGGTTGGCCATGGGCGAGCCGTTGAATTCCATCAGCAGGTCTCTGGCCAGGGGGTCTTCCTTCACCATTTTTTCCGGGTTCAGGATCATGTTCATCACCCATTCCGGAGACCGGCGCTCCAGTACGCCATTCGGGGCCGGGCCTATGAATTTCTGGCCTACCCGGTGGCAGGCCAGGCACATTTGGTTGTAAATGCCTTCTCCGGTGGCAGCCAGTTCGGTATCGATTTCAGCGGGCAGGGATAACGAGGTAACCGGGCCCACTCCCTTGTTGGTGAGATCGATGCGCTGGGAGGCAGGCGTGGAGGTCTTCGCGGGCCCAGGTGCTTCGGTCTGGGGCGCGCCGCCTTCCCGCTGCATTTGGAAGCCATCGGATTCTTTTTCTTCCCTGCCCCCGCAGCCCAGGGCAAAAAGGGCCATTGTCAGTGCAATGAATTTCGTGGTTCGTATCATGAAATAAGTTTTTATTTTTGGACAAATGTAGACGGGCTTGAGAGCCCATAATATGATTTAAATCATAAAAAAGATAAAAACATCTTTTAATCTTTGTTTTCGATTCGGCAATGAGCAGCATGCTTTCAAAATCTTCCAAATACGCCATCAAGGCGGTTATTTATCTGGCCCTGCATTCTGATAAGGAAAGGAAAATCTTAGTGCGCGACATGTACGAAGCCGTCAGGGTATCTGAGTCGTACCTGGCCAAGCTCCTCCAGGATTTATCGCGCCACGGCATCATTTCATCCACCAAGGGGCGCAACGGGGGTTTTTACCTGAGCGAGGAGAACACCCAAAGGACCTTAATGGATATTGTCCGCGTCATCGACGGGGACGAGGGGATCAATGCCTGTGTGCTGGGGATCAGTAGTTGTGACGCCGAACATCCGTGTGTGATCCACCACCTGGTGGCCCCCAGCAAGTTAGGTTTCAACCACGTTCTTAACACTACCACCCTGGGAGACCTGGTAGCGGGGATTTCGGATGAGCATCCCGTTTTTCCGCTTTAAGGAAGCAGGCTTCTGAACTTCGGCCTGGGTGCCAGGGCTTTGCAGGGAAAGGGTGTATCTTGAGAACGGGGTGGGGTGGGGCTTGCCCCCAAATTGAATGTTCACATCTTCACAACGGCCTGCCGCGGGAAACCCTGTCAGCGCCATGCCCGCTTGCAGCTTTTATCCTTTCTGATAAACCACCCCTCAAAAACCCTACTGCAGGGTGCGCAGGTATTCCAATATGGCCCGGGCCTCTTCCTGTTTGAGGTCCTGGTTGGCCATGGGCGACCCTTTATACTCCCAAAACAGGTCATAGGCCAGGGAGTCTTTGCGCACCATGCGCTCGGGGTTCAGGGTCATGTTCATGATCCATTCAGGGGTGCGCCGCCTTAAAATGCCCTGCAGGTCGGGCCCGATCGATTTCTTGCCGATGCGGTGGCAGGCCAGGCACAATTTCCGGTAGAGGCGTTGCCCCTCTTTGGTAAGGGTCGGGTCTATGGTCTCGGCCAGGGTGATGGATGTAACGGGGCCAATCCCCTTGTTTTTAAGGTCCACGCGCTTGGAGGCAGGAATGCCCTCAGGCCCTGAGCCCGCCCCGGTGGCTGCTTTCGCACTGCGGCGCGTCATGGAAAACCCGTCGCCTGCAGTCTCGGGCTTGTCCCCGCACGCCAGGGCCATAACGGCCAGCAAGAGGGAGAAGGATCGAACGAATTTTTGCATCGAAGTCAGGAATTGATCCCCGCAAAAATAGGAAACTATACGAAGCCCAAGGCTGACAACCCTCATAGTTGGGCTTGAAACTTTATCAGCCGGTTTCAGGGGGGCTTTTCACCATGGGCAGCACAAGCAGACTGCTGGCGCAAACGCGGTCAATTTAAGCGTGTGATTTTTACATTTACAGGAGAAACTTCGTATCTTCTTCCCATTGAAACCTGCCAATAAGCACCTTGCACACATAAAGCAACCCCTATGAAAACCAACAGACGCAACTTCATCCAGACCCTGGGGGCCGGCACGGCCGGGGTCGCCTCAGGCCTGTCGCTCGCCTCCTGCCAGCCCGCCGCCCCTGCCGCCGCTGCCCCTGCCGAAGACGGGCAAATCCTTTTTATAGGCGATGACATTGCCGTGGCCCAGACCGCATACGGGAAGGTGCGGGGATTCCTGCTCCGGGATATCTTCCAGTTCAGGGGCATCCCGTACGGGGCCGATACCGGGGGTAAGAACCGCTTTATGCCCCCTCAGAAGCCCGAGCCCTGGAACGACATTCGCCCGGCCATCTGGTGGGGGAACACAGCCCCCCAGGTCATGGAGAACCGCTACGCCAATGTATACGCCTCCTACGCCGACCACTGGAATTACGACGATGTGAGCGAAGACTGCCTGAAGCTCAACGTCTGGACCCCGGCAATAGGCGATGGAAACAAGCGCCCCGTGCTGGTCTGGTTCCACGGCGGGGGCTATACCAATGGCAATGCCATTGAACAGGACGGCTATATGGGGGAGAACCTCAGCCGCAAAGGCAACGTGGTGTTCGTCTCCATCAACCACCGCCTGGGCCCCATCGGCTTCTCAGACCTCTCCGGGGTCGGGGGGGAGAAATACAAACACTCCGGCAACGTGGGGGCCCTCGACATGGTGGCTTCCCTTCAGTGGGTGCGCGACAACATTGCCAATTTTGGAGGCGACCCCGGCAACGTGACCATCATGGGGCAATCCGGGGGCGGGGCCAAGGTGTGTACCCTGGCGGCCATGCCGGCGGCGGCCGGCCTGATCCACAAGGTGGTGCCCCTCAGCGGTTCCGCGACCAGCGCCCTCGACCCGGCCAATTCCCAAAAACTGGGCTCCTACATCCTCAAAGAGGCCGGGCTGCAGCCCCCGGAAATCGATAAATTACAGGAAATGCCCTGGCAGGAGTACCTGGCCCTGGCTTACCGCGCCCAGGAGGCCTATGTGAAAGACGGGGGCGAAGGCGGGTTTCGGGGTGGCTTCCGCCCGGTGGCAGATGGCCTTCACATCCCGAAAGGGACCTTCTTTTCGGAAGCCGGCGGGGTTTCTTCAGATGTGCCCATGCTCATTTGCAGCACCTTTGAAGAATGGGCCATGTCGCGCACCGACCCCGAACTGGAACAAATCACGGCCGATGCCGCCAAAGAAATGCTCAAAGAGCGGGCCGGGTTCAGGGGTGGCCTGGGCGAGAAGGCCCCGGAGGTCTATGATGCCTATGCCCGGGCATTCCCGGATGCCAGGCCCATTGAGCTGATGTGCCTGATCGCCAGCAACCGGAAAGCGGTGGTCGAAACGGCCGATGCCAAAAGTGCACAGCCAGCCCCTGTGTACACGGCATGGTTCGGCTGGCAGCCGCCCATGTTCAACAACCGCATGCGCGCCTTCCACTGCCTGGATATCTGCTTCTGGTTTTACAACACCGACCTGATGCTGACCCACACCGGTGGGGGGGCAAGGCCGCGCGCCCTGTCTGAAAAGATGTCTGACGCCCTGCTGCAGTTCATGCGCAACGGCGACCCCAATACCGAAAGCCTGCCGGCATGGCCGGCCTATTCCCCTGAAAAGGGCGAGGTCATGATCCTCGACGATGCCTGCGCCCTGGCTGAAGACCCCGATCGGGAAGCACGCCAAACGTTGCCGTAGGGCAACGTTTGGAAATTCCACCCCGATAGCTATCGGGGCCAAATTCCAAATTCTAATTCGAAGGACGCCTGGTTTTCCAAATTGTCGTTCGAATATTTGGTCGAATTAAAAAAAATCCCATCCGCCCGGGCGGATGGGAATCTTTTTGGACTGGATCCGGAAGCCTCTCAGTGTCCAGACAGGCTAGTAAACATAGTTACGGGTTTCAGCCCAGCGCACGCGCTTGCTGTTCCGGAATTGGGAGAAGACTGAGAATCTCCGTGATTCTGTCGGATTGGAAGGGTTGCAAGTTTTCATGACGGCTCGTTTTTTGATGATTACACGACAAACATACTGCAGGCGGCGGCCCTGTTCAACTGCCCCGGAGTGAATTGCCGGATAATCGGAGTGAACGGGGCACAAGGGGAGATGATCTTGATTGTCCTGGCGATTCCTTGCAGCCGGATGGTCAGGGATTACATCCCTTCCCCGCCCCTTGTACAAGATAAATTGAGCACCTGCAGGGTGCCATCAGTATCTTTCGTCCCGACGGCCATTTTTCTGGCAAGTGGCGATGCTCTGCCCTGTCGGCTATTTGTCTCGATCCCAACGCTCCCGGGGCGTATACCCCTGTTCGCTTTTTTAACCCTGCCAATATTCGTATTTTGCAGGCCATCCTGCCCGGGAATATCCCGAACCTTAAATGGCCTGCTATGAAAATGTTGCTGTTGCTTGTTGCCCTTTGCTGCGCCCCGGTTATGCGGGGCCAGGATTTGGGAGTGGTCAGCCAGGAAGATGGCCTGGCTTTGGCGGGGTACGACGTGGTAAACTATTTCAAAGGGACTGCCGTGAAGGGTAGTCCGGAGTGGACGGCAACCCACCGGGGCGTTGCCTACCGCTTTACCTCAGAGCGGAACCTGCACCTATTCCAGGCCGACCCGCAGCGCTACCTGCCGGCCTACGGAGGGTGGTGCGCCTATGCCATGGCCCGGTCGGGAAACCGGGTGCCAGCCGACCCCCTGGCCTTCAGGGTGGCAGACGGGCGGGTGTTCCTCTTTTCGGGCAATTCCCTCAAAAAATGGGAAAAGAAGGAGGAAAGCCTGCTCAGGCAGGCCGATGCCAATTGGTTGCAACTCCTTCAAAATGGATCCGGGATAAAACGGTAACCGGACGGTCTTTGTGCCAGGGGTCCCGGCCCGGTTTTCACCTGACGGCCTCCGCTTCCTAGTTCGGAATGAATACGACCGGGTCACTGGGCAGGTACCCGATGCGGTGGGCCCGGGCGTAAAGCGTCTTCCCTTCCTCGATGGGGAGCCCCCCTGTATAAACCTGCCAGGTCTTGCCCGCTGCTGTTCCTGCTTCTACCCACTGAAACCCGATTGCGGCGCCTTCCGTGGGCGTATGCAGGTAGAGGGAATCGGCCCGTACGGAGACTTCAGGGGAGCTTGTAACTGGCTGTTCCCCACCAGGCCATATCAGGCTTAGGTATTCGGCTTCTGACACCATCCCTTTGTCGCTGGTTGTGGCCAACCAGCGATCCATCTCGGCCCGCAGCTCGGCCAGTTTGTCGGCGTAGGCCGGGTCGCCGGCCAGGTTGTGCAGTTCAAACGGGTCGGTTTGGGTGTCGAACAATTCCTCCGGGTCTTTGGTCGGGCGGAACCACTGCCCCTGAATGCTGTCTAGCCTGCCGGCGGCATGGAGTTCCAGCAATTCCTGCATGGAGGGCATCTGTTCCCGGTAGGGGATAGGCAGGTAATAGGGCTGGTCGGGAAGCAGGTTGCGGATGTATTTGAAGCGGGCATCGCGCACCGCCCTGACGCGGTCGTGGCAGCACTGGTCAAAATCATCGGCTGCCGCGTGGATAAAGGAGCGGGGTTCCCGGGCGCGGGAGGCCCCCAGCCAGGCCCTGCCGTCGAGGTTATCGGGCAGGGGCACCCCCGCCAGGGAGAGCAGGGTCGGCAGGAAATCCACGAAACTCAGCAACTGCCCGTCAGTCTGCCCGCCCAGCTGGGCGCCAGGGAAACGTACCAGCAGGGGCACCTGCAGGCCGGTGTCGTAAAGGGTGCGCTTGGAGCGCGGCAGCATGCCCCCGTGGTCGGCATACCAGAAGATGATGGTTTTCTCGAGCAGGCCGTCGGTTTCGAGCTGCGCCAGTATTTGACCAACCTTCCGGTCCATCTCGGCGATATTGGAATACATGCGCCGGAGGTCGGCACGGACGGTTTCCGTATCGGGCAGGTAGGGGGGCACAGCGACCTGCAGGTCGTCAGGCACCCAGAGCGAGTCTTTCGCCCGCGCCCAGATCTGGGATTCATGGGTATCCCCGAAGTTGAAGATGGCAAAAAAAGGCTGGGCCGGGTCGGGGCGGTTGCGCCAGTGGGCCTGGTTGCTGCTCTGGTCCCAGGCCGTCAGTTCGGCCCGGAACTGGTAATCCTGCTTGGCGTTGTTGGTGGCGTAATACCCGGCCTGTCGCAGGTAGGTGCTGTGCATGTGGGCCCCGGCCGGGGGCATGGCCTCGTAGGTTTTTTGCCCGGTGGGCCAGGTGGCCGGCGGGTCTTCCTGGGGGGCATACCAGGGGCCGGTGCGCATGTGCATGGCCCCGGTGCGGGTAGGGTACATCCCCAGGGCGATGGCGGCCCGGCTGGGGGCGCACACCCCCGAAGGGGAGAACATGCGGGTATAGCGCACCCCCTCCCGCGCCAGGCGGTCGAGGTGGGGGGTGGCCACGGTGGAATCTCCATAAGCCGCGATATGTGGGCTGAGGTCCTCGGCCACCAGCCAGAGGATGTTGGGCCGCCCCGGCAACACCAGGCTGTCGTAGGCGGGAATCGCGATCGGGCCGGCCTCCGGGGGGCGGGCGTTTTCCGCGGGCTGGCAGGCGGCCAGCAGCAGCCCGGCAAGGGAGAGTCGCAGCAACTTCATATCTTTAGTCAGCGCGGACTGGCAGGGGTGCCTGCCCGTTTCTGCAGAAGATACGAACTAATTTGAAACGGGCCTCCCTGCCTTGAGGTTTGCCCGAAAGGCGAATAGTCCGGAACAGTAAACCCAACGATTCGGGCTATCCTTGAAAAAATATTCCAAGACCATGCAACCAACCCGCTTTCTTCCTTTCCTCTTTCACCTGGCTTTCGTGCTGGTGCCCATGCTCTGCCTGGCACAGCCACACGTTGACAGCCTCCGCACGGAATACCTTGACCGGCCCCTGGGCCTCGATGTGGAAAGCCCCCGCTTCTCCTGGCAGATGACGGCTGCCGGTGCCGGGCGCGGTTATGCCCAGCAGGCCTACCAAATACAGGTACGCAAGCCTTCGGGGGACGTGGTGTGGGATTCCGGAAGGGTAAGCAGCCCCGAATCGGTGCTCATCGCGTATGCGGGCAGCCCGCTGGAGCCTAAAACCCGCTACTCCTGGGAGGTAACCGTATGGGACCAGGCAGGGAACGAGCTCAGGCAGGCCTCCTGGTTTGAAACCGGCCTGCTCGACCCCGACCCGGGGTCGGCCGCCTGGCAGGGAGCTCAATGGATTGGGGGCGGGGACCAGCACCTGCAACTCTATTCCCATTACCTCTCGGTGTTCCAGGCGAGCTTCAGCCTGCAGCTCGATGCGGCATCGCGCAGTACGCGGGCCTCTTTTGTGCTCGGGGCCAACGACCTCAGGCTGATGGACAAAAACCTGAACCTGCAGGGGGTGGAATCGGCCCGCAACCAAAACTACATCGCCTTTGAGCTCGACATCTCCGGCCTGGAGACCGGAGGGCTGGCCAGGCTGCATGTATACCGGGTCGGGTATGCCCCCGGCGATTCGGCTGAGGAACCTTTTCGCTCCTTTGAGATTCCACAGGCGCTGCTCAACCCCGGCAACCGCTATGCCCCCCACCGGGTAACCCTGAAAAGCAATTTCGGCATCTTCCAGGTTTTTCTGGACGGGGACGATGCCGGGCATGAGGTTTCTCAAAGCGATTCGGACAGCCCCTTTGCCCCCCGGGGCTTTAACCTGAACCCGGTAGGTTCGGGCAACAATTTCATCAGCTCCCCCATGCTGGCCGATAGCGGCTTGTCCCTGCCCGCCGGGCAGGAAGCCACTTACGACAGCATCGAGGTCCGCCACTTCCGGGAGCCGGCCAATCTTTTATTCTCGGAAACACCCCGCCCGGGCTATGTGGGGCTTTTTTCAGACTTTACAGGCCCGGCCCTGGCCGTCACGGAATCGGGCCTGCGGCTCAGAGGGGGCGAAGCCGGGGTGCTCCTCACCGCCGACCCGAGCCGCAACGCGGCCCCCATGCTGCGCACCGAATTCAGCCTGGGCG
>CAYWZF010000062.1:0-16486 GCA_964461555.1 uncultured Robiginitalea sp. | reverse complement strand
GCAGTACAACCCGGCCAGGCCGGTCGACAGGATTGCCGCCGTGCCCAGCCCCATGGCCATCAGGGCAAAAAGGCCGAGCAACCTGCCCGGCTCGGTCAGCTTGAGCAGGTAGATGCACAAAAAGCGCCCCCCCAGAAAGAGGGCGAAGGCCATGTAGGCGTAATTGACGGCCTCCTCGTTCGGGATGCCCCGGTACTCGGCATAGTGGTAGATGTAGGTCCAGCACATGATCTGGGCCCCCACGTAGAGCAGCTGGGCCAGCACCCCCATAGCGAACCGCGGCTTGCGGAAAAGCCCCCCGGCGCCTTTCCAGAAATGCCGGTCACTTTCCTTCCCGCCCATCTCGGGCATGTGCGATACCCACATGATCACCAAAATGCCGATAACCAGCAGCCCCAGCATTACATAAGGGTCGCGGATCACCATCAGGTCTTCGGTGCGCATGGCCGCCCGGGCGCTTGCCTCGAGGGTGGAAAAATCGGCAATGTCGTCAGACTGCAACTTGCGCAACACGAACACCTGGGCCACCACCAGCCCGAGCACCAGCCCCACCGGGTTGAACGCCTGGGCCAGGTTGAGCCTGCGGGTGGCCGTCTGCGGGTCGCCCAGGGCCAGGATATACGGGTTGGCAGAGGTTTCCAAAAAGGCCAGGCCGAAAGTCAGGATGTAGATCGCCCCCAGGAAAAAGGCGAAATTCTCCCACTGGGCTGCCGGGTAGAACAACAGGGCACCCATGCCGTACAGTACCAGGCCCACCAGCACCCCGGTCTTGTACGAATAACGGCGCATGAGCCAGGCAGCCGGCAGGGCCATGGTAAAATACCCCCCGTAAAAGGAAAGCTGCACCAGGGAAGCCTTGAAATTGCTCAGCTCCAGCACCTTCTTGAAGGCCGAGACCATGGGGTCGGTCACCGCATTGGCAAAGCCCCAGAGGGCGAACAGGGAGGTGACCAGGATAAAGGGGACCAGGTATTTGCGGGGTACCAGGGGGGTGTTGGCTTCAGGCATGGGGTTGGGTTGGATTGTTTCCCCAAGATATGGTATCCTGCGTAAATTCCACCGAATAATTGCAGGGGAATGATGGCCCCCAACCACCCACCCCCGGCCCCAAGATACCCTCCTCCCCTGCAATACCCTCGCAGCATTCCCATACCACCCCCAGCCCCGTTGCCCTGCTGTGGACACCCGGCCGGAAGGGAGAAGCGGCTGTCTTCTCCCCGATAAAATTCATCCCGCTGTGCGAAATCACACAAATTAATCGTAATATCGCAATAAATGTATGAATATGGGCCTGACCAAATCCGATATCTTTACCGAACAGCAAAACGAACTGGCGCACATCGCCCGCCTGTTTGCCCACCCGGCCCGCATCGCCATCCTCGAGCACCTGTTCCGGGTAGAGGCCTGCATCTGCGGCGATCTGGTCGAGGAAATTGGCCTGGCGCAACCCACGGTTTCCCAGCACCTGAAAGAACTCCGTCAGATGGGCCTGATAAAGGGTTCGGTAGACGGTACGCGCGTTTGCTATTGCGTGCACCGCGAGAACTGGGAACGCATGAAAGCAACCTTTCGAAGTTTCCTGGACCAGGATGTGCGCCTTAAGGACGAATGCTGCTGAGCCCCGCCCCCTGTTTTGACCCCGAAAAACCCGACCGGCCCTTCGGGCCTTTGCGATAACCCGAAAACCTTCTGAAACCAACCATGCACCCCGAGCACGAAACCCTCTTCGAACCCCTCAGGAAAATCTTCCAAACGCCTGACTTCAATTCCATTCCCGAACCCCGGCGCGCCCTGCTGCGGCCCCTCATTGATTACGTGCAGGCCAAAGCCGATGCCGGGTCGGCCATAAGGCTGAACTTCATCTGCACCCACAACTCCCGGCGGAGCCACCTCTCCCAGGCCTGGGCACAGGCCGCCGCAGCCCATTACGGCATCCCCCGGGTGCACTGCTATTCGGGGGGCACCGAGGCCACTGCCCTGTACCCGGAGGCCGCACGGGCCCTCGAAGCCGCCGGCTTTGAGGTGTTGCAGCTCTCTCAGGGCCCCAACCCCGTCTACGCCCTCAAATACGGGCCCAACGCCCATCCTGTGATCGGCTTTTCCAAAACGTATGACTCCGAATTCAATCCGCAATCCGGCTTCGCGGCCGTGATGACCTGTTCCCAGGCCGACGCTGGCTGCCCTTTCGTGGCCGGGGCCGGGAAGCGCTTCCCGGTTACCTATGAAGATCCGAAGGCTTTCGACGGCACTCCCTACCAAAGCGAGAAGTATGAGGAGCGCAGCCTGCAGATTGCGACAGAGATGGCTTATGTATTTTCAAATGTTACCCCCTGAATGATGGCAAAGACCAAAAAACTCCGGTTCCTCGACCGCTACCTGACCGTGTGGATCTTCCTGGCCATGGCCGTGGGGGTGGCGGCCGGCTATGCCTTCCCTTCCCTGGCCGGGCAGATCGAACGGCTCAGCAGCGGCACCACCAACATCCCGATCGCCATCGGGCTGATCGTGATGATGTACCCGCCCCTGGCCAAGGTGAACTACAGCCTGCTGCCCAAGGTGTTCAGCAATGTGAAAATCCTTTCCATTTCTTTGCTCCTTAACTGGGTTATCGGGCCGCTTCTGATGTTTTTCCTGGCGATCACCTTTCTGAGGGACCACCCCGACTATATGGTCGGGCTCATCCTCATTGGGCTTGCCCGTTGCATTGCCATGGTGCTGGTCTGGAACGACCTGGCCGAAGGGAGCAGTGAATACGGGGCCGGCCTGGTGGCCCTGAACAGCATATTCCAGGTGTTCGGGTACAGCTTTTACGCCTGGGTCTTTATCACCGTTTTGCCTCCTTACTTCGGGTTCGAAGGGGCCATCGTGGATATCTCCATAGCCACCATAGCCGAGAGCGTGGCCATTTACCTGGGCATCCCTTTTGTGCTGGGGTTGCTGAGCCGCCTGGTGCTGGTACGCCTGAAAGGCCTGGCCTGGTATACCGACCGCTTTATCCCGGCCATTTCGCCCCTTACCCTGCTGGCCCTGCTGTTCACCATCGTGGTGATGTTCTCCCTCAAAGGCGAGCTCATCGTGGAAATCCCGGGCGACGTGCTGCTCATTGCGGTGCCCCTGCTGCTTTATTTTACGCTCATGTTCCTGATCGGGTTCTTTTTGAGCCGTGCCCTGGGCGCCGATTACGAAAAGAACGCCTCCATCGCCTTTACCGCGGCGGGGAACAATTTTGAACTGGCCATCGCCGTGGCCATCGCAGTTTTCGGGTTGAATTCCGGGCAGGCTTTTGCCGGGGTCATCGGGCCCCTGGTAGAGGTGCCGGCCCTTATCCTGCTGGTCAGGGTGGCGTTCTGGCTGCGCGGGCGGTATTACAAAGGCAGCGCCCCCGCATAGCCCAAAGGCCCAGGTTGGGGTTTCCGGCCTATTTGGCGGTCCAGCCCCCGTCTACAGTGAGCATGGAGCCTACCATGTAGCTGCCGGCCTCGCTGGCCAAAAACAGGGCCGCCCCCTGTATTTCGCGCAACTCGCCCCACCGGGCCAGGGCGGTGGCCCCCACGATGAAATTTTTGGCTTCTTCCGTACCGGCGATGGGCACGTTCATCTCCGTCAGAAAGGGCCCCGGGCAGATGGCATTTACATTGATGTTGAAGGGGGCCAGCTCGAGCCCCAAAGCACGGGTCATCTGCACCACCGCCCCCTTGCTGCTGGCATAGGGCGTGCGGTTGGCCAGGCCCACCAGGCCCAGGGTGCTCGCCATGTTGATGATGCTCCCCCTTTTGCGCTGCTTCATATGGGGGGCCACGGCCCGGCAGGCGTTCCAGGTGCCATCGACATTCACCGCCATTACTTTTTTGAAGTCTTCCGGGCTCAGCTCATCGATAGCCCCTCGGATGTTGATCCCGGCGCTGTTGATCAGCACGTCGAGGCCGCCAAATTCGGCCAAAATTGCGGCCACCACCCCTTCAACCTCCTCCAGGTCGCACACATCGGCGGCATAGGCCCTGCTGTCGACCCCGTAGTCGGCGGCCAGGCGCCCCGCGGCTTCACGCCCCTCTTCGAGGTTGCGGCTGAGCAGGCACACCTTGCACCCGGCCGAGGCGAGCCCGGCGGCCATGGCGTAGCCCAGGCCTTTGGAACCCCCGGTGATCAGGGCGGTCTTGCCACTCATGTCGAATAATTTGATTCCCGGGAGTTTCGCGTCGCTCATGCTGGTATGGTTTTAAGGTGGGTTATTGAAAGTTGTATCGGGCCCGGGCTAACTGCAGGCAGGTGCGGTTGTTTTCGACCTCCAGGCCCAACTGCTCATCGGAGGGCAGGTTTGAGACCACCGGGAGGGCTCGGGTGCTTTTCTGACTGCGGATGCTGTGCAGGTACCCCGCCAGTTCCCGGGCGGGCACCTCCCCGAAAGTAGCCCAGTAGCCTTCGGTCAGGCAGGGGATTTTCAGCGGGTCGCGGGTGATCATTTCCAGGTTGAAGCGGACCTCCGGGTTTTGCTCCCGTATGGTGGCGATCATCCCTTCGATGTCGAGATAGCCTTCGCCAAAATTCACCTCCGACAGCAAAAAGCCGTCTTCGTATTCCGCCACGGCCATGTCTTTCAAATGCACGCTGAAGGCATAGGATGCCAGCTCGCGCACCACTTCCATCGGGTCTTCGAGCAGGGAGATGTTGTTGCCCGTATCGAGGGTCACCCCCACCCACTCGCTGCCCAGGCCGTTCAGGATTTCCCTGAACTCCGCGATGCGCCAGTCCTTATGGTTTTCCACGGCCAGCTTCACCCGGTTTTTGCGCATCACGGGCTCGGCCCGTTGCAGGGCGGCTACCGAAGCCTCCCGGAATGCCAGGAATTCCTCCCTGGTCTTGAAATCCTCATACCGGCGCCCTGACAGGCATACGGTGCGGATTACGTCTACCCCGATGCCGGCGGCGGCGGCCACCTCGGCCTCAAAGCGGGGCAGGTCGCCTTCTTCCCGGGGCAGGCGCACCGACCCTTCCAGGAACAGGCCCAAGGCGTCTTTGCGGGCACGCACCTGCCGGGCAAAAGCGGCATCCCACTGCCCGATGCCCACCTGCACCCCTCCGAAACCGAGTTCGGCGCAGTGCTCCATAAAGTCAATCGCATTCTGAAAAGGGGGGTAGGCCTGGCTGGGCATATTCCTGTAGGCCCGCATCATGTAAGACGCCTCGGCCACCCCCAGGCGCAGCTCAGGGGCATTGGCCAGAAAATCGGGGAAGGCCGGCAGGGCAAGGGCCATGCCTGCGGCGGCGGTGTTCTGAACAAAGTCACGGCGTTTCATGGGCAATCCTGTCCACGGGTCCAGGCCCTTCAAGGTACCATTTTTTTCGCATTGGCCAACAGGTCTGCATCCGGGGCCGCGGTCCATTGCCCAATATTGGCTATCTTAGGCTGGGAAGGGGCCGGTTTCAGCAACCATCCCTTTCCCAGCCAACTAAACGCAACATCCATGATCTCCATCCTTCTTCTGCTGCTGAGCGTGGTCTTCATCATCCTGCTCACAGTGCGCTGGAACGTGCACCCTTTTCTGGCCCTGCTCGGGGCTGCCCTGTTTTTTGCCCTCTGCTCGGGCATGAACCCGGTAACCCTGGTCGATTCGGTGAACAATGGCTTCGGCAACACCCTGGGGAAAATCGGGATCGTGATCGTGCTGGGCGTCATTATCGGCGCCTTTCTGGAGCACTCCGGGGGCGCTTTCAAACTGGCCGAATGGATTTTGAAGCTCATCGGCCGCAAGCGGGTGCACGAAACCATGGGGTTGGTGGGCTATGTGGTATCGATCCCCGTTTTTGCCGACAGCGGCTTCATCATTTTGAACCCCCTCAACAAAAGCCTTACCAAGCGGGCGGGCCTTTCGATCGTGGGCACGGCCACGGCCCTGATCCTGGGGCTGATGATCACCCACGTGCTGGTGCCCCCCACCCCCGGGCCCATCGCGGCGGCCGGCATCATCGGGGCCGACGTGGGCCTGGTGATGCTCATCGGCCTGGTGGTCGGCTTCCTTTCGCTGATCGTGGCAGTGGCCTACTGCAAAACCTGGGGCTCCCGCACCTATATTGACCCCAACCCGGAGATTACGGAGGAAGAGATCGGGGAACGCCTCAAAACGGCCCCCGGGGCTTTTAAATCGCTGTTGCCCATCCTGATCCCGATCCTGCTGATCGTGGGGAAATCCCTGGCTGATTTCGGGGCGCCTGAAGGGGAAACCCTTTCGGCCGGCTACCAGGTGATCGGCTTTTTGGGCTCCCCTGTAATTGCCTTGCTTATCGGCATGTTCCTCTCGTTTCTGCTGCCGCGCACCTGGGACAAGAAATTGCTTTCCACCACCGGCTGGGTGGGCAAGGCCATGACCGATGCCTCCAATATTATCCTCATTACCGGGGCGGGGGGCATTTTCGGCAGCATCTTGCAGGAGAGCGGCATTGCCGACACCCTGGCCCAGGCCCTCTCCGGGGCCAGCCTGGGCATCTGGCTGCCCTTTTTGCTCTGCGCTGCCATCAAAACGGCCCAGGGTTCCTCTACGGTGGCCCTGATCACCACGGCCTCCATCATGGCCCCGCTGATGGCCTCCCTCGGCTTTGACACTGAAATGCAAAAGGCCCTGGTAGTCTCTGCCATAGGGGCCGGGGCCATGGTGGTATCGCACGCCAACGACAGCGGCTTCTGGATCCTCACCCAGTTCTCGGGCATTGACGTCAAAACCGGCTACCGGGTCTACACCCTGGGCACCCTGGTGGTAGGTACCTTTGCGGCCACCCTGGTGTATATCGCCAGCCTGATTTTGTAACGGATGGCGCCTTTTGCAAAGTATAGCACCCCGATACCCCGTCATGCCCTGGCGGCCTTGTTGCTATCGGTTCTGGCCTGCAGCGAACCGGAGCCTTCCCCCCCGCTCTCGCCTGAGGAGGCCCTGGCTTCCTTTGTGCTGGCCGACCCGGCCCTTCGGGTAGAGCTGGTGGCGGCAGAGCCCCTGGTGCAGGACCCGGTGGCCATCGCTTTCGACGAAGCCGGGCGGCTTTGGGTGGTTGAGATGCTGGGCTTTATGCAGGATATCGACGGCACCGGGGAAGAAGACCCGGTGGGGCGGGTGAGCATCCTTACCGATACCGACGGGGACGGGCAGATGGACCACAGCCAGCTCTTCCTCGACAGCCTGGTGCTGCCCCGGGCCATTGCCCTGGTACAGGGCGGGGCCCTGGTGGCCGAAAACATCCCCCTCTGGCTGGCCCGCGACACCGACGCAGACGGGGTGGCCGACACCCGGTCGCTCCTCGACCCGGAGTACGGGGGCAGCGGCATGCCCGAACACTCGGCCAACGGCCTCTGGCGGGGCATGGACAACTGGTACTACAACGCCAAATCGCACTTCCGCTACCGGCCCGAAGGGGATGGCTGGATCAAAGACAGCACTGAATTCAGGGGGCAGTGGGGCATCTGCCACGACGATGCCGGCAGGCTTTTTTACAACTACAACTGGTCGCAGCTCCACGCCGACCTGGTGCCGCCCGGG
This sequence comes from uncultured Robiginitalea sp., assembly GCA_964461555.1. Lineage (GTDB taxonomy): Bacteria > Bacteroidota > Bacteroidia > Flavobacteriales > Flavobacteriaceae > Robiginitalea. Next base: position 8,963 of record CAYWZF010000062.1, on the reverse strand, counting down.
TTTATCGGGCAAAATCCCCACCACTCCCCCACCAGCGGCATTGACCACGGCCTGACCCTGGAGCGGGCCATTTACCCCATCCGCAGCAATACGGCGGTGAACCGGGGCTATGTGCCCGGCACCCTCGATGAGGCCGGAAAACTGCTCGAATTCGCCTCGGCCTGCGGCCCCCTGGTCTACCGGGGCACTGCCCTGCCGGCTTCGTATAATGGCGACGCCTTTGTCTGCGAGCCCACCGCCAACCTGATCAAGCAAAACAACGTGTTTGAAGAGGGATTCGTGCTGCGGGCCGAAGGGGCCTACCGCGACCGGGAATTCCTTGCCTCCTCCGACGAGCGCTTCCGGCCTGTTTCCCTGGCCTCCGGGCCCGACGGGGCCATCTATGTGGTCGATATGTACAAGGGCATCATCCAGCACGGCCCCTACATGACCCCCTACCTCCGCCAGGTAACCCTCGAGCGTAAGCTCGACAAACCCATCCACATGGGGCGCATCTGGCGCATTACCTCGGCAGCAGGGCCGCACAAGCCGGCTGAAAACCTCGCCCGAATGGATGCCCGCAGCCGGGTGGCCCAGCTGGGCAGCCCCAATGGCTGGACGCGCGACAAGGCCCAGCAGTTGCTGGTCGAAAGCGGGGATACCACGGCTCTGGATGCCTTGCGAAAATTGGCCTCAGAGGGCCCCTACCCTGCCCGGCTGCACGCCCTCTGGACCCTCGAAGGGCTGGGGCAGCTTGAGGCAGAGGTACTCTGGAAGGCGGCCCGGGCCCCTGACCCCCATGTCGTGCAGGCCGCCCTGCGGTTGCTCTCAGGGCAGGCAGAACGGGATCCGGCCTTGCGCGCGACCCTGGAAACCTTTGTGAACCGTGAGTTTGAAGCGGCCCACCCCCTGGTGCAGCTGCAGATGGTCCTCTCCGGGTACCTGCTCGCCGACCCGGCCTTCTTTGCCATCGGGCGCCGCTTTCTCGAAACCTATGGCGCCCTGCCCCTGGCCCGCGATGCCGTGCTGAGCAGCCTGGAAAACCGGGAATACGCCTTTTTCGAGTACCTGCAGCAGCAGCCCGGCTGGGGCTCCCCCAGGCAGGAACGGGAAATTTTCACAGAGCAGCTCGCGGCAGCCATAACCCGCAAATCAGACCCGGCCGAGGTTGCGGCCCTGTTCGGGCTCCTGGAACAGCACCTGCCCGCTGAAAAGGCCTGGGTACAGCCTGCCGTGGCCGCCGGAATGCTGCAGGCGACGGCAGCTGCTCCAACGGCCCGGGAACTGGCAGAACAACCTGCTGTTTTCCAAAAGGACCTTTCAGGCCGGCCGGCCCTGCAGGCCCTGCAGGCCCAGCTGCGCGAACGCTTTACCTGGCCCGGCAAGCCGGTGGCCGCGCCTGAAGCCGCTATCACGACGTATGAACTTGACCCGGCCCAGATGGCCAGGGGCCGCCAGCAGTTTTTGAACCTCTGCGCCAGCTGCCACGGCACAGCCGGGGAGGGCTTGCCCCGCTTTGCCCCGCCCCTGCAGGGGTCGCAATGGGTGCTCGGGGAAGACTACAAGCTGGCTGTGATCCTCCTGCACGGCATGGAAGGGCCGGTACAGGTGGGGGGGAAAACCTATGACATTCCCGAAATCCTGCCCAGCATGCCCTCGTTCTCCACGCTCCAGGACCCCGACATTGCCGCCATCGCCACCTACATCCGCAATGCCTGGGGCAACCAGGCGCCGCCTTTGGAGGGCCGGCAGGTCACGGGCATCCGCTTCCGCACCCAGGGCAAGGTGCAGCCCTGGAAGGCCCCGGAGCTCGATACCCTGCGATTTGAAATGGAATGACAGAACCGAAGTGCACACCCCTTGTTGAAATAGTTGGGGCGCTTTTGCGTTAGGGTACTACCATGTGTGGCAAAGCGATTTTACGAGTCCTGATTTTGGCCCTCTCCCTGGGGGCTTCAGGGGCCCTCCGTGCCCAGTTCGGGAAGAACTGCGAAATCCGCCAGCTCAAGATCAACTTGCTCAGCCCGGGGCTGGAATACGAGGCGGGGCTGGGGGTGAATTCGACCCTCGACCTGAGGTTTTCCATACAACCGGCCATCGACCCGGCCCGGACAGAACCCTATTCCCATATCCGCATCCTGCCGGCCGCCATCGTGCAGTACCGGTATTACCACAACTTCGACAACCGGTATCGCAACGGGCGGTTTATCTACGGGAATTCGGGCAATTACCTGGCCCCCACGGCCGCCCTGTTCACCTCCTCCGAAGCCGTCACCCGGCCCGAATACGGGTATGCCGGGCTGGTGTACGGCATCCAGCGCAGCTTCGGGCAGGGCCTGAGCTTTTCCCTTGAGGCCGGGGCCGGCTACCATATGGGCCCCTTCAGCGGGGGTATCTACCCGGTAGTCAACCTGGCCCTGGGCTATATCGTGAGTGAAAAGCGCTGGTGCGTGGGGCGGTGACTTCCCTCCTAAACCGTATTCTTTCAGCGTCTTACGGATTATTGGACCAGCCGGAACAAAATCGGCCCACATTGTATACCTTTGAGGTACTGATGCTCTTTTTGATTCTGCAACGGCCATGTCGCATTCCAAAAGTGTGACCCGATCCCTGATGAAATGGGAGGGGCCACTTTTCAAATTCATTTTCTACACTACCATCGTTGGTGTTTTGTTGTTTGTCCTCGATTTCGGCTTTGACAAAACCCGTCAGGCACAATTGTGGTTTAACGGCTTTTACTTTGTCGTGATCGGGCTTGGTATCTTCTCAACCGTGGTCCGATACCTGAAAAAAGCCAAAAACTTCCGTCGTTCGGTAATCGTGTTCGATGTACTTTCCATCTTGATTACCCTGGTTATCTTACTAGTACATTTTTTCGGGGAGGAAGCCGGTCGGCAGGTCCATTTACTCTACAGTGACAATTGGGTAAAATTTGCCATTTTGCTCACCTTCATCCGGGAATTTTCCGAACAGGAAATCAACTACAGGCGTACCGTGCTCAATCCGGCCCAGCTTTTTATCGCCAGCTTCCTGGGCATTATCCTGCTCGGCACGGGGTTGCTGATGCTCCCCAATTCCACGCACCATGGCATCCACTTTCTGGATGCCCTCTTTACCTCGACCAGCGCTGTGTGCGTAACCGGTCTGATTGTGGTAGATACGGGGAGTTATTTTACCCTGTTCGGACAATCGGTAATATTGCTGCTGATCCAGGCGGGGGGTATTGGCATTCTTACCGTAGCGAGTTATTTCGGCTATTTCTTTCGGGGCGGTGCCAGTTACGAAAACCAGCTCACCCTCAGCGACATGACGGGGAGCAATAAACTCGGGGAAGTTTTCTCAACCCTGAGACGCATTCTTGTAATTACTTTTTCCATTGAGCTCGTTGCAGCCGCACTGATTTATGCAAGCCTCGATAGGGGGCTGCTGCCCTCCTTTTTCCAACGCTTCTTTTTTTCGGTCTTTCACGCCGTTTCGGCCTTTTGCAATGCCGGGTTCTCTACCCTGCCCAACGGGCTGTACGAAACGGGTTACCGCTATAACTATTCGCTGCAGATGGTACTCCTCGCCGCCTTCGTACTGGGGGGCCTCGGTTTCCCCATCGTGGTGAACATCATCAAATACCTGAAGTATTTCATCAGCAGGAAAATCTTCTATTTCCGCGGCAAGCAGCAGATGCACCGGCCCTGGGTCCTGAGCCTGAACAGCCGCATTACCCTGATAACCACCCTGTCGCTTACGGCGGTGGGTACCGTGCTGTTTTACCTCAATGAATACGGCAATGCGCTGGCCGAGCACAGCGGGGGCGGGAAATGGGTCACCGCCCTTTTCGGGGCCGCCACCCCCCGAACGGCCGGTTTTAATACGGTCGATATGGCCGCCCTCGATTTTACCACCATCATGATGGTATTCCTGCTCATGTGGATCGGCGCTTCCCCGGCTTCCACCGGCGGGGGTATTAAGACCAATACCTTTGCCATTGCCACGCTCAATTTCCTGAGCCTGGCCCGGGGCAAGACCAAGATCGAGATATTCAGGCGCGAAATCGCCGATGTTTCGGTCAGGCGAGCCTTTGCGGTAATTGCCCTTTCCCTTGTGGTTATCGGCCTCGGGGTTATCCTCGTCTCCCTGTTCGACGGTGAGAAAAACCTGATCGACATCGCCTTCGAGTGCTTTTCGGCCTACAGTACCGTGGGCTTGAGCCTGGGCATTACCGCCAAACTGAGCCCGGCCAGCAAATTTGTAATTATTGCCGTTATGTTCATTGGCCGGGTTAGCATGTTAACCCTCCTGATTGCGGTTTTCAGGAAGGTGAAACCGCACCATTACAAATATCCGGTCGAAGAACTGACCATAAACTAATGAGGATATGAAATACTTAATCGTGGGGTTAGGCAGTTTCGGGGCTTCCCTGGCCGAAAAACTGACCCAGCAGGGCAATGAAGTGATAGCCGTCGACACCAGTATGAACAAGGTTGACCATTACAAGGAGCGCATCTCGCATACCATTTGCATGGATGCCACCGATGAGTTTACCGTAGCCGGCCTGCCCCTGCGCGATACCGACATTGTCGTGGTCGCCATAGGCGAAGACCGGGGGACCAACGTAATGGCCACAGCCCTGTTCAAAAACCTGAAGGTGAAACGACTGGTGAGCCGGGCCATCGACGACCTGCACGAAAAAGTGCTGAATGCCATCGGGGTAGACGAAGTGGTTCACCCCGAACAGGAATCGGCCATGCGGTGGGCCAAAAAACTGAGCCTGAAGGGGGTGGTCGATTCCTTCGAACTAAACGAGGAATACAGCATAGTGGAGGTAAAAGTGCCGGAGGCCCTGCACGGTACCACCATCAAGGAAAGCCAGATACGGGAAAAATACAGCCTGCTAGTCTTAACCACTATAGGCAAAGCCGAGGAGACGTCTCCCCTGGGGTCCGCACGGCGGGTACCCCGGGTCAAAGGCGTCGCCAGCGCAGAAAGCCAGCTAAACCGAGATGACCTGATGGTGGTGTACGGTTCCAACAAAGACATACAGCGTTTTTTGAAGGCGAACTGAGCCCTTTGCCATCCCCCTGGGCAGGCACTGCCGCGTCCTTTATTCATCCCCTCTACAGAGGCAATTTCCCGCATGGGCCAATTCAGCGGGGGTATCTACCCGGTGGTCAACCTGGCCCTGGGCTATATCGTGAGCGAAAAGCGCTGGTGCGTGGGGCGGTGAGTACCCCCACGCGCCGTATCAGGAATGATATTTCAGGAAACCATCCACCGGAGACATCCCCCGCTGCTAAAGGCTATTCAGGCATGCCCTGGTTGATCCAATCCCGGATAAGCTGCAGGGTGGCGGCATCCATCTGCCCGGCTGGCGGCATCACCCCGGCCTGACCGGTTTGCAATTCCATCCGCGCCATGATCAGGTCAATCTGGTCAACCGATTTCTGATAGGTAGACATATCGAACCCCCCGGCAGCCATATTGTTGTTATGGCACATGATGCAGTTGTCCTCAAACACCGTGAGAATATTGGCCGTATAGCTGAGCGATCCGTCTGGGGGCAGCACTACCGGGTCATCGGCAGGGGCCTGTCCTTCGAGCATGCCATCGGTTTTCCAGGCCAGCAGGGTCTGTATGATGGAGGCGTCTACACGTACCCCCGGGGGCATCAGGTCGTCTTCCTCCTCGTCTTCCATCATGGATTCCAGGATGTCATTGAAATTCATCCTGGTAAGCTCATAGGTAGAAAGGTCCACGCCATCTTCGTGCCGGGAGGCATTGTGGCAGGCCACGCACAGCTGATTCATGATGGGTGCCACATCGGCCAGGTAGGTAACCTTCCCGGCATTGGGGTCGGTCGCCAGGGGATCTTCAGGAAGAGGCGTCGTATCAGCCCCGGAATCCGCGGTTGGCGGCTCATTTTCAGGGGTGGCGTCATCGGTGGAATCTCCGGAGTTCTCTGAATCGGAAGCCTGGGCGGCTTCCTCCAGCTGGTCCTCGCCAGGGTACGGATATTCTGAGACGCACGAGAGGGCCAGGGCAAGGCCCAGCAGGGCAATCCCTTGTAAAACAAACTTTTTCATGGTAAATGGAATTTGGTTCAACAAAACCCCCATTTTGTCTGACCAATCCCTTTCAGGAAGCAATCAGGGACCAAAGTAGGCTCCCTTAAGGCGCGGGCCTATGATATTTGTCATATATAAAGGAACCCCCCCGGATCGGAACCGGCCCCTTTGGGGCGGGTTTTCCAGGGTTGGCGAAGGCGGGCCCTGCGACCGGTGGCAGGGCAAAGAAAAACCTTGCCAAACAGTACCCGTGGCCCATTGAAATAACAACATCCGTAACGCCTGACGCTGCTATCCCTGATCAGCCAATGATACGCGGCCGGTCTGAGAGGAAGGGCTGGTGGTAGTGCCGGGTTCCCGTGGCCTTGTACAATGCATTGGCAAAGGCCCCGAAAACGGGTGGGAAAGGCGGCTCGCCCATGCCGGTAGGCGCTATCTCGTTTTGCACAAAATGCACGTCGATTTCCCGGGGGGCCTCCATGATCCGGATCATCCGGTAATCGTTGAAATTCGATTTATCGGGCCGTCCGTCGGAGAACGACATTTCCCCGAACATGGCATTGCCGACCCCGTCGACGATGGCGCCTTCGGCCATGTTGGCCGCCGCATCGGGGTTCACCACGATGCCGCAATCAATGGCACAGGTCACCTTCTCAACCCTCGGCCGGCCGTTCTCCAGCTTCAGGTCCAGCACATGGGCGGCATAGCTGTTGTGGCAGAAATAGGCGGCCACCCCGCGGCTCACCGCGGCAGGGGCATTGCCCCACCCGGATTTTTCCCGCACCAGCTTCAGCACCCCGGCATAGCGGTCGGCCTCGTAGTCGTTGTTTTCACCCACCGGGTTGGTCATAGCACGCTCCAGCAATTCCAGCCGGAAATCGATGGGGTCTTTACCCATTTCCTCAGCCAGTTCATCCAAAAACGACTGCTCGGCCCCGGCGATGAAGTTCGAACGGGGCGCGCGGAAGGCCCCGATGGTAATGTTCGACGGCACCTCCCAGGCCTCGGCCAGGTAGTTGTCGATGGCCCCCGCCGGGAAGCGGTTGGCATGCAGGGGCGTTTCAGGGATGCCGCCTGCCTTCACATGGAAGGCCAGCAGGTTGTTGTTTTCGTCGAGCGCTGCCCGGTAGCGCGCGAAGTACGCCGGGCGGTAGATGCCGAAGCGCATGTCGTCTTCACGGCTGTACATCAGCAGCACCGGGGCCATGACCTGCCTCGAGACCAGGGCGGCCTCCACGGCATGGTGGCTGTAGGCGCGCCGGCCGAAGCCACCGCCCATCCGGGTCAGGTGGATGTCGATCTGCTCGATCGGGAGCCCCAGCCGGGCCGAGAGCGTGCTTTCGATGAGTTCGGGGGCCTGCAGGGGGCCGGCCAGTTCAGCTTTCTGGTCGGTCACATGGGCGTAAAAGTTCATCGGCTCCATGCAGTTGTGGGCCAGAAAGGGGCAGGAATAACTGCGTTCCACGATCCGGGCCGCTTTCTTGAAGGCGGCTTCCGGGTCGCCGTCGCGACGCGCCACGCGGGAAGGCCTGGCGTCAAATTCCTGCATGCGGGCCTGGTGCACCCGCGAGCTTTCCAGGCCTGCAGGAACGGTGACCTTTTGCTCGCCACCCCAGCCTGCCACTGTTTGGGTATACGCCTCAAAGGGCTCCCACTCGGCCCGCAGGGCGCTTTTGGCCTGCATCACCTCCCAGGTGGTATTGCCCACGATGATGATGGGTTCGTTGAAGGTATCGGTGTCAAACCCGTTGCGCACATAGTCGTCTTCGAGGGTCTTGATGGTGAACACATCCCGGATGCCGGGCATGCTCCGCACGGCGGTAGCGTCATAGGCCTTCAGCTTCAGGCCAAAGGCCGGGGGGAATACCGGCATGGCGATCAGCGTGCCCTCGGGCTTGTAGTCTACCCCGAACATGGGTTGGCCGGTTACAATGGCCTTCCCATCGACGTTCTTTTTGGAGTGGCCCACGATGGTGAAGTCCTTCACTTCCTTGAGCTCGACTTCCTCCGGTACCGCGAGTTTAGCCGCTGCCGCCGCCATTTCCCCGTAGCCCGCCGTTTTGCCGCTGGCCTCGTGCCGCAGCACCCCGGCCGCCGTGGTCACCTCGGCTACCGGTACCTGCCAGGCCTGGGCCGCCGCTTCGCGCAGCATCTGCCGGGCCGAAGCGCCTGCCAGGCGCAGGCCCTCCCACCCGCGGCGGATGCCCTGGCTTCCACCCGTGAATTGCCGGCCGTACAGCTGATTATTGAAAGGGGCCTGTTCCACGAGCACCTGTTCCCAGTCGATGTCGAGCTCTTCGGCCACGATCATGGGCATACTGGTCTTCACATTCTGCCCGAATTCCGGGTTGGGCGAATAGATGGTCGCCATGCCGTTATCGCCGATCTTCAGATAGGCGTTGATCTCAAACCATTCCTTCGGCATTTCGATTGCCGCCATTTCCCGGGCCTGTTCGGGCTTGCAGGCATTGAGCCAGCTAAAGCCCAATACCAGGCCTCCGGAGGCCATGCCGGTATTGACGATAAAGGCGCGTCTTCCTAGGGTGGTCTTAACAAGGGTCATAAGTCGTTTTTTTGGGTGCTACGGGTATGTTGTGGAATCGGAAACTCAGGTGTTTGACCGGGCCGCCAGTTTGATCGCTTTTTTGATGCGCAAATAGGTGCCGCACCGGCAGATATTGCCGTTCATGGCCCCTTCGATTTCTTCATCACTGGGGTTCGGGTTGCTTTTGAGCAGGGCCGCCGCCTGCATGATCTGCCCGGCCTGGCAGTAGCCGCACTGGGGCACGTCTACTTCGAGCCAGGCTTGCTGTACGGGGTGGTCGCCATTCTCGGAGAGGCCTTCGATAGTGGTCACTCGCTGGGTGCCCACCGCCGAGACCGGCAGCATGCACGAGCGGGTGGCCACGTCGCCCAGGTGTACGGTGC
>CAYWZF010000061.1:0-16767 GCA_964461555.1 uncultured Robiginitalea sp. | reverse complement strand
AATTTGGTGCTTGGAATTTACCGCAGGGAGGGGGACTGGATTCTTTTCCTCGCTGCGCGAGGAAAAGGGCCTTGGGGTGGGCCTATCAAAGAAAGCCATCGGCGCCGCTGGCGCGAGGCCTTTGCCTTTTTTCTTTAATCGCAAACTCGAACAAGTTCGGTTTGCTCCCAAAGAAAAAAGCCACCGACTAACGTCGATGGCTTTCTTTGTAGCGGGGACTGGACTCGAACCAGTGACCTTCGGGTTATGAGCCCGACGAGCTACCTACTGCTCTACCCCGCGATGTGGACGGCAAATATACGACGGTTTTTGGGTTTATCAAAAATTTCAGGGGGAATTAATGGGCCGGGCCGATTCGGGCCTTTTGCGAAAATGCCTACCTTCGGGGCTATGTAATCGCTATGCAGGCAATCAACGACTTTCTCTCTGCTGCCATCCCGTACACGGAATGGCCCATGTTCCTCCTCCTGATCGGGGGGGGGCTCTTCCTGGTCTTTTATTCGGGGTTCAAGCCCTACCGGTACTTCGGGCATGCCCTGGCGATCACCGCCGGGAAATACGACGACAAAAACGCCCGGGGCGACGTGAGCTCCTTTCAGGCGCTCTCGGCAGCCGTGGCAGCCACGGTGGGCCTTGGCAATATTTCGGGGGTGGCCATCGCCATCCACGACGGGGGCCCCGGGGTGGTCTTCTGGATCTGGATGACCGCCCTGATCGGGATGAGCATCAAATACTACTCCTGCAGCCTGGCCATCATGTACCGGGGGCACGATTCCGACGGCAAATTGCAGGGCGGGCCCATGTTCTACATCACCCAGGGGATGGGCGCCTGGGCGCGGCCCCTGGCCGTGTTCTTCTGCATCTGCGGCCTGTTCGGCTTTCTGGGCGTGTTCACGGCCAACCAGTTCACCGAGACCTTCATGACCGTGGTGCGCCCTACCGAGACCCTGGTGGCAACTTCCGATTTCAACTGGAAGCTCGGCATCGGCCTGGCGCTGGCGGTGATCACCTCCTTTGTCATCTTTGGCGGGCTCACCAAGATCGCCAAAGTGGCCTCGGCCATCGTGCCTTTTATGGTGCTCCTTTACCTGGGAGCCGTAATTGTGGTAATGGCCACCAATGCCGGGAAGGTGTTGCCGGCCCTCGAAATGATCCTTTCTGAGGCCTGGAACTTTAAAAGCGCAGCCACCGGGGGCTTCTGGGGCCTGGTGATCATCGGCATCCGGCGCGCCATGTTCTCGAATGAGGCGGGCCTGGGCAGCGCCCCCATGTACCATGGGCAATCGCGCAACGAGCAGCCCATCAAGGAAGGCCTGGTAGCCATGCTGGGCCCTTTCATCGACACCATCCTGGTCTGTTCCTTCACGGCGGTGGTCATCATCCTCAGCGGGGCCTACCTCGAAGACGGAAGCGGCATCGTAATGACCCTCAATGCCTTCCAGAAGACCCTCTTCGGCTGGGGAGACGAACTGCTCATGCTCATCGTCACGGCCTTTGCCCTTTCAACCCTGTTCACCTATTCCTACTACGGGGTCAAGAGCCTTTCGTTCCTGACCTCCCCGCGTATCGGGAAGTGGTACAACGTATACTTCGTGGTGATGATCGTCTTTGCCGCCATCGCGTCGCTCGACCTGGTGAAGAACCTCATCGACCTTTCCTACGCCCTGATGGTGATCCCGAACATGATCGCCGTGCTGTGGCTGTCGCCCCGCGTCAATGCGGCCGCCCGAACCTATTTCCAAAACCTCCGCCATGCCAGGTCATAAATCCGGTTTCGTAAATATCATCGGCAACCCCAACGTCGGCAAGTCTACCCTGATGAATGCCCTGGTGGGCGAGCGCCTGTCGATCATCACCTCCAAGGCCCAGACCACCCGCCACCGCATCCTCGGAATCGTGAGCGGCGATGATTTCCAGATCGTCTTCTCAGACACGCCCGGCATCATCAAGCCTGCCTATGCCCTGCAGGAGTCCATGATGGATTTTGTGCGCACGGCCCTCGACGACGCCGACATCCTGCTCTACATGGTTGAGATCGGGGAGCGCGAACTGAAAGATGCCGACTTCATGCAGAAGATCCGCACCAGCAAGATCCCCGTGCTGCTCTTGCTGAACAAGATAGACACCAGCGACCAGGAAAAACTGGAAAAAGAGGTGGCTTACTGGAAGGAAACCCTCCCCAATGCGGAGATATTTCCCCTGTCGGCCCTGGAGAACTTCGGGGTGCAGGAGGTTTTTAAGCGCATCCTGGAACTTTTGCCCGAAGGCCCGGCCTACTTCCCGAAAGACCAGCTCACCGACCGGCCCGAGCGCTTTTTCGTGGCAGAGATCATCCGCGAGAAGATCCTCCAGCACTATAAGAAAGAAATCCCGTATTCGGTGGAGGTAGAGACCGAGAGCTTTGAGGAGGGAGAGGAGCTGATCCGCATCGGGGCGGTGATCATGGTAGAACGCGATTCCCAGAAGGGCATCCTGATCGGGCACAAGGGCAGCGCCCTGAAGCGGGTTGGGTCAGAGGCCCGCAAAGACCTGGAGACCTTCTTCGATAAGAAAGTTTTCCTTGAGCTGTACGTAAAGGTGAGCAAAGACTGGCGGAGCAATGCGCGCCAGCTGCGCCGTTTCGGGTATTCCAATAAGTGATCACGCGCCCACCACGCCGAGGAAAAAGGTGTGGAGCTCGTACATCTGGGGCTTTCCCCTGGCCCGCCCTGCCCTGCCGATGCCATAGAGCACAAACCAAAGCGCCACCAGGGCCCCCATTCCCCCCAGCAGAACCCCGTAGGGTTTTCCGAGGGAAGCGCTGCTGTAGGCCCACATGCCGAGGATCACAAAGAGCGTGGCCACGCCAAAGTGCAGGAACATGAAAAAGGTCCACAGGGTTGGGTTCGGCCCGAACAGGCCGTAAACCCGGCATCCCGAAGGGTTTTCATCCAGGACCTCCAGCTGCAGCTGGGGCGACCAGAAATGGTTTTGGGTGGCGTCGAACCGAATGAAAACATGGTCGTCTACGCGCTTGATGTGGAAGGGGGCCCGGCCGGCGTCCTGGAGGCGGCCCAGCACTTCGGCAGCCGGCACGCCCAGCTCGAGCTGGAACCGGGGCCGCAACACGATATCATTGGGGAGTGACATAGGCACTGGAATTGTTGGTCCGGCGAACTCTTCCGGATCGCACAAAAATTACAAAATTTCCAGACCGGCTGAAGCTGTTCGGTTCAATTTTATATCTTTGAATAATCGATAAACGGTTCGATTTTATCGATGAAATGCAAACTAGTTCATCTTCAAATGAAAAATATACTCATTTTTGGCGCTTCCGGCCACGGCAATGTTGTTTTGGATATTGTGGAATCGGAAGGCCGTTTCAAACCGGTGGGCTTCATCGATTCGATTAAAAGGAAAGGCACGGGCATACACGGCTATGAGATTTTGGGCACCGAATACGACCTTCCCTACCTGATCGAAAAATTCAATGTTTACGGGGGGATTGTGGCAATCGGGGATGACTGGTCCCGCAGCCGGATGGTACATGGCATTATGAATATTGTACCCGGTTTTCATTTTGTAACTGCTGTGCACCCGGCCGCCGTAACAGGCAAAAACGTCAGGATTGGTGCTGGGACTGTGATTGCCCCTGGCACTATAGTGAATGCAAATACCGCAATCGGTCAACATTGCCTTCTTAACACGTCTTCTACCCTTGGCCATGACAGTATTATGGGCGACTATTCGAGCCTGGCACCCCGGGTTTGTACCGGAGGCGGCCTCTACCTGGGGACCTGTTCAGCCATTTCCATCGGGGCCAATGTCATTGAAAATATCATCATAGGGAATCACAGTGTAATAGGCGCTGGTTCCCTGGTGCTGACTGATGTGCCGGGCAAGGTGGTTTCATACGGCTCGCCAGCCAGGGTGGTGCGCACCCGCCGGATTGGGGACCCCTATCTTATAGGCCCCAAAAGGGATGCTTCGGTGCGGGTTTCTTAGCCGTTTGCCCCCATGCCGGCGGCAATGAGCTGCATCCGTTTCATATCTCTCACATTCGCACTACCTTTGTAGGCTCAAAACCAGGTATGTCGGGAATCGTAGCCATTGTCGGAAGGCCCAATGTGGGCAAATCCACCTTCTTCAACCGCATGATACAGCGGCGCGAAGCCATCGTCGATGCCGTGAGCGGCGTGACCCGCGACCGCCATTATGGCAAGAGCGACTGGAACGGGAAGGAATTCTCCCTGATCGATACGGGGGGCTACGTGGTCGGCAGCGACGACATCTTTGAAAAAGAGATCGACCGGCAGGTCGAGCTGGCCATCGACGAGGCCGATGCCATCGTGTTCATGGTCGATGCAGAGGCCGGCGTAACAGGGATGGACGAAGAGGTGGCAGCCATGCTGCGGAAGGTCGACAAGCCTGTTTTTCTGGTGGTCAACAAGGTAGACAACGCCGCCCGCCTCGAGGATGCCGTGGAGTTTTATGCCCTCGGCCTGGGGGAATACTACCCGGTTTCGAGCATCAACGGCAGTGGCACGGGCGAGCTGCTCGACGCCCTGGTGGAAGTGCTGCCCGACCGGCCTGCCGAGGAAGACAACCTGCCCCGGTTTGCCGTGGTGGGCCGCCCCAACGCCGGAAAGTCGTCTTTCATCAATGCGCTGATCGGGGAAGAGCGTTACATCGTGACCGACATCGCGGGCACCACCCGCGACAGCATCGACACCCGCTACAACCGCTTCGGCTTTGAGTTCAACCTGGTCGATACGGCCGGTATCCGCCGCAAATCCAAAGTCAGGGAAGACCTGGAGTTCTACTCGGTCATGCGCTCGATCCGCACCATCGAACACGCCGACGTGTGCCTGATTCTGTTCGATGCCACCCGCGGCTTTGACGGGCAGGTGCAGAACATCTTCTGGCTCGCCCAGCGCAACAACAAGGGCATCGTGATCCTGGTGAACAAATGGGACCTGGTAGAGAAAGACACAGGTTCGGTGAAGGCCTACACCAAGGCGATCAAGGAGGCCATCGCCCCCTTTACCGACGTGCCCATCGTCTTTATCTCGGCCCTGAACAAGCAGCGCATCTACAAGGCCATCGAGACGGCCGTGGAGGTGTACAACAACCGCTCGCGCCGCATCCCGACCCGCAAGCTGAACGAGGTGATGCTGGAAGTCATCGAGAAAAACCCACCCCCGGCCCTCAAGGGGAAATACGTGAAGATCAAGTACTGCACCCAGCTGCCCACGCCCTACCCGCAGTTTGCATTCTTCTGCAACCTGCCCCAGTACGTGAAGGACCCCTACAAGCGCTTCCTGGAAAACAAGATTCGCGAGCACTTCGAATTTACGGGGGTGCCGATTACGATTTTTATGCGGAAGAAATAGGCACGGCCTACCACCCCCCGGAAGCCCCGCCCCCGCCGAAGCCGCCCCCGCCGAAGCCGCCTCCAAAGCCACCGCCCCCGCCAAAGCCGCCCCCGCCGAAGCCACCGCCCCGGGAGCCCGAGCGGCCCATGTTGCTCAGGATGATCACATCCCAGATATCGAGGCCCGGCCTGCTCCGGTTGCCCCGGTTTCCCTTGTTGCTGCGGGAAGCAAGGATGATGATGATAATGATGAAGATGATGAAGGGCAGAATGGCCTCAAAGGGGAAATGATCGGGCCCGTTGCCCGTTGCCGGGGCCCGGAACTGCCCGGTGAGCACCTGGAAAATGGCGTCGGTTCCTTTGTCGAGCCCGGCGTAATAATCCCCGTTTTTGAATTCGGGGATGATAACCGTTTCGATGATGCGTTTGGAAAGGGCGTCGGTGAGGAACTCTTCGACACCGTAGCCCGTATTGATGCCGATGCGCCGGTCGTCGCGGGCCAGCAGCACCAGAATGCCGTTGTCTTCCCGCTCCTGCCCGATGCCCCATTTATGGCCCCACTGGGCCCCGAGGTACTGGATGTCTTCCCCTTCGGTAGAGGCGATGATGGCTACCACGATCTGGGTGGAGGTGCTGTCGGAATAGCGGATGAGCTTCTGCTCAAGCTGCCGGGCCTGGGCCGGTTCGAGCAGGCCGATGTAGTCGTAAAGGCTGGTCTGTTCTGACAGCTGGGGTTTTTCCGGGATCCGGAACTGGGCATGTAAGAAGCCCCCGGCAAGCAGCAACAGGCTGAGGCAAGCGATACTAAGTCTTTGTAATCGCATCGCTCAGTTCGTTTTGATCGTCTGGCCCTGTGGGGAAATGGGCTTTCAGCTCGCGGCCGGCCGAAAGCACGCCAGCAATGATCCCTTCTTTGTGGGCACCATTGCGGAAGTGCTCCTGCATCAGGTCGCGGGTGGTGTTCCAGAAATCGGGGGGGACCGAGTGGTCGATGCCGCTGTCGCCCAGTATTACGAAGTGGTGGGCGTGCACGGCCACGTAGATCAGCACCCCGTTTCGCTGTCGGGTATTGTCCATTTTCAGGAGGCAGAATACTTCCTGGGCCCGAAGGTACGGATCTCCCCGGTCTTCGTATTCCAGGTGCACCCTGATTTCGCCTGAGGTGTTCCTTTCGGCTTCCCTTATTGCCTCCACGATTTCCGCTTCGGCCTCCGGGCTCAGGAAGGATTCTACTTCCGACATGTCTTAGTTGAATTCGAAATTCACTTCCGGGGCATTTTCTGAACCGGGAGCGGCTTCATAGCGCGGCATCTCATCGAAGCCGAACATACCTGCCAGCAGGGAATTCGGGAACTTCTTGATGTGGATGTCAAAGGTATTTACCGTTTCATTGAAACGATCGCGTGCCACATTGATGCGGTTTTCAGTGCCCTCAAGCTGGCTTTGCAGCTCCAGGAAATTCTGGTTGGCCTTCAGGTCAGGGTAGCGTTCTACCGTGACCAGCAGACGTGAAAGGGCCGAAGACAGGCCGGTCTGAGCCTCCTGGAAGGCTGCCAGCTGCTCGGCGCTGAGGTTGTTGGCGTCGATGGTGGTCGAGGTGGCCTTCGCCCGGGCCTCGATTACGTCGGTGAGGGTCCCCCGTTCAAAGTCGGCAGCCCCCTGCACGGTTTTCACCAGGTTGCCGATCAGGTCGCTCCGGCGCTGGTACGAGCTCTCTACATTTGACCAGGCCGTCTTGGCATTGGCCTGGTATTCTACGGCCGTGTTGTTGAAGCCCACGGCCCAACGGTACAGGCCAAAGGCGATTACCACGATGATAATCAAGGGAATGAGCCATTTTTTCATAGGAGTTTGATTTAACGGTTAGCTATTTATAAGTGCCGAATCCACGGCATTTGTTACATCAGAGCTGGTCCTTGATTTTGATCAGCTCGGCCTTGACCCGCTCCAGTTTGCGGATGATCTCGTAATTGTTCAGGGTCTTGTGCCGATTTTCTTTCAGATGGGTCTTGGCCCCCTCGAGGGTAAAGCCACGCTCCTTTACCAAATGGTAGATGAGTTCCAGGTTCCTGATGTCGTCGGGGGTGAACTTCCGGTTTCCCTTGGCGTTCTTCTTGGGTTGCAAAACGTCGAATTCCTTTTCCCAGAAACGGATCAGGGAGGTGTTCACGTCAAAGGCCCTGGCTACTTCGCCAATCCCGTAATAACGCTTTTCGGGGAGTTCTACGTTCATCAGTCAAGCGATTGGTTCTCCTGGTTTGCAATCTTGAGCATGTTCTCGAATTCCTCGGCGGTCAAACTGCCGTAGTAGAAGTTGATCGGGTTGATCTTCTCCCCGTCTTTCCAGACCTCGTAATGCAGGTGGGGCGCCTCGGAGCGCCCGGTGCTGCCCACAAAGCCGATGAGGTCTCCGCGCTCTACCCGCTGCCCGGGCGTTACGTTGTATTTGCTCAGGTGGCCGTAAAGGCTCATGTAGCCGTAGCCGTGTTCAACACGGACGTGTTTGCCATAGCCCGAAGCGTTATTGTCGGCCCGGCTCACCACGCCGTCGCCCGAGGCAAAGACCGGGGTGCCGCGGGGTGCAGTAAAGTCCATGCCCCAGTGCATTTTCCGGGCTTTGGTAAAGGGGTCAGACCTCCAGCCATAGCCCGATGCCATGCGGGTCATGTCCTGGTTGCGGATGGGCTGTATGGCCGGGATGGCCGCCAGAAGCTCTTCCTTTTCGGCCGCCAGCTTGGTGATCTCGTCCAAAGAACGCGACTGTATGACCATCTGCTTCTGAATGATCTCCATCCGCTTGGTGGTGGAGATGATCATTTCCGAATTGTTGAAGCCTTCCAGGTCTTTATAGCGGTTCACCCCGCCGAACCCGGCCCGGCGCTGTTCCTCCGGGATGGGGTTGGCTTCGAAGTAGATGCGATAGATGTTGTTGTCGCGATCTTCGATATTGGCCAGCACCTGTTCGATCTGGTCCATCTTGCGGTTGAGCAGCTCATAGCGCAGCTCATAGTTGTTCACCTCCCGCTGCAGGGCCAGTTCCCGGGGAGTATTGAACAGGTTGGTGTTGAGCAGCAACACCAGCCCAAGGAAGCCGAAGAGGGCCGATGCCAACAGGAAAAATAGGATATTACGGTACTTCTTCGACTTTTTAGGCTCGATTTTCCGGTACGAAAGGGTATCGGGATCGTAGTAGTACTTAACCTTAGTCATGAATGGATTTTATCCTATTTTTGTGCCGTTCTGCAGATGCTGACAAGCAAAGATAAAAATTGTTGGCACAATATCCGAAATATAAGTAATCGCCTGTTTCGATATGACTTCCAGGGAGATAAGACATCAATTTTTAACATTTTTTAAGGAGCGGGAACACAAGATCGTCCCCTCGGCACCCCTGGTGATGAAGGATGATCCCACCCTGCTATTCACCAACGCAGGGATGAACCAGTTCAAGGAGTTTTTCCTGGGGGTGAGCCGCCCGCAGTACCGCCGCGTGGCCGATACCCAGAAGTGCCTGCGGGTCAGCGGCAAGCACAACGACCTCGAAGAGGTGGGGCGCGATACCTACCACCACACCTTCTTCGAAATGCTGGGCAACTGGAGCTTTGGCGATTATTTCAAGGAAGAAGCCATACAATGGGCCTGGGAATTCCTGACAGGCGTGTGCGGTATAGACAAAGACCGCCTCTATGTGACCATTTTTGAGGGGAGCGACGATGCAGATGCCCTGGCCCGAGACCAGGAGGCCTACGAGGTCTGGAAGGCCATCCTCCCCGAATCGCGCATTTTGATGGGTTCCAAGAAGGACAATTTCTGGGAGATGGGAGACCAGGGCCCCTGCGGCCCCTGTTCCGAGATCCACGTCGATATCCGCAGCGAGGCCGAGCGGCAGAAAACCCCGGGCGACCAGCTGGTCAACCGCGACCACCCGCAGGTCGTGGAGATCTGGAACCTGGTATTCATCCAGTACAACCGCAAGGCCGATGGGAAGCTCGAAACCCTTCCCGAAAAGCATGTCGACACCGGCATGGGCTTTGAGCGCCTCTGCATGGTATTGCAGGGGGTGCAGTCGAACTACGACACCGACGTGTTTACCCCCCTGATCGGTGAGATCGGGGCCATTACCGGGTCTAAGTACGGGGCCTCCGAAGAGTCAGACGTGGCCATGAGGGTCATCGCCGACCACATCAGGGCGGTTTCCTTTGCCATCGCCGACGGGCAGCTGCCCTCCAACAGCGGGGCGGGCTATGTGATACGCCGCATCTTGCGCAGGGCCATCCGGTACGGCTTTACCTTTCTGGGTGCGAAGGAGCCATTCATGTACCGCCTGGTAAAGGCCCTCGGGGGCATCATGGCCGATGCCTTCCCCGAGCTGCGCGAGCAGCAGCAGCTTATCGAGAACGTGGTTCGGGAAGAAGAACAATCCTTCCTGAAAACCCTCGAGCAGGGGCTGACCCTCCTCGACAACATCCTGAAGCAAACCAGGGGCCGCACCGTGGACGGGGAAAAGGCCTTTGAGCTCTACGATACCTTTGGCTTCCCCATCGACCTGACCTCCCTGATCTTGCGCGAGCGGGGCTATGAGCTCGACGAAGCCGGCTTTGAGAAGGCCATGCAGGCCCAGAAAAGCCGCTCCCGCGCTGCCTCAGAGACGGCCGTGGAAGACTGGGTGACCGTCAGGCCCGGCAAAGGGGCCGGATTTGTGGGCTATGACCAATTGCAGGCCGAGGCCGGGCTTATCAGGTACCGCCGGGTCGAATCCAAAAAAGAGGGGGTGCAGTACCAGCTGGTGCTGGACCAGACCCCGTTCTATCCGGAGGGCGGGGGCCAGGTGGGCGACAAGGGCTACCTCGAGGCCCCCGGGGGAGAGCTGACCTACATCCTTGACACCCGCAAGGAAAACAACGAGATTCTGCACATCGCCAAATCCCTGCCCAAAGACCCTTCAGTGACCTTCCGTGCCGTGGTCGATGCGAAGCAACGCCAGCGCACTGCCTGCAACCACTCAGCCACCCACCTGTTGCACCAGGCACTGCGCCAGGTGCTCGGGGAGCATGTCGAACAGAAGGGATCGGCGGTACACGCCAAAAACCTGCGGTTCGATTTTTCCCATTTCGCCAGGCTGAGCGAGACCGAGTTGCAGGAGGTGGAAGCCTTCGTGAATGCCCGTATCGGCGAGAAACTGCCCTTGCAGGAGAACCGGGCCCTCCCCATACAGGAAGCCCTTGCCCAGGGTGCCATGGCCCTTTTTGGCGAGAAATACGGGGATACGGTGCGCACCATACGCTTCGGGGAATCCATCGAGCTTTGCGGGGGCACCCACGTGGCCAACACGGCCGACATCTGGCATTTCAAAATTGTGAGTGAAGGCGCCATCGCCGCCGGGGTGCGCCGGATCGAAGCGATCACCTCCGACGCAGTGCGCGACTTCTTTGAGGCCCAGGAGCAGACCCTCGAGGCGGTGCGGGAGCTGCTGAAAAACCCGGCCGACCCGGTACAGGCCGTCAGCCACCTGCAGGCCGAGAACGCCGAGCTGAAAAAAGAGGTCGAAGCCCTGATGCGACAGAAGGCCGCCGGGCTCAAAGAAGAACTGAAAGGAGCCATCACGACCCTCGATGGGGCGCGCTTTTTGGCGCGGCAGGTAGACCTCGATGCCGGGGCCATGAAAGACCTGGTTTTCCAACTGGGCGGGGAGGAAGACAACCTCTTCCTGTTGCTGGCCTCAGAACAGGACGGCAAGGCCCTGCTCACCTGCTATATCTCCAAAGAGCTGGCCTCTGCCCGGGGCCTGAACGCCGGGGCCATTGTCAGGGAGCTCGGAAAGCACATCCACGGAGGGGGCGGGGGCCAGCCCTTCTATGCCACGGCAGGGGGCAAGAACCCGGCAGGCATCCCCGGGGCCCTGAAAGCCGCCGAAGCCTTCCTTCGCGGATAACCGATCAATCCAGACCCCATGAAATGGAGTACCCCCGTAGCCATCCCGCCCGGACCCGTTCCGCTCGACTACGGGGGGTCTGTGCTGCTGCTCGGCTCCTGCTTCGCCACCCACATAGGCGACAAGCTCAGGCACTTCCAGTTCGACGCCCTGACCAACCCCTTTGGGGTCATCTTCCATCCGGCCCCTTTGTTGGGCCTGTTGAAGAGGGCGGTGGAAGATCGTCCGTTCGATTCTTCGGAATTATTTGAGCGACAAGGGCTTTGGCGCAGTTTTGAGGCGCACTCCAGCCTCGGGCACCCCGACCGGGAGGCGGCAGCTGATGCCCTGAACACCGCCCGGGGCAGGCTGCGGCAACAATTGCAACGGGCTACCCACGTGGTGCTCACCCTGGGCTCTGCCTTCGGATACCGCCACCTGGCTTCCGGGCAGCTGGTAGCCAATTGCCACACCGTACCGGGGTCGGAATTCCGGAAAGAACTGGCCGGGCCGGGCGAGCTCGCGGCCTGGCTCGAACAGCTCCTGAGCCTGCTGCATGCCACGGCCCCCTCGGCCCAGGTCATTTTGACGGTTTCGCCGGTACGGCACCTGCGAGACGGGCTGGTCGGGAACCAGCACAGCAAGGCGCTGTTGCTGACCGCGGTTCACGGGGTGGTCGGCAAAGGCCTGGCCGCCTATTTCCCGGCCTATGAGCTGGTGCTCGACGAGCTCCGTGATTACCGGTTTTACGACCGCGACCTGGTGCACCCCAACGCGGTGGCCATCGATTATGTGTGGGAGCGCTTTGTCGAAACCTGGATTGCCGCTTCGGCCCGCCCGGTCATGGAAGAGGTGGACGGCATTCGCAAAGGCCTTGCCCACCGCACAATGCACGGCGATTCCGGCGCATATGCGCAATTCAGGAAATCTTTGCAGGCGCGAATTTCGTACCTTACCGCGAAATATCCCTTTATGCGTTTCGAGC
This sequence comes from uncultured Robiginitalea sp., assembly GCA_964461555.1. Taxonomy (GTDB): domain Bacteria; phylum Bacteroidota; class Bacteroidia; order Flavobacteriales; family Flavobacteriaceae; genus Robiginitalea. The sequence continues at coordinate 4,518 of CAYWZF010000061.1, read as the reverse complement.
CATGAAAAAGTTCCTCGCCGGAGTGCTGCTGACCCTGGCCGTTGTGATGATCTTCCGCACCTGCACAAGGGGGGAAGGGGATAAGGCGCGGCTCGAAGAGGAATCGGCCCTCCTGCAAACGCAGCTCGACCAGGTGGGCAAGTTGGTGGTCACCGAAGGCCATTTCTCTGAGGTGTTCACCTATGCCGATACCCGTGAGTTGTTCGGGCCCCTGCTTTCAGCCGAAAAGAAGGCCCTGGTGGTGATCAATGCCAAGGCCACCGTATCTTACGACATCCGGGCCCTGGAATACCGCCTCGAACCAGACACCAAAACACTTTACCTCGAGAAAATCCCCGAACCCGAGCTCGAGATTTACCCCGACATTCAGTACTACGATGTCAGCGCCGATTACTTCAATCCCTTTGGGGCTGAAGACTACAATGCCATCAAAGAAAAGGTGCAGCGCATCATCCGCTCCAAAGTGGAACAATCGGGGCTCCGTGAAGGTGCCCGGGAAAGGCTGATCAGCGAGCTGGCCGATTTTCAGGTAGTTACGCGGTCGTTGGGATGGAAGCTGGTTTGGTCTGACGGCTTGCTGGAAGCCTGGCCATTGCCCCGCCTCCCCGGTGAATAGAGGCTGTCTCCCCGGTCCTTTTCAGGGGGTTCAGCGAAGGCTGGCAACCCCCCGTGTCAGGGCAATGCCCCCGTCGATGAGGTGTCCCACCTCGGGGCGATGCTTCTTCACTTCCTCGAGGTGGGCCAGGATCTCACGGGCGAAGCCTTCATCGTTGCCCGAAACCGCCAGTTCGTACAATTCCACTGAGAGGAGCCAGTCCTGGGGGTGGTGCACCCTGAGCTCCTGGAAAACCTTGTTCCGGGAAATGGTGGTGTTGGTGCCTTCCCGGAATTCCCTGACCTGTCCGTAGAGCTGCTCGAGCTTCCGGCGCTTTTCGTCTTTCTCGACCCGGATGGTGTGCTCCCCCGGAACGTGGCTGACCAGGTCAAAGCTGCCCAGGTCGGCCGGGCCATTGAAGGCCGAAACGATCCTTTCGCCCACGGCCATGTGGTATAAGCCCCAATCGGGCTCGAAGAGCACTTCGTCTTTGGCTTTCACCAGGCAGTCCTCAAAGGTGATCAGGATGATTTCCCCCCTCAGGTTGCGGGTTCCGGTAATAATCGACCCGCTAACGGTGATGCCGCCCTCGAATTCGAGGGTTACCCGTTCCCCTTCGTATATGTTGTACGCCTTCAGGTCGCGGGGGCTCATGTTTTCGATGGCCAGGTTGATCCCTTTCAGCTTTCCGACGGGTGCCCCGAAGCCCTCTTTGTGGTGGGCGGTGCTGTGGCCGATCAGTTCCTTTTCCCGGTAGGCCAGGGCGGTGGGCCCGGTGGTTTGCAGGTACACCGGTTTCCCCTCATGGGCAACGGCCCGGGTAAAAAGGCCTGAAATCTGCAGGCCGGTACTGAGTTCCACGGTGCCGAGGGCCCCGGAATCGATCAGTTTCTGCAGGCCGTCGAGCCCGCCCCGCCTCAGGGCCATGGTATTGGCGAATTCTTCAAGCACCTGGCTCAGGAAGGCGAAATCAGGGGTAACAAAGAGCTGGGGCTGTGGCCTGGTGATGTCAAAAGGGGTGTGGGCCGCTTCGATCGAGTAGGGGATCTTGGCCACCTTGTCGGTCATGCACCACGAGCTTTCCCCTATGGAGGAAAGCAGGCCGGCCCCGTAAATTTTCGGGTGCTCCGGGGTGCCGATCAGGCCGTATTCGACCGTCCACCAGTGCAGGTTGCGGATCAGGGCCATTTCGCTGGGCGGGCCCATATTTTCCTGAAGCACCTCGATCCGTTGCTCGGCTTCTGCAATGGCTTCGGCTGAGGTGCCCGGGGCTTCCTTGATGATGGAAAGGTGCCTGACGGCTTCGTACAGCTCGTAGTCTTTCCCGCTTGAGATGGCCTTGCACCCGATCTCTCCGAACCGCCTCAGGTATTCGGCGTATTCGGGGTTGGCGATGATGGGGGCATGGCCGGCCCCCTCGTGGATGATGTCGGGGGCGGGGGTGTATTCGATATGGTCGAGCTGCCTGATGTCTGAGGCGATCACCAGCACATTGTAGGCCTGGAACTCCATAAAGGCGGCCGGGGGGATAAAGCCATCCACGGCCACGGCGGCCCAGCCGATCTCCCTGAGGATGCGGTTCATCCCGTACATGTTCGGGATGCGGTCAATGGAAATCCCCGTTTTTTTGAGCCCGGAGGTATATGATTCATGGGCCACCCGGCTCAGGTAATCCACGTTTTTGCGCATCACGTAACGCCAGACCGCCTGGTCGACCGGGGAGTAGTCTTCGTAATTCTGGGGCTTTATATACTGCCTGAGGTGTTTGGGCAGCCGGTCGAGGATGGGGTTGCTTTCGTAATTCATAGCCATGTGCTGAGTCGTTTAAAGATACGAATTTCCGAACGACCGGGTTGGCTGCCAAGAGAAACCCTGCCGGGGCAGGGTCTCTGTTTCTTGTCCTGTCAGGGCTATTGCCCCGGGGGGAATTTGGCCAGGATGCCTGCGACGAATTCGCGGATGCGGGCTTCCTTCTTTTCGATATTGTCGGTGTGGCCCAGGGTGCCCGTGCCCTTGCCCTGCCAGATCAGTTCTTTTTTGGCGGCATCGATCAGGTCGATGTAGAGCGACCCTTCCGTGCTGGTGCTCACATAGGGGCCGTACCAGCCTCCACCCCAGTACCAGGGGTTGTAACCCCAGCCCCATCCCCAACCGTAGCCCCAGCCCCAGTTGTTGTAGATGTCAACCCGCTCCTTCTCGGTGGTGAAGATGCTCACCAGCAGGTCCGGGTTTTCCGATTTCACATAGCCCCGCGCATTCATTTCGGCTTCAATGGCCCGCAGGATGCGTTTCTTGTCCAGGTCTGAGATCTGCACCTTGTCAATGCCGGTCTTGTAGAAGGCATAGGTTTTGAACCGGGCAAAATCGGTGTCGCGGTCGTAATCAGAGATCACGCGCACGGTGGAGCAACTCAAAAGCAGGCCGAACAGGGCCATCAGGGGGGCAATTCGAAGAAAGGGTTTCATAGCAAATTTCATAAAGGCATTCCTTTCTAAAATAACAAAAATCATGCCGGATACCCTACTTCTTTAGCCCGGTTTTAACATCAAAACCATAGGGGCAATGCCGGCATCCGCTCTGGCAGCAATACCCCCGCTTCAGGAGATAGTGAGCTGTAAAGACCCGGTAGCCTTCAGGGCTCAGGTAGTAATCTGCCGGTTCGGGCCGGGAAGAATCATCCATAGTGCAGCGCGGAGGTATGGCCTCCCTGGGTGTCGCAAAGATACAAAAGGGCCCGGTTTTGGATCGTCAGGGGTAGCCCGATGCGGCCGGGCGAAAAGGAAGCCCGGAAAGCAATATATTTGCAGGAAGACGTTTAATGGGGGAATGATCCTGATATTCAGACATTTTTTCTACCGGAATTACGTGGGCCTGTCGCTTTGGCCGTTTATCTTCCTGCGGCACCCCTCTTTGCGCGACGACGCCGTGCTCATCAACCACGAACGCATCCACCTCAGGCAACAGGCTGAAATGCTGCTGGTCTTTTTCTATCTGTGGTACCTGTGCGAATGGCTGGTGCGAAGCCTGGCGTACCGCGATTTTTACAGGGCTTACCAGAATATCACCTTTGAAAGGGAAGCCTATGCCCGAGAGCGCGAACTCGGGTACCTGGGGCGCCGCAAGCCCTATGCCTTCCTTCGTTACCTGGCCCGGGAGGGGCACAAACCGTGAAGGCCCGCACCGATGCCATCGACCTGCCCATGCTCCGGGAAAAGGGGGTAAGCCTTTTCCTGAGAAGGGAAGACCTGCTGTTTCCCCAAGTGTCGGGCAACAAATACCGAAAGCTGAAATACAACCTGGAGGAAGCCCGCAGGCTGGGGCACCACAGGCTGCTTACCTTTGGCGGGGCCTACTCCAATCACATCCACGCCACGGCGGCTGCCGGCCCGATCTACGGTTTTGAGACCGTGGGCCTGATACGGGGCGAAGAACTGGCCGGCAGGCCCCTCAACCCCACCCTTGAAGACGCCCGAATGGCTGGGATGGAACTGGTTTTCCTGAGCCGGGCAGCCTACGCCCGGCGGGGGGAGGCCGATTTCCAGGCCGCCTGCCTGGAGCGTTACGGGCCGGCTTACCTGTTGCCCGAAGGAGGCACCAACGACCTTGCCGTGCGGGGCTGCGCCGAGATTTTGCAGCCCGAAGATACCCGGTTCGACCTGATTTGCTGCCCGGTCGGCACGGGCGGCACCCTGTCAGGCCTGGTGCGGGGGGCAGCGCCCCACCAGCGTGTGCTCGGGTACCCGGCCCTGAAGGCCGAAGGGCTTTCCGCCCAACTGGCCTCGTGGATCCCCGGCGACCACTGGGCCCTCTCAGGCCATTCCCATTTCGGCGGGTACGGACGGGTCACGGCCGGCCTGGTGGCCTTTATCAATGCGTTTCGGGAGCAGACGGGGATTGCCCTCGACCCGGTCTATACGGGTAAG
>CAYWZF010000060.1:0-17049 GCA_964461555.1 uncultured Robiginitalea sp. | reverse complement strand
TCAGCAGCAGCCCCTGTGAGGCAGTGAACGTGGTGGTGAGGGCTCCCCCCTGCAAGGAGCCGTGAACGGCGCCCGCAGCACCGCCCTCGCTTTGCATTTCCACGATTCTCGGGACGTTGCCCCATATGTTTTTGGCCCCTTTGGCACTGAAGACGTCTACGTGTTCCCCCATGGGCGAGGCAGGGGTGATCGGGTAAATGGCGCACACCTCATTGGTCTTATGGGCTATTCGCGCTACGGCTTCATTCGCGTCGCAAATGAGTTTCGGAAATTCTTTTTTCATGGCGGGAAGGTTCTGAGATTAATGTGAAGAGATTGAACCAGTGCAGGCAGGCTGTCTTCCAGGGCCCCCCTGCACCGGTTCGGGTTTATCGTTGCATATGGTTTTCAAATCGCTCATAGAGAAAAATTGCGTCCGCCAATTGCCTTCCACGCCGCGGAATGCCCTTGGGGGTGGCTGCCAACGCGGGTGCCATGAGGGGCACCTGCGGTTCTCCTCAGGGGATAAGGTCAATCCCCGTGCAGCCAGGTTTTCTTGGCCAGCAGCTGGGCTTCGGTTTCTTCGTGATTCACGTCGGGCACGCAGCAATCCACCGGACATACAGAAGCGCACTGGGGCTCGTCATGGAACCCTTTGCACTCGGTACATTTATCCGGGACGATATAATAGAATTCGTCGGAAAGCGCTTCGTTCTTGGCATCGGCGTCTACTTCCTCTCCGCTTGACGGCAGGCTAACCGTGCCGCTCAGTACGGTTTCATCTGAATACGACCATTCATCGCCGGGTTCGTAGATTGCATTGTTCGGGCATTCTGAGATACAGGCGTCGCAGTTAATGCACTCATCGGTAATAATGATAGCCATGGCTGTTAGAATTTAGAATTTATGAGATAAGCCTAAAGGTATGATGCTCAACCTGCTCATTTAATGATAAATATCAGGGTTCATTGCAGGAAGTGAGGGTATATTTATCACTGTGGTGCGTAGCGACACCCTATTTAATAACAAAAAGGATTTTACCGATGATACAGTTAAAAAACGCAGGGCCGGATATCAGGGACCTGGAAGCCGTTGTGGTGCGTTTTGTGGGCGATTCCGGAGACGGAATGCAATTGACGGGGACCCAGTTTACCGATACTTCGGCCATGTTCGGGAACGACGTGGCCACCTTCCCGAACTATCCGTCTGAAATACGGGCCCCCCAGGGCAGCCTCTACGGGGTTTCGGGCTATCAGGTCCATATCGGGAGTATTGAGGTCAGCACCCCGGGCGACAATGTCGACCTTTTGGTTGCGATGAACCCTGCCGGCCTGAAGACCAACCTGTATGCCGTCAAGCCGGGGCACACCATCATTGTGGATTCAGATGCCTTCACCCAGAAGAACCTTGAAAAGGCCGAATACGGGTCCAATCCTCTCCAGGATGGCAGCCTTCAGAACTACCGGGTCATCGAGGTGGCCATGACCTCCCTGACCCGCGAAGCCCTGAAAGACCTGAAGGGCCTCGACAACAAGACCATCAACCGGAGCAAGAATATGTTTGCCCTGGGCATGGTCTACTGGATGTACCACCGGTCGCCAGACCACACCATCGAGTTCTTCCGGAAAAAATTCAAAAAGCAACCCCTGCTCGAAGAGGCCAATACCAAGGTGCTGAAAGCTGGGTACTACTATTCGGAAACCCTGGAGCTCATCCCGAATTCCTATACGATTTCCCCCGCCAAAATGGCCCCGGGAACCTACCGGGTCATCATGGGCAATACGGCAACTGCCTGGGGCTTCCTGGCCGCCGCTGAAAAGTCGGGCCTCGATTTGTTCCTGGGGTCCTACCCCATTACCCCGGCTTCGGATATCCTGCATGAACTGGTCAAACACAAGCACTTTGGGGTGACCACCCTGCAGGCCGAAGACGAAATAGCCGGGATTGCCTCGGCCATTGGCGCCTCCTATGCCGGCAAGCTGGCCATCACCACCACCTCCGGCCCCGGCCTGGCCCTGAAAGGGGAAGCCCTGGGCCTGGCCATGATGGTGGAACTGCCGCTGGTCGTGGTGGATGTGCAGCGGGGCGGCCCCTCCACGGGCCTTCCGACCAAAACAGAACAATCTGACCTGTTGCAGGCCATGTACGGCCGCAACGGGGAAAGCCCCGTGATCGTGATCGCCGCAAGCACCCCGGCCAATTGTTTCGCCTTCGCCTATGAAGCTGCCAAACTGGCCCTGGAGCATATGACCCCGGTCATCCTCCTGACCGACGGCTACATTGCGAACGGCTCGGCCCCATGGAAGATCCGGTCGGTTGCCGACATGCCCGAAATCAGGAACCACATCGTGAAGGAGGCCTCTGAGAACTGGCATCCGTACGACCGTGACGAAGCCACCCTGGCCCGTTCGTGGGCCATTCCCGGCACGCCGGGGCTGGAGCACCGGGTGGGGGGCCTTGAAAAGGACGCCATTACGGGCAATGTTTCGTACGTTCCTGAAAACCACGAAGAAATGACCCGGATCAGGGCCGAAAAAATCAGGCGGGTGCAGCATTTTATCCCCCCCCTGACCCCTGAATTTGCAACGGAAGGGGACCTGCTTGTCGTCGGGTGGGGGGGCACTTACGGCGCCCTGCATACGGCGGTGAAGCAGTTGAATCAGGAAGGGTACTCCAATATCGGCTTTGCCCATTTCAACTACATCAACCCCCTTCCCAAAAACACGGAAGAGGTTTTGAGGAAGTTCAAAAAAATCGTCGTGTGCGAGCTCAACAGCGGGCAGTTTGCCAAGATCCTGAAGATCAATTTCGACGGACTGGAACTTTCACAATACAACAAGGTCCAGGGCTTGCCCTTCGGCAATGAGGAACTGGTTCAGCAATTCAAACAACTTTTGGCTTAACTATGGAAACGGCAACAAAGAACTATACCTATAAAGATTTTGCGAGCGACCAGGAGGTGCGGTGGTGCCCGGGTTGTGATGACTATGTGGTTTTGCGCTCGGTACAAAAGGCCCTGCCGGAAATGGGCATCAACAAGGAAAACTTCGTGTTCATTTCCGGAATCGGGTGCTCTTCGCGCTTCCCGTATTATATGGACACCTACGGGATGCACGGCATCCACGGGAGGGCCCCGGCCATCGCCTCGGGCGTCAAGCTGGCCAACCCCGACCTGAGTGTCTGGGTCATTACCGGAGACGGAGACAGCCTTGCGATCGGGGGGAACCACTTCATACACGTGCTGCGCCGCAACATTGACCTGAACATGATCTTGTTCAACAACAAGATCTACGGGTTGACCAAGGGCCAGTTTTCCCCCACCTCCACAGTAGGACAGAAAACCAAGTCTTCGCCCTATGGCAATACCCAGCCCCCGTTTTCTGCGGGGGAACTGGCCATCGGGGCCCAGGCGCGCTTTTTTGCCCGGGTGGCCGGGAATACGCCCCAGGAAATGACCGAAATTTTCATCGAGGCCGAAAAATTCAACGGCACCTCCCTGGTCGAGGTGCTGCAGAACTGCGTCATCTTCAACGATGGGTGCTTTACGGAGTTCACCGACAAGGCCGTGCGGGAAGACAGGCAGTTGCATGTCGAGCACGGCAAGCCCATGATCTTCGGGAAAGACCGGAATAAAGGCCTGGTATTGAATGGGCTGAAGCTCGAGGTGGCCACTATAGGGGAAAACGGCGTGACCGGGAAGGACATCCTGGTGCACGACGCCCGCGAACAGGACCCCACCCTGCACCTGATGCTGGTGCGCCTGCAAAATCCGTTGGTAACGGGCATCATCAGGAGTTTCCAGGACGTAACCCTGGAAGAGCGCGAAAATGCCCTGACCCAGCAGGTAAAGGCCAACTCTGACTTTGTGCGCACCGACGACCTCTTCTTTTCAGGAGAGACGTATCAGGTGAAATAAGCAGCCGATACCGGATTTTGGAAGGGCCCGCAAGCTGCGGGCCCTTATTTTATACCAGGCCGGCAAATCCTAAAAATGCCAGGGAAAGCAACCCGGCCACCAGCAAATTGATGGGCACCCCCTTCATGCCCTCGGGGAGGTCTGCCAGCTCAAGGAATTCCCGGATGCTGGCAAAGACGATCAGGGCCAGGGCAAAGCCCAGGGAAGACGAGAAAGCGAAGAATACGGCCTTGATCAGGCTGCCATCTTCGAGCCCCAGGGCCAAAATGGTGACCCCGAGCACCGCGCAGTTGGTGGTGATCAGGGGCAGGAATACCCCCAGGGCCTGATACAGGGGCGGGCTTACTTTCTTCAGCATGATCTCCACCATCTGCACCAGGGCGGCAATCACCAGGATGAAGGTAATGGTACGCAGGTACTCAAGCCCCATGGGCACCAGCAGGTACTGGTGCAACAGGTAGGTGACCGTGGTGGCAATCGTCATCACAAACAACACGGCACCCGACATGCCCGCCGAGGTGGAGACCTTGCTCGATACCCCCAGGAACGGGCAAATTCCCAGAAACTGAGACAGCACGATGTTGTTGACGAAAACGGCGCCGATAAGGATGATCAGGTATTCCATCTCAAGCGATTTTACGGGTTAGCCGGTTGAAGGCAAGGGCCAGGTACGCCAGGGCGATGAAGGCCCCCGGCGGCAGAATGAACAGCAATATGGATTGGGCATCTTCTGAGACGAACCGGAACTCAAAAAGGCTGCCATTCCCGAGGATTTCGCGGGTGGCTCCCAATACTGTGAGGGCCAGGGTAAAGCCCAGGCCCATGCCCAGGGCATCGACCAGGGAGGCCGACAGGTTATTTTTGGAGGCAAAGGCCTCGGCCCTTCCGAGGATGACGCAGTTGACCACGATCAGCGGGATGAAGATGCCCAGTTGCTCGTACAGGAAAGGGATATAGGCTTCCAGCACCATTTCGACCACCGTTACAAACGAGGCGATGATCACGATGAAGGCCGGAATCCGGACCTTGCTGGGTACCTGCGACTTGATCAGGGATACCACCACATTCGACATGGTCAGCACAAACAGGGTGGCCAGGCCCATCCCCAACCCGTTGAAGGCCGATGAGGTCACCCCCAGGGTAGGGCACATCCCCAGAAGCATCACAAAAACCGGGTTTTCCTTTACGATGCCCTTCAGGAAATTTTGCCGGGGGGTCAGTTCGGTGGCCATAGGGTTCAGTTTTTTGTTTTTTCGAGGTTTTCGCGCTGTTGCATGAAGGCGTCATACGCTTCCCGGGCCGCTTCGGAAAATGCCCGCGTGGTGATGGTGGCCCCGGCCAGGGCATCTACCTCGCCCCCGTCTTTGCGGACCTTCATATCAAAGGTTGCCGGGTTTATGCCCCTGAATTGGCTCAGGAATTTTTCGCCCTTCATCTTGGTGCCCAGGCCGGGGGTTTCTTTTTGTTCCAGCACCGCGATGTTCCGGATCTTCCCGTCGGGCTCGAAACCGACCATGAGCCTGACCAGTCCGTTGTACCCTTTCTCAGAGGCCCCGGTTACGGCCGCCCCGATAAAAGCGCCGTTTTGGAAGGCCGGGTAGGCCTCGATGCTGTCTTTGGCCAGTTTGGAGGGCAGGCGCATCGCTTCGGCCACGGGGTTGTTGTCGAAGGGAGGCAGCACCCCTTTGAGGGCCTCCACTTTTTTGGCCAGTTGGGCTGCGGCTTTCGGGCCAAGGGTAAGGTCGTTCACATACCCCAGCGACAGGCCCGAGGCCAGTGTGATGACGAAAAGGACCACCACCATGTTCACGAGCGTTGATTCTTTCTTTTTCACGATCACATGATTTTGACTTTGATTTTCGACCCGAACCTTCTGGGTTTGAAATAGCTGTTGATCAGGGGTACGAAGGCATTCATGATCAGGATGGCAAAGGAAATGCCCTCGGGGTACGACCCGAACAGGCGGATCACCACGGTAATCACCCCGATGCCAATGGCAAAAACCACCATCCCTTTGCGGGTTACCGGGCTGGTCACCAGGTCGGTGGCCATGTAAAAGGCCCCCAGGATGGCCCCGCCCGACAGCAGGTGGATCATCGGGTTGGCGTAGTGTTCGGGGTCTGCCAGCCAGAATATCCCGGTCATGACGGCCATGGTGCCCAGCAGGGTTACCGGGATGTGCCAGGTGATCACTTTTCTCAGGATCAGGAACACGCCGCCGACAAGCAGCGCCAGGGCCGACATTTCCCCCAGCGAGCCCCCGGTGATGCCCAGGAACATGTTGCCCACAGACGGGATCTGCGCACTCAGCTCGGAGATCGTCTGCCCGAACTGTACGCCTTCTTTTATAAGGCCCAGGGTGGTGGCCCCGGTTACCGCATCGACCACGGTGGCGTTGTTTTCCACGGCCGTGGGCCAAAGGGTCATCTGCACCGGAAACGACACCAATAAAAAGACCCGGCCCACCAGGGCCGGGTTGAAGATATTCTGCCCCAGGCCGCCAAAAGAGAGCTTGGCAATGCCGATGGCCACCAGGCTGCCGACGACCACCATCCAGACCGGGAGGCCGGCAGGCAGGTTGAAGGCCAGCAGGATGCCCGTGATCAGCGCTGATCCGTCGCCAATGGTGACGGGGGTCTTCAGCAGATATTTCTGGATGAGGTATTCGAACAACAGGCACGAAATCACGGCTGCGGCAGTGGTGATCACCGCCCTGATCCCGAAGACGTATAGCGAAACCAGAAAGGCGGGAGTCAGGGCAATGACCACGTCGTACATGAGCTTTTTCGATGTCCTGTCGGAATGTACATGCGGAGAGGCAGAAACAATGATGGGTTGGTCGCTCATTGCTAGGCTGTTTTCGATTCAAGCTGCCGGGTGATCGATTTCCCGAAGCGGATATAATCAAGCAGGGGGCGGTCTGAGGGGCAGACATAGCTGCACGAGCCGCATTCGATGCAGGTCAGGATGTCTTCGCGCGAGGCCCGCTCGAACATGCTTTTTTCAGTGAGGTTCATGAGCAGGTGCGGCTCAAGGCCCATCGGGCATACGGCCACGCATTCCCCGCAGCGGATGCAGCTTTTGGGTTCGCCCCGGCTTGCCTCTTCCTCGGCAATGACCAGTACGCCCGAGGTGCCTTTGGTGACGGGCACGTCGGTGCTCTTCAGGGCCTTGCCCATCATGGGGCCCCCGCTGATTATTTTGCGGGTGTTCTCAGGGATTCCCCCGGCTTCGGCGAGCAGGTCGCTGATCGGGGTCCCGATTTTCACCCAGAAGTTAGACGGGTCTTTCAGGTTCTTCCCCGTCACGGTGACCACCCGTTCCATCAGGGGCCGGTTGTGCTGCACCGCCTGGTAGATCGCAAAGACGGTCCCCACGTTGTGGACCACCACCCCGACATCGAGAGGCAGCCCGTTCTTGGGCACCTCCCGGCCCAGCAAGGCCCTGATGAGCTGTTTTTCGCCCCCCTGGGGGTACTTGACCTGCAGGGCCGCGATCTGGATCCCGGAATCTCTGGGGGTGCGTTCCCTGAACCGGGCAATGGCGTCCCTTTTGTTGTTTTCGATGCCGATGATGGCCCGGTTCACCTGCAGCGCACGCATCAGGATGCGGATGCCCACCACGATTTCATCGGTTTTCTCGAGCATCAGCCGGTGGTCGGCAGTCAGGTAGGGTTCGCATTCCACCCCGTTGACGATCAGGCAGTCGATATTTTTGTCTGCTTTGATGTGCAGCTTCACATGGGCAGGAAACGTTGCCCCGCCCAGCCCCACGATGCCGAAATCAGCAATGCGTTTGAGGATTTCTTCGGAACCCATGGTAACCTCCCTTATGAGCGGGTATTCGGTTTCCTGATAATTGGATTCATTTTTATCGTCGGTGCGGATCACGATACACTGTTTTTTGTAGCCAGTGGTATCGACGATCATGTCGAGTTTGGTGATCGTGCCGGCCACCGGGGAATGGATGTTCGAAGAAACATACCCCCCCGACCGGGCGATTACCTGTCCGATCTCGACCTTCTCTTTGACCTCCACGACGATTTCTGCGGGAATGCCGATGTGCTGGGAGATGGGAACATAGACTACCCGCGGCACGGGCATTCTTTTTATGGGTTTGGCAGATGTCAGCTTGTTCTCCGGAGGGTGGATCCCTCCTTTCGGGAAGGTCTTAAGCATCTTGCTGAGGTTTTACCGGTTCGACTTTGATTACTGGCACTTCTTCCAGCTTCACCTTCCTGGGCGGGAAATTGGTTTCAATGATGGAATGGGTGGGGCAGACATCCACGCACTTCCGGCAGAGGGTGCAGTAGGCCGGGTCGATGTACGCCAGGTTGTTGTTCATGGTAATGGCATCCTTCGGGCAAATGTCGAGGCATTTGGAGCAGCCGATGCAGGCTACCGAGCAGGCCTTTTTGGCGATGCCCCCTTTTTCCTCGTTGAGGCAGCCCACAAAGATCTTCAGGTCGCGCTTGTGCTTGGGCCGCATTTCGATAATGCCGCGGGGGCAGGCCTCCACGCACATGCCGCATGAGGTGCACTTGTCGGTGATGACCACGGGCAGGCCTGTGGCTTCATCCATGTACATGGCGTCGAATTTACAGGCCACCACACAGTCTCCGTCGCCCAGACAGCCGTACTGGCAATCGGTTTCGCCGCTGTAGATCAGGGCCGAAATGGCGCATGACCGCGGCCCCTGGTACTCACTGGTCTTGGGCCGCACCTCACAGCTGCCCTGGCAGCGGATTACCGCCACGGTCGGGTCTTTCTCGGCCACTTCCTTCCCAAGGGCCCCCGAAACGAGCTTCATGACCTCGTTTCCGCCCACCGGGCAGAACAGGCTGGAAATATCTTCGGAATTCACCAGCTTTTCGGCGAAGGACCGGCAACCCGGCGAGCCGCAGCCCGCGCAGTTGGCCCCCGGAAGCAGTTCTTCCACCTCCGCGATCAGTGGGTTCTCGTACACGTAGAACTTCTTGGAAACCACGTACAGCACCAGGGCCGCCACGATTCCCAGAAAGGTCAGCAAAAACACGCTATATAAAATGGAATCCGTCATGCCTTGTCAAATTTTCAGGATTGAAATTTTGAAGGTCCTCTTAAAATATTTTTTAAGCAGGGCAATCGACAAATAATAGGGGATAAGGATGAAGAGCGATACCAGGCCGGCCATCCATTCGGGCAACCAAAGGGAGGTGGTAAACAGGGTCAGTATCATCAGGATGAAAGGAAAGAGGTAGGCCCAGAAAAGGGCTTTGTTCCCCAAATCCTTTTTCAGGACCACCTCCACCGGCTCATTGAGCCTGAAGGCGCCCTGCGGATCGGTAATTTCAACTTCCCGGGAACCTGAGTCGGATACGCCGCATGCCCCCCTGGCCCGGCACGATTCGCAGTGCAGGTTCGGGTCGAGGGCCACGAAGACCGAGGCCCCGTCAATTCGGGTTACTACGCCCGAATGGACATATGCATCTGTTGCTGTTAGCTTTGCGTCCATTCCCGTATTGATCGAAGCAAGTAAATTGCCTGGGGTGAAACTACTACAATTGTTCCCGGCATTTCATGACATATATCAGCGTTGCAAAAAATGGGCTGGCACGGGTTTTTGTGTAAAAAGGCCGAATAACGCTACCTTTAGGGATGAAGTAAGGCTATGCCCCGGGAATATCAACCCGCCGGGGGCGATCGCCGTCATACCCTCCTATTATGAGAATTATCATACTCTTTGTATGCCTGGCCCTGGCCGCGTGCCGCCAAACCCCTGAGGGAGAAGTGGCCAGGTGGGAAGCCCGGGCCGCCCAGGTAACCATCTACCGCGATGATTTCGGGGTTCCGCATGTGTATGGGAAGACCGATGCCGATGCTGTTTTCGGGATGCTTTACGCCCAGTGCGAAGACGATTTCAACCGGGTGGAACAGAATTATATCTGGGCCATCGGCCGGCTGGCCGAGGTTGAGGGGGAAGAGGCCCTGTACAGCGACCTGCGGGCCCGCCTGTTCATGAGCCGGGAAGAGGCCGAGGCGGCCTACAATAACAGCCCGCCCTGGTTGAAGGACTTATGCGACGCCTTTGCCGACGGGGTCAACTATTACCTGCATACCCACCCGGAGGTCCAACCCCGGCTGCTCTCCCGCTTTGAACCCTGGATGCCCATGTATTTCAGCGAGGGGTCTATCGGGGGCGATATCGAACGGGTAAGCACCGAAAAGCTCCGGGCCTATTATGAAGAGGGGATTGAATTCCCCGAGGGGGAGTGGCTCGAAAAACAGGGGCAGGAGGCACAGCTCGAACCCCAGGGCTCCAACGGCATCGCCATTGCCGGGTCGCTGACCCAATCGGGCAACGCCCTGTTGCTGATCAACCCGCACACCTCCTTCTATTTCAGGGGGGAGATGCATGTGGTGAGCGAGGAGGGACTGAACGCCTACGGGGCCGTGACCTGGGGCCAGTTCTTTATCTACCAGGGCTTCAACGAAAAAACCGGGTGGATGCACACCTCTACCTACACCGATGTGATGGACGAATTCGTGGAGGAGATCGCGGAAGCGGAAGGGGGCCCGAAGTACCGGTACGGGGAGGAGCTCCGCCCGGTGGAAGTATCGGAGGTAACGCTCGCGTACCGCTTGGGCGACAGCCTGGCCCGGCGCACCTTTCCCGTTTACAGGACGCACCACGGCCCCATCACCCACCAACTGGGGGGCAGGCCAGTGGCCACGGCCATGATGTGGAGCCCGGCAAAGGCCCTGGAACAATCGTACATCCGTACCAAACAAAGCTCCTATGATGGCTTCCGCCAGATGATGGACTTGCGCACCAACTCTTCCAACAATACGGTATATGCCGATGCCGACGGGAATATCGCCTATTTCCACGGCAATTTCATCCCGCGCCGGGACGGGCGCTTCAATTACGACGAACCGGTAGACGGCAGCGACCCGTCTACCGACTGGCAGGGGCTTCATACCGTAGATGAGGAAATTACCCTGCTGAACCCGCCCAACGGCTGGATACAGAACTGCAATTCGACCCCCTATACGGCGGCCCTGGGGTACAGTCCGCAACGCGGGGCATACCCTTCTTACATGTCGGCAGATGAGGAGAATTTTCGCGGGGTGCACGCCATAAGGCTCCTGGAGGGACGTTCGGGCTATACCCTCGACAGCCTGATCACCCTGGCCTACGACCCCTACCTGCCCGCTTTTGAGGCCCTGGTCCCCGGGCTGGTGGAGGCTTACGATGCCGGCGGGAAAGCCGATCCGGAACTTGGGCCGGCCATAGAAACCCTGCGCACCTGGGACTACCGCACCTCGGAGGCTTCCGTGGCCATGACCCTGGCGCACTTTTACGGCACCCGTTATGGACAACGGGGCGAAAGGCCCGAAGGGTTAAGCGACATGGAGCTCCTGGCCTACTTTGGGAAGGGCTCTCCCCGGGCTGAACGGCTGCAGGTCTTCCGGGAGGTGCTCGAAGGCCTGAAGGCCGATTTCGGCACTTGGGAAATGCCCTGGGGAGCGGTAAATCGCTATCAACGCCTCAACGGCGACATCAGGCAGGCTTTCGACGATGCAAAGCCGAGCATTCCCATCGGCCTGGCATCGGGGCGCTGGGGCGCCCTGGCGGCCTACGGGGCCCGGTACGACAACAACACCAAAAAGATCTACGGCACCCGGGGCAACAGCTTTGTGGCCGTGGTGGAGTTTGGCGAGAAGGTACGGGCGAAGTCCCTGCTGGCAGGGGGGCAGAGCGGTGACCCCGACTCCCCCCATTTTGACGACCAGGCCGAAATGTACCGGACGGCCACCTTCAAAGACGTGGCCTATTACCGCGAAGATGTGGAGGCGCATGCCGTGGAGGCCTACAACCCCGGAAAGCGCACCAAAAAATAAGGGTTATTCTTCCTTGACGATGATCAGGGTTGCCTTGGAACCGGTAGACAACAGCCATTTGTTGGAATAGATGAGCTTGCCCTGGTCGTCATAGACGTCGACCTGGGCGGTGTTGGGCCCGGTAGAGCCCTGGTTCAGGGCCTCGAAATCGAGGCGGTTGAAGCCTTTTTCCAGTTCCAGGTTGATCCCCTTGAAAGCCCCGGTGAGCAATATGTTGTGCTCGGCAACTTCACCATTGACGAAGATGCGCACCCGGTCGCCGTCCACAAATTCGTGGTCGCGGCAGACGATCCCCACAAATTTGGCGCCGGTCTTCAGGTCGCCCAGGTACATGTCGCCGAAGTGTTTGCCGGAATTGCCCTTCTCAGATTCGCCCACCTTGGGCTTGAGCACCAAGTCGTGGCCGGCCTGTTTCAGCTCTCGGTCGGGGAGCATGCGCACCTCGTTCTTCTGGTCTGAAAGCCCCAGGTCGTATTCCGGTTTTTGTTCGAGGAGGGAAGGCACCGACAGGCCGCCCTGGGGCGACACATTCTTTTCAGGTTCGGCCGAGATGTTGAGCCTCCGGGTTTCGGGCAAATCGGTTTGTGCCAGCGAAGGCAGGGCCGGGAGCAGCAAAACTGAGATTAGGAACAGCAGGCGCATTGACTCGGGTACTTATGGCACTGTAAATGTAGCAAATACCTTGCCGGAGCTGCCTAAAAAGCTGTTAAAATCGACGAGCGCCTGTCCCTGTCAGGCGGTTGACCAGGCCCTGCGCAGGAAATCTGTAAAATTCCCGTGCATGATGCGTTCGATGTCTGCCGGGCTGAAGCCTTTCCGGCCCAGCATTTCGGGCAGTTTCTGAAGGTCGGCGATCGTATCGAGATCAGACGGGCTTTGTTCCCGCCCAAACCCGCCATCAAGGTCGGTACCCAGGCCCGCATGCCGGGCATTGCCCGCCAACTGGCAAAGGTGGTCGATATGGGCCACCACGTGCTCGAGCCGTACGTCGGTATTGGACGGGTGTGAAACCTTCCGCTTCCAGCCGGGCACCAGCATCCAGGCATCGAAGGCAGCCCCGATCACGGCCCCGCGGGCTATCAGGGCCCGGAGCTGCTCATCGGAGAATTGCCGCTGGTCGGGTACCAGCGCCCTGCAGTTCGAATGGCTGGCCCATACCGGTCCCTGGAAAACCTCCAGGGCCTCCCAGAAGCTCTCGTCGCTTAGGTGGGTGACGTCCAGAATCATGCCCAGGGCGTCCATCTCCCGGAGGAGTTCGCGCCCCTTGCTCCCCAGCCCTCCTGTGGTATGGGTCCCCATGGCATAGGTACCCGGGCCGTAATGGGCCGGCCCCACGATACGCAGTCCCTGCCGGTACGAGCGTTCGAGCAGGCGTGGCTCCACGATGGAATCGGCCCCCTCCAGGCTCAGCACGTACCCGATGGGCTTGGAGTCGGCAGCGCCTGCCTCCCAGTCTTCAAGGTGTTCATCGAGCAAAAGGGCCGAAGTGATGGCGCGCATTTCGCCCTGGCGTTCCATTTCCTGGTACCAGGCCAGCTGCCCCTGGGTCTGTGCCCAGGCCTGGGCCGGGGAATGCCATCCGGGCAAGGGGTTCCCGGGCTTCACATAGCGGGCGATAAGGGTGGCCACACACAGGCCCACGCGTCCCTTGCGCATCTCCGGGAAACAGACGGTGCCCTGCCCGCGGTCGGGCTTGTCGGTCTGGCCGTGTTCCCGTTCGCGGATCGCCTCTATGGGCATCCGCAGGTTCCGGTTCCATTCCATGGCATTCATCGCCAGATCGAGGTGGGCGTCTACAATGAACATAGTCAGAGGGTTAGTTTGTAATCACGGGCCGCAACGCGCCACTCGCCCGAGAGCTCCCCACCCTCGACCACGAGCAGTTCGGGGTATTTGGCCACGGTCGGGCAAATATGCATGGGGAGGCCGTAGACGGGCTGGCCGATTTCGCCCGGGGTTTCGCCCCCGCATTCCAGCACCAGGTGTTCTTCGCTTTGCCCGCTTTGCCGGCAGCCTTCCCACCCGAAGAGGTGAACCCTGGGGAAATCCATTTCCGGGGCGATAGCCTTGTGCCCCAGGTCGAGGCAGAAGGTTCCCGGCGACGGCCGGCTCACCACCCGGCTCAGCAAGACGGCGGCGGGCAAAAAGTCCATGTCGGGGAAAAGCTCGGCATAGCGGGCATCCCACAAAAGGGTGGTGCCGGGGCTCAGTTCCACATCGGGGCGGAGGGCGTGCACCGGGAAGGTCGGAGACCCGCCTGCAATGATGGCGGGCACAGGGTGTCCGTTCGATTCAAGGGATGTCTTCAGGGCTTCCACGGCTTCGAAAGCACGGTCGGCGGCCGCTTTCCGTTCCCCGAAAACGGTATGGCGGATATGCCCGTCGTAGGCGTGCAGGCCGCAGGCTTCCAGATACGGGCTTTCACACATCCGGGCATACAGGCGGGCCGCTTCGGCTCCCGGTATGATGCCGGTGCGGTTCATCCCGGTGTTCAGGTCGAGGTAGAGCCTGAAGACCGTATCACGCCTGCGGGCGATGTCTTCCAGCCGGGCCAGGGTATCCGGGTGGTCGGCCAGGGCCGAAAAGCGGGTGTGCCCGAACCGCTGCTGCAGTTCCAGCAGCCGATGCGGGTCGGGCCCCACGGGCTGGTAGGCCATCAGCACGTCCGATGCCCCGCACTGGCCCAGGAGCTCGGCCTCGGCGATGGTGGCGCACTTGAAGCGGTCGATGCCCGCCTGTTGCTGCATTCGGATGATCTCGGCCGTCTTGTGCGTTTTGACATGCGGCCGCAGGCGGGCAGGCCCCCCGGCAATCCGCACCATTTCGCGGATATTGTGAAGGATCCGCTCCGGGTAGACCAACAGGGCGGGAGACGGGATGTCTTCCACCCCCCGAACCTCATACCAGGCCGTTTCGTTTTTTGGGGTCATCCTTCCTTCAGTTTGAACATGGCCTCGATCTCCACCGGGATCCCCCCGGGAAGCATCATCCCTACGGCACTGCGAACCCCCACTCCCCGGTCTTCCCCGAAAATGGAAGCCATCAGTTCGCTGAAGCCGTTGATCACCAGGGGGTGGTCGCGGAATTCGGGGGTGCAATTCACCATGCCCAGGGTCTTGACCAGGCGTTCGATGCGGTCGGGCGACCCGAAATGGGTCTGTATGGTCGAAAGCATGGTAAGCCCCACCTGCCGGGCAGCGGCCTTGGCCTGTTCCAGGTCGAGGTCGGCCCCGGCCCGGCCTGTCATGTAGGAGCCATCTGCCTGCATGGGCCCCTGGCCCGAGACATAGAGGTAGCCGTCTATGACCAGCACCGGTTTGTACAGCCCGGCAGGCGGAGGGGCCGGGGGGAGCTGCAGCCTGAGCTCGCGGATTTGTTCTGAGGGTTTCTTGTCCATATATGTTGAATTAGATTATTGCATGCAGCAGCAGCACACCCAGCAGGCCGACGATCCCCACAGTGGTTTCCATCAGGGTCCAGGTGCGCAGGGTGTCGCTGACCGAGAGGTTGAAATACTCCTTGAAAAGCCAGAACCCGCTGTCGTTGACGTGTGAGAGCATCAGGCTCCCCGAGCCGATGGCGAGCACCATCAGTTCGGGGCTGACCGAATGGTCGGTCACCAGGGGCAGGACGATGCCGGCTGCCGTGAGGCCGGCTACTGTGGCCGATCCGACACAGACCCGGATCACAGCGGCAATGCCCCAGGCCAGGATGATGGGCGAGATCGACGAACCTTTGAGCAGGTCAGCTATGTACGTGCTTACCCCGCTGTCTACCAAAACTTCTTTCAGGGCCCCGGCCCCGGCAATGATCAGGGTGACCATGGTGATGCCCTGTACCCCGTCGGCGACCGTCTGCATGACCTCCCGCATGCTTCGGCCGCGGGCCAGCCCCAGGGTGTAGATGGCCACCAGCACGGCAAGCAGCATGGCGATGACAGGGTTCCCCAGAAATTCCAAAACGCTGAGCACAGGGCTTTCAGGGGGCAGGGCGTAGGGTGCCAGGGTGGCTATGGCGATCAGGACTACCGGCAGGAGGGCGGTAAAGATGCTCGTTAAGATGCCCGGCATCTGGTCTTCGCTTAGAAGCACGGGGTTCACGAATTCCTTCATGGGGCTGGCGGGGATATTCCGGAAGGCCCGCGAAAGCAGGGGGCCCGCCACCACGATGGACGGGATGGCCACCACTATCCCGTAAAGCAGGGTCTTGCCGAAATCGGCCTGGAACATGCCCACGATGGCCGTAGGCGCCGGGTGGGGGGGCAGGTAGCCATGGGTCACCGAAAGGGAGGCCAGCATGGGTACGCCCACGTAAAGCAAAGGCAGCCCGGTAGCTGCCGCCACGGTAAAAACCAGGGGCACCAGGATCACGAAGCCCACCGAATAGAACATGGGGATGCCCACGATAAACCCGGTGAGCACCACCGCCCATTGTATGTACTTCTTCCCGAATTTTTCGACCAGCCTGGAAGTGATGCGCTGGGCCGCCCCGCTGTCGGCCACCAGTTTGCCCAGCATGGCGCCAAGGCCCAGGATGAGCAAAAGGAAGCCCAGGGTGTTGCCGATCCCCTTCTGAATTGAACCGACCAGCGACTCCAGGGGCATGCCCTCTGCCAGCCCCACCAACAGGGAAACGATGATAAAGGCGAGGAAGGCGTTGAGCTTGAAGCGGACGACCAGGAGGAAGAGCAACAATATCCCCCCGATGACGATCAATAAGGGCATGGGTTGGGTTTGGAAGGTTATATGCACCTAAAGATACTATTTTCCGGTCGGCTTCGAACCGGAAATCCCCACGCCGTGCCCGGGTCAGCCCTTCCCGCTATCTGGTTGGGAAGGCAGCCCGTAGGGGCCGGCCATTCCCACCCCCTTTTTGGCCGGTTTTATCCCGAACAGGGGGTGCATCAGGGGCAAGGGCCGCAGCACGAAGTGATAGAGCAGCAGGCAAATCCCGAAAGTGCCGAAGGTCAGTACCAGGCCTTTGGGCAGGAGCCCCCAGGGCAGGTCCTTTATTTGGTAGGCAATATACAGGGTAATGGTCTGGTGCAAAATATAAAACGGGTATACCGCCCGGTTGCAGTAGGCGAGCAGGCGGCTGGGCTTGTTGAGGTATACCGAGGCATAGCCGAACAGGACAAAGATCCAGGTCCAGAAGTTGAATACCGAAACGGCCGCTTCGGTGAAGTGCCGCAGCACCCCGTCTTCGAACTGCCAAATCACCACCAGGGTGGCGAAACTCAGCAAACCCAGCAACAGGTTCCTTCGGCGATAG
>CAYWZF010000059.1:10572-17294 GCA_964461555.1 uncultured Robiginitalea sp. | reverse complement strand
CGATCCCGCCCATGCGGTCATAGGAATTACCCAGGAATTCGGCGGTTTTGTCAAGCATCAGATCTGAAATTTTCCCGGAATAGGTCCAGACCAGGGCCGAGGCAATGATCGCCAAACCTAAGGCGACCCAACGCGCTGCGTGTAATTTGTCTTCAGGCGACATAGGGGTAAATGGGTTGGTTGTTGCCTAAAGTTAAAAAATTTTGAATTAATTAACAAAAATTTAAGAAATCCAGACATGGCCCGTACTGGCCTCCAAGAACTGCCCGAACCCCGTAAACACCCCGTCTCTACAGGGCTTTTTCGAGCCCCCCGATCAACTGGTCAATCTCCCCGGGGCTGGTGTAGTGCACAAAGGAAAGCCTGATGACCCCCGGGTCGGTGGGGATGCCCATATCCATCAGCGGACGCATGGCGTAGAAATTCCCGTGGCCCAGCATCAGGTTGTGGTCTGTCAGGGCCTCGTAAACTGCCTGTATGGATTTTACTTTCGGGAGAATCGAAACGATGGGCGCCCGCTGCGGGCCCATCCCGGGGCCCACGATGCGCACGTCATCCCGGCTTGCCAGGAAGCCCATCAGCGGTTCGAGCAGGGCCAGCTCGTGGGCGCGGAACAGGCCGTTCAGGGCGCGGGCCCTTTCCAGCGGGCTGCCTCCCGCCCCGAAATGATGCTCATACACAGCGTCGAAATAATCCAGGATGCCGTTGATGGTGGCGATCTGGGCGTGGTCGGGCCCGGCCGGGGTGATCATGTTGCGGGTGATGCCTTCCTTGAAGAAGTGGGCCTGGTTTTCCATGCGCCGGGTCAGGCTGTCTTTCACATACATCACCCCCAGGTGCGGGCCGAAGGTCTTGTAGGATGAGAACATGTAGATATCGACCCCCAGGTCTTTCACATCCGGGATCTCGTGGGGCGCCCAGCCCACCCCATCTACCACCGAGAGCGCGCCGTGGGCGTGTGCCATGGCGGTGAGCTCCTTCACCGGGTTGATGTGGCCGATCACGTTCGAACAGTGGGGGAAGGCCACCATGCGGGTGCGGTTAGAGAATAATTTTTGGAGCGCTTCCGGGTGCAGCACCCCGGTTTCATGGTCTACGTGCCATTCGATCACTTTCATGCCCCTCTGGGCCAGGCGCCTCCAGGCCCCGGCATTGGCTTCGTGGTCCTGGCATGAAACGATGATCTCATCCCCCTCTTCCCACATGGGCCTCATCGCATTGGCCAGCACGTATACGTTCTGGGTGGTCGACGGCCCGAAATGCACTTCCTCCGGGGCCGCGTTCAGGTAGGCGGCCATTCGCTGATAGGCCTGGTCCATGAGGGCACCGGCTTTTGAAGAGGCCGGGTACCCATAGTAGGGCTGTACCTTGTTTTTGGTGTAGAAGTCGGTCAGCCTTTGAACGACTTGTTTGCACGGATACGAGCCCCCGGCGTTTTCAAAGAAGGCCCATCCCTGCAGGAAGGGTTCTGAGAAGGCGGGGAACTGGGAGCGGGTGAAAGGAAGATCTAATATCATGGCTGTTTGGTTTGCAAATGCTCTTGGATGTGTTTCAAAAGCCGGGAAGTCCGATTATGGACCGATTCCGGATTGTAGTATATATCGCTCAGGATGCTTATGGTCAGGCCGAGATAATTTTCCAGGCCCAGGGCCAGTAACTCCCGCTCAGCGGGATTTTCGACGATATGGGAGAGGTTAGAATGACTTAATGTGCTTATTTTAAGCGTATTCATGGTGTTCCGGTAATTCTTCTGAACTTCCATCACGATCACATCCTGGAACCGGGCCAATCCCTGGAGGTAAGGATAGTGATACTGCAATTGAATTTTCAGGGAATCATCGCTTATCAGGTTTATTTTCCCACTGCTCAATAGCTCTTGCATGGTGGTTTCCTGAGGGGCAAAATGCTGGATGGTGAGGATGCTAAAAAGATCCTCTCCCTTGCTGCGCCCGTCAGAGTGCGGATTCTTTGAATAATTGTCTGTAGCCTCCTGAAACCAGGGCCACTGCCTGATGTATTCGCCATTGCTTCCGGGCAGGGAATCCAGGATGCGCATGGCGAGCACCAGGCGCGTTTCATAATTGTCACGAACCACACCAATCCGAAGCAGGTCCTGCTGCAGGTCCTTCTCCAGTCTAAGGAGGTATTTTCGTTCTTCTGCCCGGTTTTGCCGCTCCTGGTTCCAGGTGTTGACCTGCAGGGCCAGCAGGATTCCTATGACCACCAGCACGATCTCCCCCACGGCATAGAGCAGGTATTTGCTCACCCGGTTTTCGGTGAGCAGGCGCTGGCGTAAAGTGCGGAAAAAGCGGATCATGACCTGTAGAGTTCCTGTTCGAGGGATTCGATCAAATCAGCCGTATCCCCGATCAGTTTTTGCAGATAAGCCAGGCAATCCTGGTTGATCCAGTAATGCACGGCAGCATTGTTGAGGTAGGCGGCCTCGTTGCGCCTGAGCTCTGCAGCCAATGCCTTGTCAGGCGTTTCGGGGAACAGGGCGGCCGTGGCCGGTTCGAACCGCATGATGTTGTTTTCATAGGTAAAGGGAGAATCAAGGGGAAGGCCCCATTCTATATCGATTTGGATGCGCTCGGCTACCTGCTTGTGTTTGACGTAGTGCGCCACTATGCTGTCGCGCAGGGCCATGTTGCTGATCACGGCGAGGTTCCCGGTGCTGGAAAGGTCGTCGAAGGTGGATGACGAAGGGGAGAAGCTCGGGAACAGGCTCCCGTACCGGAGATACGCATTCATGCTGCCTATCAGGATGGAATCGGGCAAATCCTTGTTTTTGAAAGCCTCCGAGAGGTTTTTGATCGATTCAAGGCCCTTTTCCAGGGCCTGGGCAGACCGGGTAAAGGAGGCGAGGTCTTGTTGGTTTTCTGACAGCAGCCGGCCCAGGTAAAGGGATTCCTGCTGGGCTGCCAGGCGGGCTTCATTCCAGGTGTTGATCTGCAGGGCGATCAAAATCCCGATAACCACCAGCACGATTTCCCCGATGGCATAAAGCAAATACCGGCTCACCCGGTTTTCGGCGAGCAGGCGTTGGCGCAAGGAGCGGAAAAAGCGGACCATAAGGGTGGGCGTTGCCTCTGTCAATTTAAGGAATTAATCCGTGCAACGGTCTGTTTGCGGGCCAAACGTGAACGACCCGTACAGGGTCGAAACGCATGAATGAAAAGCTTCTGCCTGCAACCGTATTGGGTAGCCCCTTTCAGGTACTGTTGCCAGAAAGGGCTCCGCCCTACCCACCTGTGCTCAATCGGCTCAGCTCGCTGTCAATAAGGGCAAGGATTTCATTGGAAACCTCTATCAAACGGAGCCGATCTGATTTCATGATGCGAATGGTCTGCAACCGCCGCGACAGATAGTTTTCAAACAGGCTGCTTCTGAACAACCCCGCATAGTCCTTCTGCATTTTGGAGTGATATTTTTCAGACCCGTAATCCCTGAACCTAAAATAGTGCGACAGATCGCTTTGGGATATAAACTGGTCGGCAATGGGATACCCCAAATGGATGTCTATTTCCATCAGATAGCGTTGTTCTTCAAGCGTTTCTTCAACCAGAAAGGGCCATTTGAGCAGGTGGTTTTTCAGTTGCTCATTCGCTATCAGGTCTATGCGCCCGGTATTGAACAGCAAATCAAGCAGCTGGAAGCTGTTGTTGAAGGTATAGGCATTCTCGGAATAGGAAAGCAGGCTGTCAAGCACCCGTTCATCGGGAAGGGGTCCGGGGGATTGAAATAATGGAAGGAGCATGCCCACCGCATCGATTTCCAGGTCGTAATAGGTGTCGAATTCCAGCAACTCTTCACGGCGCACTTCGAAGTCTGCCCTGAGGTTGGCAAGCAGCAGGCGTTCGTCCTTCCGCATTTCCGATTCTTCTTTCCAGGTATTGACCTGCAGGGCAATCAAAATCCCGATCACCACCAGTACAATTTCCCCTATGGCATAGAGCAAATACCGGCTCGTACGGTTTTCATCGAACAGGCGTTGGCGTAAGGAGCGGAAGAAGCGGAGCATATCAATGACGGTTTAATTCAACTTCGATCAGGGCCTGCACCCGCTCCATTGCTGCAATCAAATCCGTCATCATGCCCTCCATCATCTGCCCGTTCACGGACGCCTCGAGCACGAACTGGCGGAACAGGGGAGACTGCAGGGTCTCGTCCCCAATTTGGGTGCTGTATTGCAGGGAGCCCGCGGAGGTGAGTTCCAGCCCCGTGGGAGGGAAAAGCTCCCGATACCTCGCCTCATTATCGGAGATTCGCTCGCGCAATACTTCGTTGATGAGCTTGTCTGCCGCCGGGAATTGGTCGTCATACAGGGCAATGAGCTCAAACCGCAGAGAATCATTGGAGATTTGCTCGATACCGGCCGATTTGAGCGATTCGTAGGGGCCTGAGTTGTAGTTGTAGATGCGGCGGAGCCTGAGCGCATTGATCAGCACATAGAGGGAATCTTCGGGCAGGGCCGATCCGTTGAGGTGGCGCGCCAGGCGCACGGCCCCCTCCCGGGTCCTACGGGCCCGGGCGCGGAGGGATTTACTGTCGGGGATGCCTTCGAGGAGGCTGTTTCGGATTTCCTTCAGGATGCTTCTTTCGTACCGGTTGGATTTCAGGTCTTCCCGCCAATTGTTCACCTGCAGGGCGATCAATATCCCGAGGATCACCAAAACGATCTCCCCAATGGCATACAGCAGGTATTTGCTGATCCGGTTTTCAGTCAGGAGGCGTTGGCGCAGGGTGCGGAAGAAGCGGATCATCAGAGGTTCAATTTTCCAGTTCTGTCTCGATCTGTAGGATCAGATCCCGTAGTTCCATAAGCAGCCGATTCAGGCTGTTGATGTTCCACATCCGGTTGGAGACGATCTCGGCATTTATGCTCTTAAAGGTTTCATCCTCCAGTAACAGGTCATAGTTGAACGGCCTGGCGAATTCGATCCCGTTGCTTTGCTGCCGGTCGGGATAATACCTCCTGAACCGCTGTATGTGGTTCGGGTACGAGATGGTTTGCTGCAGGTTGTTCGACCAGACTTCATTTTCGTTTTTCAGGATCGAGAACTCATTTTCAAAAACAAAGCTGATGCGGTTGCGCAGGCTGTCGTTGGTGATCAGGTCTACCCCCTTTGATTTCAGGAATTCATAGCCGCCTGACACGGGATTGGTCGAAACGGTCCAGAAATACACCCCAAAGGCCTTGTCGAGTTGTTCGTGGTACGGCTTGCGGTTATCAAGATAATCCAGGATTTGCTGGTTATAGGCCAGGTATTCTTCTTCCGTCCGCAGGCTCCGCTCCAGGATGAGCAGGTTGCTTTCCAGGTTTGATTTCAGTTCGTTCAGCAGTTTGATTTCAACCGATCGGGTCTGCCTTTCCTCATTGAGGTTGTTCAGGTACAGGGCCAGTAAAATCCCGACTACGATCAGAAAGACTTCCCCGGCTGCATAAAGCAGGTACCGGCTCACCCGGTTTTCGGCGAGCAGGCGTTGGCGCAAGGTGCGGAAGAAGCGGAGCACGGGCAATGGTTGGTTACCCGCTGAAATTACAAAAAAGACGTCAATGTAAGCGTCTTGCAGAAATGCGTTGGGCGACAGACGGTGCTTCGCAAGCCGGGGCTAATACGCCAGGGCGGCGATCATGCCCAAAACGCAGAATCCGATCAGGAAGATGAGTCGGTACGCAGCAAATGGGTTGGCGGTCATGGCGAAATAATTGATTGATGATTTGTCTAAAAGACGAATGCCAGCCCAAAATGTTACAGATTTGGCCTTAAACAGACGCATCGGTCATCTGATCCCGATGCCATTGAATCATCGGGATTTATTCGCTACCTTGGTTGAAACTCCTAACCACCAGCCATGAAAACCACCCTCCTTTCGGGCCTGGCCCTGCTGCTTTGCCTGGCCTGCTCTGCTCCCGAACACTACGATATCATCATCAGAAATGGCCAGATCCTTGACGGGTCGGGCGGGCCCTCCTATGTGGGCGACATTGCCCTCAACGCCGATACCATTGCGGCCATAGGCCAACTGGGCAGCGCCGAGGGGACGGTTGAGGTCGATGCCACGGGAATGGCCGTGGCCCCAGGCTTTATAAACATGCTCAGCTGGGCGCCCTATTCGCTCATCGTAGACGGCAAGTCGCAGAGCGACATCAGGCAGGGGGTAACCCTGGAGGTCTTCGGGGAAGGCAGTTCCGTGGGGCCGCTCAACGAGGCCATGCGCAGGGAAGCCGAAGCCTACCAGACCGATGTCAAATACGACATTACCTGGTCTACCCTGAAAGGCGGCCTTGACTGGCTGGCCGACCGGGGCATCTCCACCAATATTGCCTCCTTTATAGGGGCTACCACCTTACGGGTGTACACAGTGGGCTATGAAAACCGCCCGCCCACCGAAGCCGAGCTCGATACCATGCGCCGGCTTACCCGCCAGGCCATGGAAGAGGGCGCCCTGGGAATCGGCTCTTCCCTGATCTACGCCCCGGCCTTTTATTCCAGTACCGAAGAGCTCATCGAGCTTTGCAAGGTGGCCTCTGAGTACGGGGGCATGTACATTTCCCACATGCGCAGCGAGGGGGTGCGATTGCTCGAGAGCATGGATGAGCTCATCCGCATTGCCAAAGAGGCCAACGTTCCCGCCGAGATCTACCACCTGAAGATGAGCGGGAAGGCCAACTGGGGCAAGCTCGGGGCGGCGGTGGCCAAGATCGATTCGGCCCGGGC